>PAIY01000201.1 GCA_002704825.1 Phycisphaeraceae bacterium
GACAAGGCGATACCTGAATAACAGCCCTAATCCCAAATCCCTAATCACCAATCCCTTTGAGAAGGTAGTTGAACATGAATGACTGGAAACACGCCAGAACAGTATGCCTCAAGAACCGTCCCTTTCCGTCACTCCCGCGCAGGCGGGAGTCCAGTGGAACTTGTAAGCGTCATCTGCATGCCACTGGATTCCCAACTTCCGGGGGCGCGGGAATGACGGAATCAACGACAGCTTGGAGATGAATGATTTGAAACGCTCGAAACATTGACTCAAGGAAGCCGCTTACTTCGTGCGCGGCTCATTGGGAAACCATTACTGTTGAATTTTCTCAACCGTCTGCCGACGGATATTGACTTTGCGAGTTCGCAGATCGCCTGCGCTTTCGACGATCAGTTCAATGTCACGCCCGCGTTTGTGGACCTTGATGACCTGACCGATGTGTCGACCATCCACGCGCACCCAATCGCCTCGGTGGAAGTGATCGGCACGTGTCCTGGCGGTTTGGACTTCGCCTTGAGGTCGTGGTGAGAAATGCTCTGACAGATGCGCATCACGCTCCACACACGCATCACAGGCATGGCACGATTGGGGAATGTCATCCAACTCGAAATGTTCTGCAATCACCGCACGTCGACAATTCGATTCGGTGTTCAAAGCAAACTGCATCAAACCCAACAAGCCATGCAGATCGTTCTTGAGTTTATCCTCATGCCCGACAATCTCCGGCAGGTGATCGGCATCCAGTGGTTTGACGATGTGCAGATTACCCATCTCAATACTGCCTTCGGTGATGCCAAGCACTTCAAGCCACTTGAGGCAGATCGTCACGCGGTTGTCCGCTTTATCCTTGAATAACAGTTCTTTTCGCAGGTCATCCAGATCTTTGGTGACAATGCGCTCGCCCCAATTCTCCAGCGTGCGGTAAACACCGATGAGAAACTCACGCGAGGGATTGGCCCATTGGATGAAGTTCTGCTGGATGGCAATGTCCTGCTCCTGGTAGATCAGTTCGCACCAGGACGGCTTGCCATCACGACCGGCACGGCCGACTTCCTGAATCCATGCTTCGAGGTTACGCGGGATCTGCACGTGAATCACAAATCGGACATTGGCTTTGTCGATCCCCATGCCAAAGGCGTTGGTTGCCAGCACGACTTCATTTTTCGACTGCATGAAACGATCCTGCATCTGCTTGCGTTCGTGACTGGAAAGTTCGCCATGATAAAGCAGACAGTTGATGCCACGCTGACGCAGACCTTCCTTGATCTGATGCAGATCACGAATCACCGCCCCGTAGACAATGCCCGGCCCGTCAATACTGCGGATCAGGTGTGCCAGGCGATCGAGTTTTTCGTCATTGTCATAGACACTGGTTGCTGCCAGGAAAAGGTTTTCACGTTCAATGCCAGCCCGTTCAATCAGGGGATCGGTTAACTGCAACTGCTGGACAATATCGGCAGCAACATCCGGCGTGGCCGTCGCTGTCAGCGCGATCGTCGGCGGATTGCCAAGCAAGTTACGGTAGGTATCAAGCTGCGAATAGTCCGGGCGAAAGTCATGGCCCCACATGCTGATGCAATGCGCTTCGTCGATGGCCAGGCGTGTGACGTTGAGTTGATCGATGATCTCTAAAAACGCAGGACTGCGAAAACGCTCGGGCGTGATGAACAGCAACTTGACTCTGCCATCAATGGCAAGCTGCAACCGCTCTGCTCGTTGGTTTGCACTGAGCGTGGAATTGACGAACGTCGCAGGCAGGTCCTTTTTCCGCAGTGCATCAACCTGATCCTTCATCAGTGCGATCAGCGGCGAGATCACCACGGTCACACCGGGGAGCACCATCGCGGGCAACTGATAGACCAGCGACTTGCCCCCACCGGTCGGCAAGGTGAAAAGCACATCACGTCCCGCCAACACCGCGTCAATCACCTTGGCCTGATGCGGACGGTAGTCGGTGATCCCAAAGCGATGCAACAACACATCACGGACTTGAGGGCTCTGTGCAGTCAGTGGCGAGGTTTGATCCATAGATATGGATTATGCCCGTTGCTCCGTAAAGAGCAAGCAGGACACCCATCTGCCATGTTATCGGCCCTGATGGAACAATCCCATGTGGTCAATCGTATTATCAATCAAGCAACCAACACGCTTAAGTCGATGCTAGTTGAACCAGACCACAGTCGGACAGATTTACACCGCAGGAGGCACGCATGAATTCATCCACACCATCCAACGAAGCTACATTGAGCAATGAAGCCTGGCGCATGTTTCGCATTCTCTCAGAGTTTGTCGAAGGCTTTGAAACACTCAGTGACATCGGCCCGGCAGTGACCGTCTTCGGTTCGGCACGAACTAGGATTGATGACCCGTATTACCTCAAAGCGGTCGAATGTGGACGCAAACTCGTCACCAGCAACCTGGCGGTGATCACCGGCGGTGGCCCGGGCATTATGGAGGCTGCCAACAAAGGTGCGTTTGAAGCGGGTGGCACGTCCGTGGGTTTGAATATCAGCCTGCCCATGGAACAACATCCCAACCCATACCAGACCCATGAGATCAACTTCCGATACTTCTTTGCCCGTAAGGTCATGTTCGTGAAATATGCTATCGGCTTTATCTGCTTCCCCGGCGGGTTCGGCACAATGGACGAATTCTTCGAAAGCATGACCCTGATCCAAACGCACAAGACCGCCCCCTTCCCCGTCGTCCTCATCGGTAAAGATTTCTGGTCAGGCCTCGTCGACTGGATCAAGCAGACCATGCTTGAGAAACATGCCTGCATCAGTCCTGAAGATCTGGACCTCTTCCGCGTCACCGACAGCGTGGACGAAGCAGTCAAGATCATTGCAGAATGTCACGACACCCAATGCTATTGGGGACCACCGCAACCGGACCTTCCTGCCCAGGCCATACGCGAAACGGCGGAAGGCACCCGCTACGGCATCGACCCACGACCGTCACGCCGTGAACAACCCGGCGACACCTGTTAAGCCAATTCCAACATCACCAAACCATTGACCACAGATGAACACCGATATGCAGGCAATATTAAAATGCCTTTATCGGTGTTCATTTGTGTTTATCTGTGGTAAAAATGGTTTATCGCCAGAACCACACTTTTGCCAATCGGGTCCCACACATGAATCGCATCGCATCTCTGATCGTCTGCTGGCTGTTACTGGCCTGCATGTTTTCCGTCGCACAGGCTCAACATCTTGTCACCAATGATCTGATCTGGATTGAAGGTGAACAACCTGACGCGACGAAGGTGAACTTCAAAATCTCTGAATCGCCACGCCCGCATTTACTCTCCGACGGGAAGATGTTGCAGCAGACATTTGCCAAGCATCAAATCCCTAAACGCCCATGGGAATTAAGCTACAGCTTTGATGTGAAGCGTGGCGGGAACTATGCCTTGTGGTTTCGTGTCGGTTTTGAATGGGTCCGTGCACCATTTGAATACAAGCTTGATGATGGTCCGTGGCAACAAGCGTCCAATCGCCAGCAAACCACGCAGGTCATGGAGTTAACCACGTGGAACGAGATCGCGTGGTTACAAGGTGATGACATGCCACTCACGCCGGGCAAACACACCCTTTCGTTGCGGTTCTCTGAAGGTGGACTGGATGGCCGTCAACTCGTTGCGTTGGACTGCATTGCTTTGGGACGCGGCGGTTTTGAACCGGGGCGGATGTATCACATTCCCCAATCACCGGTCGACCAACAGGCTCAACAGCAAGTCTATCGGTTGCAGGCTCAGAGCATGCTCAATCAACGCAACGGTGTTGAACTGACCGGCCTTTGGCAGATCGCACGATTCGACGATCCTGATATGGATGCGGACACTTACGAGCCGGTGATGCAGTTGCCGGAGATGGATTCGCTGAGATGGCTCGCGATCAACGTGCCGGGCAAGGGTCGCGGTGCCTGGGCGGAACGTGATGAACTGTCGTTTGGACATCGCCTGCTGTACAAGACGCGTGTGATGGTGCCCGACAGCATCGGTGATTCCTTCCAACTGAATTTTGAAGCGACCAACTGGATCGTCAGCGTCTTTGTCAACGGCAAACTCGCAGGCACGCACAAGTCCGTGCTGGTGCCCTGGTCGATGGATGTCACGGATCACATCAAGCGTGGCAAAGTCAATGACATTGTCATTGCGGTGAAAGGACCTTGGTATGCCATCGACATCAAAGCACGCAAGGGTCGCACCAGTTCGCTGGATCATGCACGCAATACGCCGACGACGGGAAACTTCCTGAAAAACCGCAGCTACGTCGCACCGGTGTACCCTTCAACCAAAGGCGAAGGCAACGGCATGACCACCGGCATCATCGGCCCGGTGTTGCTGACTGCAACGGGCATGGCGTATGTCGAAGATGTGTTTGTGATCACCAGGGTGAATCCAACGCAATCGCTTAATGCGCAGATCACACTGCACAACCCCACAAACCGCCAACTCACCGTGCAATGGCTCGGCAGTGTCATCGACCTTGCAACCCAAGCCCCCATCAAAACCGGCTTGCAACTCCAGGCAACACTCAAACCCCAAAGCACACAAACCATCGAACTGCCCGACACCGCGATGCCCAACGCCAAACGCTGGTGGCCTGAGAATGGTGCGCAGCTTTACCAACTCCAAAGCCAATTGCTCATGGGCGGCCAACTCGTCGACACGCACCATCAAACCTTCGGCTTTCGTGAGGTATCAATCACTGGCAAGGATTTCCTGCTCAATGGTGTTCCCTGGCATTTTTACAATTGGGTCGACGTGCCGGAGCATCATGATGTGAACCAGTGGCTCAAGACATATCACGCGCAAGGTGATCGCTTTCATCGCGTTTCTCAGGATCACGATCGGATTTTCGGTTCACGTAAAAACGCTTTGGACTTTTTCGATTCACATGGCATCCCAGGTCGCCTCTCCACCTGCATTGATGGTATGTTCATCACGCATGATCTGGAAAACCCCATCGTCTGGGACAACTTCCAGGAGCATGTCGCACAGGTTGTCAAAGCGTATCGCAATCACCCGTCGGTGATGATGTATTCGCTTGGCAACGAGATGTTTTTCGTCACCGCGTTTTTGCGGCATGGCAACAACTATCGCGCCATGGAACAGCGTGCGGCCAAGCTGCATGACATTGCCAAACAGCTTGACCCGACGCGCGCGAGCTTTCAGGATGGTGGCGGTGATCTGGGGGGACTCGGTGAAATCAATTGCCAACACTACACCTTCCCCAAAGGTTCCGGCTTCCCGCTGGCTGCATACGACTATCCGACCGGCAAACCCAATGGTGAACACACACGCGCCGAAGTCTTCAAGTGGTCAGGCAACAATCCATTGGTACTCGGTGAAGTATTTTACTACTCGGGCAATCTCTCGAAGATGGCCTGGGTCGGCGGGCCAATGGTTTACCGTGGGCGCGAACATGCAGATGTCGGTGCGGGTAAGTATCTGAACATTGCCATGCAGGGCGCGCGTTGGCAAGGCGTCACCGCCATCTGCCCATGGACGCGCAAGCTCCCCGGTTGTGAACCTGCCTTCTCGCCACGTGCAGTCTTCCTCAAGGAACACAACACCAACGTCTATCCCAACAGCACGCTCAAGCGAACCATCAAGGTCTTTAATGACACACGTTTTGATGACCCCATCCAACTGGTTTGGCAGTTCGTCACCAACACGGTCGTCGGCCAGGGAACCAAGACCTACAACATCAAAGCCGGTCACAGCCAGGAAGACGAATTGACGTTACCCATCCCGCACACATTGACGGACATGCGGTTGACGCTGCGGCTACAACTCAACGTCAAGGGTCAGACGGTGTTCACCGATGATCATCCGTTGGAACTGTTGTTCCCGGAACAATACAAAGATCCCGTGTTTGGCCAACTCGGTGTCTTTGATCCATCGGGCAAAGTCATCGCTTGGCTCAAACAAAAACGCATTCCCCACTTTCGTATGCCAGACATCATGTCCATTTCAGCACGGGTTCAAACAATACTCGTCGGACCCAATGCGATGGACAATCTCAATCCATCCGATCGAAGGAATCTGATTTCTTATTCCAAGACTTTCAACGTCATCGTCCTCGAACAAGCTGATCCCCTCACAGGCAAGGAACTGGGGCTGGACTTACAACTCGCAGACGAAAAGCAGGACGCGGGCAAAGTCTCACGTGAAGAGTTCGAAGGTGCCAAGGGACAAACGGGACAGATTGCGTTTATCGCTTCCCCGGCTCACCCTGTGTTCAAGGGAATGAACAATGCCCAATTCTTCACCTGGGCCGATGGCAGTTACAACTTCACCAACAGCTACGCGATGCCAAGCTCGGGCATGTTACCCATGATCTCAGCTGGTCATGATTTGAATCTGTGTCCCATGGTGCAGATCAACACCCAACGCGGCAGCATCGTGCTCAGCCAAATGCTCATCGGCAGCAAGCTCGGTGTCGAACCGTTGGCTGACCGCCTGCTCACGCGACTGCTCAACCAAGCCAGTGCCGTTTCAACCAGAGAGATTAAACGCACCGCCCTGCTCAGTAGCGGTGATCGCCAATTGGCCCAACTGATCAAGCAGACCGGTGTGCAATATGACGAAGTGAGTGATGCTGCTGACCTGCTTAAGCATATGGACACGCATCAGGTGATGATCGTCAAAGCCACCCCGGAGAATCTGAACCAGCTTAACGCACGCAAAGCCCAACTCACGCAGTGGGCCAACGCGGGTGGCAGGATGATGTTGGTGAACCTGACACCCAAAGGCATCGACACGTTTAATGAGTTGGTCGGCTTCCCGCATCAAATCCGAGCAGGCATGCAGGAGCGCGTCCGGCTGGACAACCTGGCTAACCCACTTCTGCTGGGCATCTCCGACCGGGACATCCCGATGGATTCGGATCAGTTCATCGCAAGGTGGCGACATCAATATGATGTTTCGGATCGCGTGTTCTCGCATGTGGTCGACGGGTACAACATTGCCAGCTTCGCCAAACCGCAGGGCCATCAGTCCAACATGGTCAACGGATTGATCAACGCGGACTTCTGGCGGTACATCAGTTATGTCGCGCCTGACGAAAGTGTCCGTTTTGCATTCGACCATCCCAATCGGCTTGAGAAGCTCAACATCTGGACCAATGAAAGTTACAAAGTCATCAAAAAGATTCGCGTGATTCTGGATGGGAATCCGCGAACAGCGATCAATGTCGAACTCGAAGACAAGCCGGACATGCAAACCATCCCATTAAATGGGCAGGCTGCACAAACAATAGACATCCAATTGTTAGAGATGTATGACAAACCGTCGAGCAAAAATCTCACGGGGATCGACAACATCCAAATTATTCGCAGCATCCCCGAGCCGTTGGCAAAAAAAATAACCATGCTCTCCACACCCGGCGGACTTGTTGAATATCCATTAGGAAAGGGTTGTCTGCTACTGAACAATCTGGACTATCAGAAGCCCGATACGGACACCAATGAGAAGAAAAAATTGGGGATATGGTCGAACCTGCTGCGCAATATGGGAGCAGCCATGTCCAGTCAATAAGCACACCCTCCCCCTTTTCACGCACCATTGATCAGCCATGTTGCCTGCGTGCAACCCATCAAGACGTTACAGACGTTAAGGCTTATCCGTCTTACTGCAAAGAGTCTGTAAAGTCGTTTGCATCTCTTCACACTGTTAATGATCTTTGCACTGAATCAACCGCATCTGGATGGAGATGCACTGAAGATGGACACGAAAAAATATTCAACACAAGGCAGCAATACGACGAAATGAAAACCTGACATCCACGTTATACGTGCATGAAAAAGCATCACACAAACCCAACCCCAACTTGACATCAACCTGACATTCTGCTGTTATGCTCCGCCTTAATGGAAAAAAGAACGGTGCATGGCAGTTCCCCAGGCACAGTTCCCACCCCGGAAACCCCGGAAACCCCGGAACACAACGTAAAATCCCGGGTTTGCCCCAATCGCTTAAGGAATGAGCGAAAGTCGGCAACAGCATTCGGGATTGCACAGCTAATAGTCAATTGAATGAAATAATGACAAGTATTTCAATTGGCACGCAATTTGCAAATAAGTCCTGGCGTACAAGGCTCGTCATTGTCAAGAGCCTCCCGCCCAAGGCTTCCCGGAGAAAGGATCAGTGCCATGGAAGCTACTGAAGCTACCAAAACCAAACCTGCCAAGAAAGTCGAAATGATTGTCGAGTCCGTATTAGGATTGGCCACCGTCGCCGTCCTGAGTTTCTTCATCGCCGTCCAGGCTGGTGCGTTTGACCAGTCGGACAAGATTGCAGAATACGGCAAACCGCTAACCGGTAACGACGTGGTGAAAATGCTCACCAGCAATGAAGGTGAACTTCGCGGCCGTTATCAGAACTATGACAAAATGCTCTCTCGTGCCAAGCAAGTCGGGGCCCGTCCCTTCTTCACTGCAACCAAGGCCGAGGAAAACTAAGTTTTAAAACAACGTTAACACTAAACAGAAACATTCCAGATCGAAACACACCTGGAGAAAGGATCAGTAATATGGAAACTCCCAACATGATCGAAGAAACCGAAGCACTCGTCGCCCCCAAGAAGGCCAGCCGCGTTGAAATCATCGTCCAGTCCGTACTGGGCGTGGCCATCATCGCCGTGTTGACCTTCTTCACCGCTGTGCAGATGGGCGCATTTGATCAGTCCGCCAAGATGGCTGAATATGCCAAGCCGCTGACCGGTAACGATGTGGTCAAGATGCTCAGCCAGAATGAAAACACCCTTCGCAAGAGCTACGCCAACTACGACCAGATGATGGCTCGTGCCAAGGCTCGTGGCGAAGAAGCTTTCTTCTCTGCAAGCACCAATGTCGAAAACTAATCAACACCGACAGTGATCTGCCTGAACCCATAACACGAGCAGTTTGGTGTTACCGGGTAACGGTGTATGAGCTGTCATCCCTGCGGATCATATTCTGGTGTCTTTGTTGATCAGAATGTGATGAAACGAAAAATCCACCATTCGCACGAGTTGAATGAGATTTTTGTTATGACCAGAAAGACATTGACTGACTGAGAAAAGCGTTTACGTACGCACCTCCGCGACGCCCGCCTGTCAGTGACTCCCCGGCCGCCCCGCCCATCAAGCTGCCGGGAAACCATGGGTTGCCCAGGTCCGTCGCAACAATGAACATGCAAACGGTAGCTTAAAGTCATCACTGTTTTTTTGAGTCTTCCTCGTGCAGGTATCAGTTCCGCGGACTGCAACCTGGCGTGACAATAAAATGCCCTGCGTGCAAAAACATGCAGGGCATTTTTTCATGCGCGTTGATCGTTGATATCGCGCAGTGATTTCACATGGCAATAGAGCGTTTCCAGCAATTCATTTTCACATTTTGGCAGATAAGGGATTCGGGATTTGTGATGAGGGTAAAGACAAGGCGATACCTGAAAAACAGCCCTAATCCCAAATCCCTAATCACCAATCCCTTTGATAGGGTCGTTGAACATCAATTTCTGGGAACGCTCCAGGCTCGACAAGTCATCAATCGTGACGCAGCGCGACGATTGGATCCTGGCGTGATGCCTGCACCGCGGGATAGAGTCCGAAGATAATGCCCACCGACGAGGCAACCACGAAGCTCACCAGAATCGAGATCGGCACGATGCGCGGTTTCTCCAGTGACGGGAAATACTGGTTGGCATAGACCAATGCTGCAATCGCCCCCAAGCCGACGAGTATGCCAATGATCCCGCCAATACCTGAAAGCACCGTGGTCTCCACCAGGAATTGATAAGCGATATGTAGACGCGTCGCCCCCAACGCACGACGGATACCAATCTCGCGCGTTCGTTCGGTCACCGTGGCCAGCATGATGTTCATAATCCCGATACCACCGACTAGCAGCGACACCGAACTGATGGCAATCATCAGGACGTTGAACATCTTCTGCGTGCGTTCGGCTTGTAACAACAATTCCAAAGGCACGATGGTCGTCACATCCCCCGCTTCCTTGTGATCAATCTCAAGCAGGTGTCGGATTTGTTCAGCCACAACGGGGACCGCTTTTTCGTCTTTGATCTGAATGTAGACTTCGGAGATTTCCACGCTGGTGGCTTCGAAGCTGCCGTTACCACGGTTCACGCGGGTATCACCGAAACGTGCCATCGCTGCGGACATGGGGATGTGCACGTCGAAGTTCAAATCACGCCCGACCAGTGCGGTGCCTGCCCCCGCAGCCAGTCCGACGGGTTTGAGGATACCGACCACGACGAAGCCCTGGTTATCAATGTTGAAGGTTTTACCCAATGGGTCTTCGAGTCGGAACAATCGCTTGGCCACAGCATCACCGATGACCGCGATGTTATTGGTCGATTGATGCTCATCGGCTTCGGTGAGATAGCGACCACGGGCAACCTGGAGGCGGGTAACACGTGCCAACTCGGCGGTTGTGCCGAAGACTTCAGCTGCGACTTTGTGTTTGGGGGTGGTGACTTTGCTGCCGACGCGTTTAAGATTGACGATGCGTTCGATGCCGTCAATGGTTTGCTCAAGTCGGCGGATATCCTTGCGGGTGATGCCGTATTGGATGAGCACCTGTGAAGAGGACGAGCCGGAGTTGCTGGCATCGGATGGTGGTTTGACGGATCGGACAATGACATTGCGAGCGCCCAGTTCACGGATGTCCGCCAGGGCCTTTTGCTTGTTGCCTTCACCGATGGCCACCATCGTGATCACCGCAGCAACACCGAAGATGATGCCCAAAGCCGTCAGCAGGGAACGGGATTTATGCAGTGACAGGTTCACCAGGCCCAGCAGTAATGTTTCAATCAGGAATGTCATCGCTTGCTTCTGATTCAGACTCAGCAACACGCCGTGTCGCAGCTATCGGGGGTTCATGATTACACACATCGCTGTCATCCTCGCGGACTTGAGCAACATCGTCCAAGGGTATCAAAATCCCATCAACGATGTAGCCCTCACCTTCGACCACTTCCTCGACTTTGAAGAAGCAGCGATCGGTATGCCGCCGGATGGCAAGCTTCGGGTCGTCCTCGTCATCGGGAATGTGATATCCTTGGGACATAGACTTCCATTGTAAGACGGATTGATCATGGCGACCATTCACATCGGTGAAGAAATGGAAATGATTCGCTGCTGGCAATACCCGGTTCGCATCCAGACCCGGCGAAACCAGTACGAATTCACCGTGCGCCTGGATTGGTCGGACTATGACCATTGGTCGCACGGCCGGGTGAGTCCGAGCGTGGTAGTGGATGCGGTGATGCGGTTCATGCTCACCAAGCAGCCGCCCGAGGAGATGAGTGAGCGGTTTGACTGTGCGAAATTACGCATGCTTTACCCGGAGATGGATGAGGTGTTACCGGGGATGTTTTAGATTCGGGTTTCGGGTTTCGGGTTTCGTCAGAATGATCGACCGCTTGCGGTTTAGCGCGACGGCGTTCGTTTGAACGTGTCGGGTTTCCCAATTGATGGGAGCGCTAAACCGCAAGCGGTTTTTCTGTTGCGATATTCAATGCGTTTACTTGACGACAAATAGCGGGTAACAGCTTGGGTCTTTGCCACTGCCGATCCCGGCTGACAGGGCGATCCAGCCATCGCGTCCAAGGCCATCGTCATCATTGACGAGCATACTCAGGTAGAGTCCCTGCACGAACTTTTCAGGTGTGACACTCAACGCTGAAAGCGGCAGGGTCAGGTCATAAATCACCTGGCCGTCACCACCGCTGGTCTTGAGGGCGGAGTTGTTCACGGCAGAGGCATCAAGGCCTTGAGGAACAATGCCGGGGTTGACCAGCGACTTGCCATCCTGCGTGCGCCCGAGATTGATTTCCCACATGCCGTTCTGGCCGGGCAGTTGCATGGCAAGCTGGATAGAGTCGGACTTCCACAGTGCGTCAGCAGGATTGGTTTGAACATGCTTGTCATCATTGACCACGGATCGGAAGCGCAGGTTCTGACCTTCAAGCCAAACCCATGTCCGGGCACTCAAATCCCTGGGACCGGTCCAGAGACGATGCTTCGTCGACGGGTCCCCGATGTACAGATCAAAAATCTGATCACGGTGATCCAGTGTGAATGTCGGTTTCTCGGGCATGCTGCCCTTTTGGATCACACCGGCCCACTGGATGGGAATCTGACAGGAACCTTTGAGTTGATAGTCACGGTCCTGATACTGCATGATGCAGGTGAAGGGTCGCGCGTAATCCACCTCGCCGGAGACCTGCCCGATCGGCAGGGACAGGGAGACTTTCTGGCTGGCGTCGATGGTCTTGTTAAACTGCATGGTCGCGCCGCTCAATGCCATGGGAAGCTGCACGCGGAAAAGGAAATCCGCCTTGTTTTTCAGGGGATTGGTGAAGTCAAAGGCAATCGTGTTGGGCTCATTGGGAATCCACGCAGCGATGCCCGGCAGTTCGATGAGATTGTTGGTCAGTGCCGGTGCGTTGGTGGCCTTGTCAAAGGTCCAGTAAGCCGGCTGCATCTCCAGACCGATGACAACACTGCCATCGGACAGACGTGGCAAGGTGCGGCGGTTACCCATCATGTCCACGTGCTGCACGGTCTTGCTGTCGGCGTGAAGAACAACCTGCCCGACTGCATAGGGCTGCTGTGACCAACCCACGAGCACGTACTGGTTGTCATTTTCAAAGAGGAACATCCACTGGTCATCGTTGGTTATCAACTGCTTGTGGAACTTGTAGCCACGCAGTAATCCAATGAGTGTGTTGTAGGCGATGTAGGCGGGTTTGGCCTGAAAATCACGGGTGATCATGCCATAGCGATGTTCGTGATCGTTGGGATTATCACCGTCGTGACGCAGGTCATACCAGTTGTATGCCATCGCACCGCGGCCCATGGTGAAAGTCACTTTGCGGACCAGTTCGACAGCCTGTTGGGTGTCGGCATCGATGGTATCGCCTGGCGAGGAAAGACCGGTTTCGTTGAAGTAGATGGGCTTGTCCTGCACGTATTGCTTACGGAGATCCCCCCAACGAAGATCGACGATTTTCTTGAATGAGCCGAAGAAACCATGCGCGTGCACAGCAAGTGTGTCGAAGGTGTCAGCATTCTGCGACAACACCGTTTCGATGAAGCCGGGGTTACGGTTGGCTGCGGACCACCCGCCTGAAAGCACGGTCACATCTGGCGCGATGGACTTGATGGTTGGGTAGGCCACCTTGCACATCTGGATGTACTCTTCAGCGGTCCCACGGAAGAACGGCAGGTCCGGTTCGTTCCAGATTTCCCAGAAGCGAATGTCCTTGTGATAACGACCGACCACATGGCGGAGATAGTTTTCCCATGCATCAAGTCTAGGTGCAGCGCGGGACCAGACCAGCCAATCCTTGCTGGTGGCATCACCGGTCGTCGCCCATCTTGGGGTAAACGCGCAGAGATATTGCAGTTCGACATTCTGGGTTTTGTAGAGTTCCAGCAGCCGATCCATCTTGTCCCATTTCCAGGTATCGGCATCGGGCTGAAGGTGTCCCCATGTCAACGCGGTACGACTGATGTCGATGCCGATGAGTCCGGTGGCGTAGGCTTCGGCCTGCATGATCTGATCGTCGTAACGACCGGAATGGGAACACATGCCAAAGAGGAAGCGGTCTTTGGGGTGATACTCGGGGTTGTTGCCGTTGGGCGTCATCATGCCCAGTAGTTCACGGTCGGAGACTTTTTCAGCCGAGTCGGGATCGGCAAGGGTGTAGTAAATCCACCATTGATCCTGTTTGTCCTGAGGCAACGGCAGAAAATGCGGCGTGACCTTTTTGGCTGGCAGCGTCAGTGTGCGTTTGAAGCTGTATTCACGTCCCAGAAAACTCGACGCCTGCATGTCCAACACCACCTTCTGCGCGGTGTTGGACTTGTTATTGAGCATCAAAAAAGCAGGCTGCGGGTTGGTGGGATCGACGATGTGCATCGGGTGGCCGGTGTTCAAACTCACGTCGATGCGTTGAAGGTCCACTTTGCCAAGCTTGATGACGGCTGCTTGCTGAGAGGGTTTGACCGGCGCCGAAGCTGCCGGTGCCTGGGGTGGGAGTTTGATGGTGACGTTATCCAAAAACAGGCGACGCAATTGCGGGTTATCCGACGCATCGATCTGCGTATTGAATCCGACAGCAATGCCTGAGAGGACCATCTTGCCATCGATTTGTTTGGGGTTTTTCTGTTTGCCCCCCCAACTGTCGCGGAAGTTGTCGGGCTTGATGTCAAAGGTCAACGTCTGCCAACCTTCCCTGGTGAAATTGGCACGGGTGGACCATTGGAAGGTTTCATCTTCCTCGTCACGCAGTCGCATGGATAGGCTCATCACTTCGGCAGTACCGGGTGAGAAGACATCCAACGTGATGGTCGCGTGATAAGGTTTGATGGAAGTGTCCAGACCGGTCAGCGGGATGCGTTTGGCCAGATAGGTTTCAAAGTACTTGGCGCGGGGAAGATCCCAATGCACCTGTAAACTCTTGCCCTGGCGATTGGGCGCATCAGCAATCTGACAGTTGGCTTTGAACTGCTCAGGCTTGTAGACATGCCATTGCGGACTTTGCTCGAAGTCTTCGACCGTGATCGCCTCAGCCGAAGCGGGAATCGTCTTGGTATCCTGGGGCAGTTCAACGGCAATGTTGTCCAGGAAGATGCGACGATTCTTTGCCTCCTGAGCCGGTTGCACGCGACTGTCAAAATCAAACGTCACAGCAATGAACTTCACCGGCCCGTCAATCGTGTCTTTGTGTTCATCAGCACCCCCCCAATGGACAACCGAATTGTCCGGCCGGATGTCGAACTTGACGGTATGCCAACCTTCTTTCTTGACGGCATTGATGGAGGTTTGCCACTGGTAGACTTCACCATGCTTGTCGACAAAGCGGACTGACATGCGATGCAGTTCTTCACTGCCGGGAGAAAAGACATCGACGGACACGGTGGCATGATTGGGCTTGGCGCTGGTGTCAAAGCCATCGATCACGGGACGTTCTTTGACGAATACTTCCAGGTACTTCTCACGCGGGACACCCCAGCCAATCTGCAGGCTCTTGCCAACACGTTGTGGTGAATCGACAACAGTGCAGGATGACTCAAGCTTGGCCGGACCACGGACATCCCAGCTATTTCCCTGTTCAAAGTCTTCGATCAACTGGGCATGCAGTGCGGGTGTCAATACACCGAGACAAAATACAATCAAGCACAAACGATGTAATAGCTTCACAGTCAAAATCCCTTTGGTTGGTTGTGATGCGGACGAATCGGTTCTGACCTGTCGGCAAACAGGCGCATGATGCGGTATCAACAAGCTTCGATTTCTATGCGTCCAGGGTGGTGTTTAGAAATACGGTCCCTTGAACAATTGATAGTTGATGGTGTTGTCATTTCTAAAGGAGCCGACATGCCCATCGAGGAACAAAACGTTCTTGGCATCATTGTGTCGAAAAGCAGGAGAGGTATCGCCAGCCTTACCCGTCCAGTAATCACCGTTTCGGATTGAGTAATGCGTGTAACCATTGGCAGCATGCCCCAGCTCACTCATGAACATGTTGATCGAAGGGGTGATGGGATACTTACGGGTGGCAATAAAGTCTTCACGAACAGTCAGCGAATTGGTAATTGAATCCCACTGTTTATACGGACTTGGCGCCCAGTAAGTACCATCAATGGCATCAAAGTTGTTCATGGCATAGGCACGGGTATCGGCACTGACAACCTGAAGCGTCGGGCATCTGAGAATGCCTTCCAGAGACATGGTTGCATAGTCTGCCCAACTGCCGGGTTTCTTGTTATCCAATCCAATGTAAGGTCGAAGGGTGAACTGCCACCAGTGATTGTTGAACTGGTGAATCGATGCGTTATAGGCAAATCGTGGCGTGACATACCAGCCATAGTCCTGTAGATAGGCTGCCTGGCCGACCATCATTTGATGCAGATTCGCACCGCACTGAGCACCTTGCGCTGCTTTGCGTGCATTGGCCAACGCGGGCAACAGAATGGCGATCAGCAATGAGATAATGCTGATGACCACCAGCAGTTCGATGAGTGTGAAGCCCATGCTTGATGATGTACAGGTGCGATTGTGTTTGTGGAGACGTTGCATCGGTTATGCCTTCATTAAGTTGAGATCAGTTCAGATAAAGGTTCCAGTTCATGGAATCGTCATCGCGATTCGAACCGACATGCCCGTCCATGAACAGGGAGTTCTTGGCTTCGTTGTGACGGAAAGCCGGCGCGGTGCCACCATCAGAACCGGTCCAGTACGTGCCGTTGCGGATGGCATAGTGCACGCCGTAGTTGGTTGAGACGGTGGTGTGTCCCAGTTCGCTCATGAGCATGATGCGCGAACCATTGATGACCTTGCTCATGGTCTGACTGTCGGGACGAATGGTGTAGTTCGAACCGTACCATATTTTGTAGGGTGCCAGATCAAAGTTGTAAGCAGGGTTGGCCAGATACTGGAAATTATTCATGGCATAGGATTTGTCATCCGAACCTTTTTTCTGCCATTCAGGACAAGCAAAGACACCTTTTTCCGAGACCGTGGTAAAGGGCGTCCAGTTCGTCGGGATTTCGTTATCCTGGCCGACATAAGGACGCATAACCATGAACCACCAGCCGGAGTTGTACGGGTACATCGTGCCGGTCAAGGCAGGTGAAACAACCCAGCCATAATCACCGGCATAGGCCATCTGCCCGTAACCGAGTTGGCGGAAGTTGTTGCCACATTGAATGCTTCGCGCGCTCTTGCGGGCACTGGCCAACGCTGGCAGGAGAATCGAAATCAACATCGAGATAATGCTGATGACCACCAGTAGTTCAATGAGCGTAAACGCCTGGTTGCGTAATGCAGACTGTCTTGAAAAGCATGTCGTCATGGGGTGTCTCCTGGCAGATTAACTGTCTTTATACGTTTCATTGAGCTTGGTGCGATTGGCTTTTGAAGCAAAGCCGGTGGACTCACCCAGCAATAAATCCGGCGCTTGATCCGGGGCGATGAGCAGCTTGCCATCGACGAGAACACCATCACCATATTCAAGCCACTCGAAGGACTTGTGGACATAGTGATGCAGTGGATACAGATTCAGCGTGGTCACGGACGGAATT
This sequence comes from Phycisphaeraceae bacterium, assembly GCA_002704825.1. Taxonomy (GTDB): domain Bacteria; phylum Planctomycetota; class Phycisphaerae; order Phycisphaerales; family Phycisphaeraceae; genus UBA7800. Next base: position 17,106 of record PAIY01000201.1, read on the forward strand.
TCGTAGATGGATTCATATGGCACGTCCATGGTGCAATAGTGAATGTCTTTGCCCAGTTCCATGCCCAGTTCAAAAGCAGCTCGCGCCAGACCTTTGCAGGTTGCCAACGTGGTGCAGAAAACGGCATTGGCCATCTTGCCGGACTTGAGTCCCTTTAAAGCGATTTCGTAGGCACGGACCCAGTTAAAATCGAAGTTCTCAACCTGATCGTTCCAGCAGTGGCCCTGGATCCCCAGCTTGTCGACGCCGGCTTTCCAGCCCTTGACACGGTTGAGCACATCTTTACCAGGTTGGGTGTTAAGGCAATCCACGCGGTCATGGCCAAGGCTGGCAAGATGCTCAACCATCACCGATGCCCAGGATTCCAGACTGTTGTCCAGTGAGACAAAGCCCAACTCCGTGAGATCCGAATAAACCACCACGATGCGATCCCGGTTGGCCAACATGCGGTCGAGCAGCAGCTTGGGGAGTCCCTCGTTGGGTGGAATGATAAAGATGCCGTTCCAGTCACCATCAAAGGCGGACATGAGCGCAGGGTCATGCCAATGACGGTAACTGCTGATTTTCAGCACACCGTTAAAGTGACTCATCACGCGCTCGATGGACATGCGGATGTTCTGGTAACCAAAGCTCTCAAACGCAGGCGTCAGCAAAACGTAGGTGTGAACATCCTGCTTGGTGTCCGTGAGTTGCGGGGCTTCAAGGCGACCGTTCTTGGCGCGGGTCAGGACGTTCTGCTCCACCAACTGCTGCACGGCTTTGCGGGCGGTCATGTAACTGACACCCGTCTCCGCTGCCAGGGCACGTTCGCCGGGGATCGGCTGATCGAGGTACATCCCCGAAGCAATCCGCTGCTTGAGTAACTTGGAAATCTCGTGATGTTTGGCTGGTCTTGGCATAATTTGTTTTTATAGCTTCAACGCTATAACTATTGTCCTCTATGCGTTGAAAGTCAAGATCGACGCAAAATAAAAAATACGATATCGTCTCACACAAAACGCTATAAAAACCCGTGACACGCGCATTTGCAGTGAGTTAAAACACTTGCGAAAGATGGGCAATTTGCATCCGGCGATTGTTAATCCGTCTGATCTGTCAGGAATATCAGGAGGACACACCAGAAACACATGATCAGGTTCTGCACCGGTATCTGTAGCGGTAACGGCAACGAGTACACCGCAGCAATGGCGATCGTCCAGACCATCCAGTTGGCGATAAGCATCGACATGAATCGCTCGGACCACCAACTTTTCTGACGAACCATCCCCCACGTCTTGCCAAAGCCAAACCGGTTCTGACGCCAAAGCAGACAGACGCTGATCACCGGCAACCCGATCAACGGCGTGAATGCCAACATGTCCGTTGCCGTCTTGCAGAGCATCGTCCTGAGATTGCCCTGCTCACCATACAGCCAGGCTTGCGTGCGCATCAGCACATCAAACACAAGCCCCATCACAAACCAGAACACCAGAAAGAAAATCACGTGAGATGATGGGATCAGGTGACGATACTTTGGACGCGACTTTTGAATCAAAAACGGGATCAAGCCGGCAAACACCGCAGTCGACACGCCGGCATAGACCATGCCCCACGTTTCCTTGACCTGGGCAACTTTCATGAAAAACGCATGCACCGGTTCCAGCAGGTAGTACCCGCCAATCACCAGTAACACGAACCCCTGAAGCACCAAGCCCGGCAACAAATTCCGCTTGAACACCTCACGCACACGACCAAGCATCCGCCCCAACCATGAAGGTGCCAACGCAACCTGCACCGCAGCGACAGACTCGGGCAATTCAGGAACCGACGACATCAGCACATCTCTCAATCAAGCAGCATCAAACCGCGGACCTACATCGACTCATCTGCCAAAAAGATCAGCAAAATGCACCAGAAACACAGCACCAGATTCTGTACCGGTAACTGCAAGGCCAACGGCAAACAGTAAATCGCAACCACGGCCACGACCCAGATCAACCAGTTGGGCAGCATCATCACCATCAGGTTATCCGTCCACCAACGCTTGTTGGACAACACCGTCCTGGTCCTGGAAAAGCTGAAACCGCATTGACGCCAGGTCATCAAGATCGCACAACTCGTCAAACCCCAGATCGGCACGTAGACCAATTGATCAAACACCGTCTTACTCAACAACGTCCAAAAGTCTTTGCCCTCGCCAAACATCATCGCCTGACATCGGTAAAGCAGGTCCACTTCCAAGCCCTTGAGTCCCCAGAGAATCACGAAAAACCAGACGTGACTTGTCGGCATGAGCTTGCGATATTTCGGACGCGACTTCTGAACCAGAAAGGGAATCAACCCGCCAAAGATTGCAGTGGAGATCGCGGAAAAGACAAAGCCATAGGACAGCTTGATCTGAGCTACCTCGTCGAACATCGCTTTGATCGGTTCAATCGTGTAATACGAACCAACCACCGCAATGACGAACACCTGCAGAATCAACCCCGGCACGAGATTCCGCTTAAGCACATCACCGGCACGCGACAGAATCCGCGTAAGCCAGGGACGTTCATCAAGGTCTTGAGGCACATCAGTATCAATAGCATCTTCACTCATGGCGACCCATTGTAGCCACCGCCGAAAAACTTTCCCCTCGACATTGCCAATGCCCCGGTGTGTTGCAGTAAAAACCTCACGTTTGAGACTCAGCCAAGATGGCCCTGCGATACATCCATATAGCCGAGTCATCTTGACTCGGTTGCCTTGGAACGTTGCCATTCAAACCCGATGCAACGAAACACGAACGTGACACATGCTCAAAGCCCACGCAAGATCATGCCAGACCATCACTGCATCACTGCCAACAGGTCCGACGGATCATGACCGCCAAGCAGCATCAGATGCACCCCTGCCAAGCCGGGGATCTGACGCAACGCCGCGAGTGTCTGTCGAGCTGTTGCAATGCCAAACTCGCGAATATCCGCTGCCTGTTCATACTGCTGCTCAACCTCTTGAGGCAACCAGACACCCGGTAAACGGGCCGCCAACTCCAGACCATATTCACTGACCACCACCGGCACGCCGGCCACCACGCGGGCACGCTCAGCCAACCCGTCTACCGTCAACGCTTTGAAAAATGTCTCAAACGCAGGCAGGTCAAAAATCATCTGCGTCAGCAGAAAATTCGCACCTGCCTGGAGTTTCTGTTTCAACTGAATCATCGGCAAAGATGCAGGCGTCGAAAACGGATTAATCACCGCCCCCAACCACGGTCGACGTTCATCATGCACATCCGCTGCAAGTCTCAACATGTCCACGCTGGCCATCTGTACCGGCCCCGCCTTGGGATCGCCCCCGTCACCGCTTAAGCAAATCACATTGCCAACCTCATTGCACTGAAGCACAGCCAACTCGGCTTGAAGTGACGTCGCATCACAATCACGACCCGAGAGCACCGCAATCGATTCAACACCAATCGCACGCAAATGCCCCGACGCTTCGGCCGACGGCATCACCGGGCGTCCCTTGATCTGCCCCGTCACCGTCATGGCATCAAAATACGGTTTGAGCATCCGCCCCTGATCGACAAAGTCACCCAGCCGACCGGACCGCGGTGCATGGATTTCGCACAGTTCGACAAACGCGCCTGCGAGCATTTTCCGCTTAAGCTGCGAGCCGACCATATCGGTCCAACTGCCGTCTTCTTCCATCCCGTACATGTCCATGGCAGTATGGTCCGGCAACTTCTCAAGCCAGACACACGCACGCTGAGGCAGCGTCGCGCAATGACCATTAAGCGTATCACTGCACGGCCCACGGCATAACCCTTTGGGACATTGCCCTTCAGGGATACACTCCAACGGAGATTTCGCACTGGACATCAACACATTCTGAGGAACAACATCAAACATCACAAACCTCATCCCCCAGACCCACCCTGCATAGCCAACAGAAATGTCGGATAAAATGACAGCCAAGGCAACGTTTTTAAAATAAAAAGTGACATCCCGATCTTTTTAACAATTCTCTAATCCAACTTGGTTTAACTGCACACGCGATCGAATGGTTCATCAACTTGACAATGAGCCGAAAAATCGTGAGGATACCCCATTACCAACCACACCCCGGTGAGATGGCGGAGCGGTTGAACGCACCGGTCTTGAAAACCGGCGTAGGCTTCGGTCTACCGTGGGTTCGAATCCCACTCTCACCGCTTTCGAGGGAACTGTAACGAGTTCTCGGGAATAGGCGTCAGATTCGCATGGGCGAGTCTGACGCCTATTTTCTTGAAGTGTTGAA
>PAIY01000202.1 GCA_002704825.1 Phycisphaeraceae bacterium
GTGCCCCCCAGGATTAACGTATGCACAACGGGCACCGGGTTGACACCCGGTGCTCAACTTTAAAAACCACGTGCATCATGTCCCTGCGCGGGAGTGACGAAATCAGAGACGCAATGGAGAATAATGATTTGAACCACTCAAAAAAACGCGGTTTTGGCCGCGTTTTTGAGAGGTTGGAATATTAGCTAGCAGTTTCGTCAGTGATTGGATTACAGTTCAGCAAACACCATTTCCGATTCCACGCGATCGGCTTTGGGTTCGTTGACGGCTGTTTCAATTCCCATCTCGGTACGGATGGCAGCGGCGTTGTAACGCTTGGCTTCCTGGCCACAGGCTTTGAGCAGGTCCAGGGCGATCTGGCCTTCGGATTTGGCGCCTTCCAACTCGGGGATGGCTGCGTCGAATGCCTGGGCGATGCCCTTGTGATTGACGAAGCTGCCGTCTTTCTCGGCCCAGGTGACCGAGGGCATGAGCACATTGGCACGTTTGACCAGGTCGCTTGGAAGCGTGTCGATGAGCACGAGGAAATTACGGCCAATGAGCTTGGCGAAATCCTTGGTGACCCAGTCGGAAGGATAGTTGCCGGTGAGGATAAAACTCTTGACGCCGGACTTCTTGTCAGCCAGCAGTTCGCAGAGTTCTTCGTAACTGAGAACCGACTCGGATACCTTCTCCAAAGCCTGACGGACACCGCGAGCGTTGGGCGCTTTTTCAGCGGAGATCGTGTAACCGTTGGCAAAGGTCTTGTCTTGGCCATCCACCGGAACCGGGCCGACGGCAAAGACCACATCGTCACTCATGGCTTTTGCGGCTTGACCCAGCAGGTAGGCTTCTTCGGTTGCAAGCATCGGGCTGACCATCAGGACGCATTTGTCGCCAGCGGTCTTGATGCCCTTCTTTGCTTCTTCACAGGCTTTGTCCCACTTGCAGTCAATCAACTCATTGAGTTGCTGACGCTGGGGTTGGTTTAAGCGGTCTTCGGATGCAACGAACTTCCAGCCGTAGCGGACTTCGTCGGTGATCCACCACTTGTTGATCTCGTCGTTCTGACGGGGTTTGACGCGGTAAATCTTGCCCTTGTTGTGTTCGATCCAGATGTTGTCGCCGGAAGCGGTGATGCCATCGATCGAAGGTGTCGAGGAGAGGAACCACACACGCTGGGTGAAGAGGAAATCTTTATCCAACAGCGCACCGACGGGACAGAGATCCACGACATTGCCTGAGAGTTCGTTATCCAATGGCACGCCGGGGAAGACGTCGATTTGCTCATGGCTACCGCGACCAAAGACTGCCAACTCGGAGGTCTCGGTGACTTCGCGGGTGAAGCGGACACAGCGGGTACACATGATGCAGCGGTCGGAGTAGAGCTTGACGTTGGGGCCGATGTCTTTGACCGGCTGCTTGATTTTGTCTTCCTGGAAACGGGACTCGGCACGACCGTATTCGTAGCTGTAGTCCTGGAGTTTACACTCGCCTGCCTGATCACAGACCGGGCAGTCCAGCGGGTGATTGATGAGCAGGTCTTCCATCACCTGTTTCTGGTTGGCGGTGGCTTTGGGGGTGGTCGTGTAGACTTCCATGCCATCGGCAGCGGGCGTCTGACAGGTCGGCATGAGTTTGGGAATGAACTCAGGCTTGTTGTCGTTGCGCGGGTTGGGGGCTTTGATCTCAGCCAAACAGATGCGACAGGAAGCGACAACGGAGAGGCCGGGGTGATAGCAATAACGCGGCAGTTCGATGCCGTTTTCGTCGGCGACCTGAATGATCATCTTCTTGCCATCAAATTCGCAAGGCTTGCCGTTAATGGTGATCGTGGGCATGTCTATCGTCTTTCCTGATCTGACTCGATTACTGTGCGGGAGGAGTCAGTGTGTTTACAAATGGATCAAAATCCGTGCGTTGTTTGCGTTCGTTTACGGATTGTTTTTTTCAATGTTCCAGGCCGTCTGTTCACCGCCCATGGCTTCGGGGTAATCCTGAAGCACCTGGCGGACAATCTTGCCGTTAAACAGGTTGGCAATGGTGGCCTGATTGGTGATGCGAGCCAGTTCGTTGCCTGCAAGGCCAAGGTACACCGCCAACACGGCACCGGCCAGGGCAACCATGACACGATTACGCGTCGGCACCAGTTCAGTTTGCGAGGCGTCCGCCTTCTTGAAGTAGCAGGCATTGACGATTCGCAGGTAATACACCGCGGAGATCGCACTGTTGACCACTGCAATGATCACCAGACCGACGAACCCGGCATTGACGGCTGCGCTGAACATGTAAATCTTGCCAGCGAATCCGACCATCGGGGGAAGACCGATGAGCGAGAGATTGGCAAGTAACATCAGCGCTGCAAGCATCGGTTTGCGGGCTGAGAGGCCAGCCAGATCATCCAGATCGGTGGCTTCATCACCATTGCGTTCCAGACAGGCAAGCACGGCAAAGGCTGCCATGTTCCCCAGGGCATAGGCAATGAGATAGAACATCACACCCGCTGCACCATTGGTGGAAGTCACCCCTGCAACACAGGAGGAAATCCCCAGCAGTCCGACCAGCATGTAGCCTGAGTGTGCAACGGAACTGTATGCGAGAATGCGTTTGACATTGGTCTGCATCAGGCCCATGACGTTGCCGATGGTCATGGTCAAAGCTGCCATCACCCAGAGCACGGCCTGCACGGTGTTGGGCAGTGAGATGTAGACTTGCAGTTCTTCGGGGTTGCTCATGCGGAAGTTGGTCTTGCTCGTCAGCGTCAGCACCAGAATCAACGAAACGAAACCAGCGGTCTTGGGGACGAATGCCAGGAATGCGGTGACGGGTGTCGGTGCGCCTTCGTAGACATCTGCTGTGTAAAAGTGCATTGGGAAGGCTGCGATTTTAAAGCCGATCCCGACGATGGAGAGCACGATGCCCAACGTGAACAGCGGAGTCACGCCGGTGACCGCAATGCACTCGCGGATTTCATCGAAGTTGGTCACGCCCGTCGCGCCGTAGATCAACGCAAAGCCATAGAGGAAGATGGCTGCTGCCAAGGCGCCCAGGAAGAAATACTTGATACCTGACTCGTTGGCTTTGATGTTATCGCGACCGGTTGCCACCATGACATAGGTGGGCAGGCTGGTGAGTTCCAATGCAAGGAACAACCAGACCAGATCGTTGGCTCCGCCACAGAGCATCACCCCGGTGAGACTAAAGAGGAAGAAGGCATAAAACTCGCCACGCATGACGTTGCCCGGGTCAAATTTTTCCGGGTGTGATTCGGCATCGCGGGACATCTTGAGCTTGTCGGGCAAACCTGAAGCGAAACTCAGAAGCAGAACACCGACGACACAGACCGCCATCTTGGTGAACGATGCCAACGTCCAGGGATGATCCGAATCAAGCGTCTGCCAGGCGTTGTAGAAACCGGCAAAAACCAGTGTCAGCACGGCGACGGCAACGGTCAATTTACGAATCTCAGCAGAGCGGTGAAGTCCGACCATCAGGCAGAAACATGCTCCGATGAGCATGATGATTTCCGGGCGGATTTCCATGATTTTGACGTACAGTTCACTCATTGATGAACTCCTGGCAACTGGGCTGTGGCAATGTCGGTTGACGGCGTGTGGTCAAGCACGGTCAGTTGCGCGGGATGGGTGGGTAAAGGATTTTCTACGTGACGATGCATCGGACCCAGCGGCTGTTCATGGCCCTCAAGGCCCACACGATCGACAATCGCCTGCGACGGTGCATCCAACGTCTTGAGCATGCAGTTGGGATACAGACCCAACCACAAACAGGCCAGTGCCAGCGGGATGAGTACCGCAATTTCTCGACGGTTAAGATCTGTGACATGATGCCCACCGGAAGCCCCACCGGAAGCATGATCATCATGACCTTCAGGTAGTTTCAGCGGACCCCAGACCACTTTGCCAACCATGTACAGGATGTAGATGGCACCGAAGATCAAACCTGTTCCTGCGACGGCTGCGTAAACTGGACCCATCAGGATCGAGTTAAACGAGCCCAGCAGCGTCAGGAATTCACCAACGAAGCCGTTAAGCCCAGGGAGTCCGACGGACGCCATGGCAAAGAACACCATGAAGCTTGCCCAGATCGGCATGACCTTGGCCAAGCCGTTGAGCTGCGCCATTTCTCGGGTGTGATACCGTTCATAAACCATGCCGATAAGCAGGAACAAAGCCCCTGTCGACAGGCCGTGGTTGATCATGTACATCACCGAACCGCTGAGCCCCTGCACGTTGATGGCAAACATGCCCAGCACGCAGAAACCAAGGTGGGAGACCGATGAGTAGGCGACGAGTTTTTTGATGTCCTTCTGACGCCAGCAGATCAAGGCTGCATAGACAATGCCGATGATCGCAGCCACACCCATCATGGGAGCGACCGCCAACGCGGCCTTGGGAAGCATCGGGATGGCAATGCGGATCAGGGCGTAGGTACCGAGTTTCAGCAGTACACCAGCAAGCACCACCGAACCGGAGGTCGGGGCTTCAGTGTGTGCCAGGGGAAGCCACGTATGCACCGGGAAGATCGGCACCTTGACGGCAAAGCCGGCAAGCATCGCCAGCATCACCCAGAGTTGCTGACTGTCGGACATGTTCTGATGCGCGGTGGACAAGGCTGCAAAGCCAAAGTCCCACATGCCCCCTGCAGCGACATTGCACCAGGCCATGTAAATGATGCCTGCGAACGTCAGCATCGAGCCGGTGAAGGTGTAGAGGAAGAACACGCGAGCCGCCTTGAGGCGATCGGATGATCCATAGATGCCAATGAGGAAGTACATCGGGATGAGCGTGAACTCAAAGCAGATGTAGAAGAAAATCACATTGGTCGAAACAAACACGCCAATCATCGCTGCTTCGAGTAACAGCAGCCAGATGTAAAACTCGCGAACGCGTTCGGTGACCGCTGAATACGATCCGAGGATCACAATCGGCATCAGGAACGTGGTGAGCAGGATCAACCAGATGGAGATGCTGTCCACGCCGAAGCTGAAGGTCAGGCCCAGCGAGGAGAACCATTCGGTGTTGAACACCAAACCATACTCCGCCGAGTTTGAAAAGTCATAGCCCACCAGCAAAAGCAGGGACATGAAAAAGTTGATGACCGTGATCCCAAGCGTAAACGTCTTGATCTTCTCAGCGTCGTTGCCTGCCAAGAGAGGCAGGAGCAACCCACTGAGCAGTGGGATCAGAACCAAAAACAAAAGCAGTGCGAAAGGAAGTTCCATTGGCGTCTATTTCCAGGCTTATGGGTGGTTAACCATGCCAGTATCAGTTCATCTTTCCATCAAACAATCAGAATCCCGACGAAAGCATCCAGGTGACCATCAACAGGATGCACGCCAGGCCCAGAATCATCCCAAGGCCGTAGCCTTGCAGGACACCGGTCTGTGAGTGTCGGACTGTGATCCCCAGCAAACGCGGGATAAAACCAACCAGGGCAACGATGCCGTTGATCACCAGGCGATCAAAGACAAAGAACAAATCCCCCATGAGTTTGAGCGGCCGGACGATGGCTGTGTCGTACAGTTCGTCGATCCAGAATTTGTTTTCCAAAAGGTCGCAAACGCCGGCATAGTTTTCCTTGGCCTTGTCTGCCAACTCCCGACGCAGCAGGTGGAAGTAAGCAGCCAATGCGATACCAGCCAATGCGGCGATGATGCTGATGATCATCACGGCTTTGTGGACATCCATACCAAAGAGACTGGCATGACCGTGACCGCCTGCCTCGGCATGAACGTCAGCGGCGACTTCACCAGCATGAACTGCATGTTCCGTTGCATGTCCAACCGTCGTGGCAACGTGCTCAACCGCGGTGTTGACTGTACTGGCTGAACTGGCGTTGACCATACTCTCCATCCAGTGATGACAGAGGAAACCGCCAGCAATCGCACCCACTGCCAGAAAACACAGCGGCAGGTTCATGCGGGCAAACGGCATCTCATGCGGGGCGTGATGATGGTGGTCATCGTGGCCATGAGCGTGATCATCGCCGTGGCTGTCGTCATCACCATGATGATCATCACCCATCACGTAATGTTCCGGGCCACAGAAGACGCGGAACCACAAACGGAAGGTGTAATACGCGGTCATGAAAGCGGTGAGAATGCCTGACCATGCGAGCACCTGAATCCAGCCGTTGTGATCACCGATACCCTTGGCCATCGCATCACCAAGAATCAAATCCTTGGAGAAGAAGCCTGCGGTCAACGGGAAGCCAGCCAACGCCAGACAGCCGACAAACATCAGCCAGCAGGTCACCGGCATTTTCTTGCGAAGTCCGCCCATGTTCCGCATGTCCAACTGGCCGGTCATGGCATGCATCACGCTACCAGCGGTGAGGAACAACAAGGCTTTGAAAAATGCATGGGTAAACAGGTGGAACACACCGCCGACACTCGATGCAACCCCCACGCCCAGGAACATGTAACCAAGCTGAGAGACTGTCGAGTAAGCCCACACACGTTTGATGTCGTACTGACACAGGGCAATCAAACCGGCAAAGAGTGCGGTCGCCGCACCCACCGTCGCAACGGCAGTCAGAGCATATTCACTGAGCAGGAACACCGGCATCATGCGGGCGATCATGTACACACCCGCGGTCACCATTGTTGCTGCGTGAATCAGTGCAGACACCGGCGTCGGACCTTCCATGGCGTCAGGCAACCAGACATACAACGGAATCTGGGCTGACTTACCAAAGGCGCCGAGCATCAACAGGTACGGGATGATCTTCATGCCCGATGTCGCGGACTCGGTGTCCAGATGGGCGGTTTGGTTGAAAATGTCCACGTATTGGATCGAGCCAAATTCCTTGAAGGTCAGGAAAATACCCAACGCAAAACCAAGGTCACCGATGCGGTTGACAATGAAGGCTTTCTTGCCTGCAGCGACAGCGGACGGTTTTTCGTAGTAGTAACCAATCAGAAGGTACGAACACAGACCCACACCTTCCCAACCCAGGAACAGCATCAGCAGGTTGTCACCCATCACCAGCGAGGTCATGGAGAAGATGAACAGGCCCACAGCAAAGAAGAATCGGGCGTAACCCTTGTCCCCTGCCATGTATCCGCCTGCGTACCAGACCACCAGTGAACCAATGCCGGTGACGACGAAGAGCATGATGATGGTCAGCGTGTCGAAGTAGTAGCTGAAGTCGGCTTTGAAGCTGCCTGCATGAATCCACTCAAAGAAGTGAACGACCTGCGGGCCGGACTCCGGGGTGATATGTTTGGCTGCGATGAGACTCAAACCGAAGCTGGCAGCGACTGCTGCTAAGACGATCCACGATGCGTAATCCCTTAGTGACCGTTTCATGCAGCAGATGCCGCTTAGGATCGCGGCCAGCAGGGGTAACCAGGGAATGAATTTAGCGATTTCCATTAGCTTGCAAGCTCGTCCGTGTAGGGTTGTTGTTGATTGCGTTTACCGTGTGTTTCTTACATCTTTAAGACGAAGGGCTATCCCTTGAGACTCGACCACGCGTTGGCATCGAGTGTGCGTTTGCGTCTAAAGAGTAATACCACCAGACCCAACGCCAGGGCAGCTTCGGCTGCAGCGATCGTCAGGACAAAGATCACAAAAGTCTGCCCTGTTACATTGCCGTGGTAGCGACTGAACGCTACCAGTGATAGGCTCACACCCTGGAACATCATTTCCGTGCACAGGAACATGATGATCAGGTTACGACGGGTGATAAATCCGATCAGGCCCATGCAAAAGAGGATGGCACCGATGATCAGGTAATGGGTTAACATCATGCTGTCCATGGCAATTATCCTTCTTCCTGAATCAGGGCATCGTCTTCGACACGTTTCTTGGCAATGACCACCGCACCGATGATTGCCACCAGCAGAATCACGCCCGCCAGTTCAAGTCCCAGTGGGTGACTTTTGAATAGATCCAAACCGACCTTTTCGATGTTGTCGAGTTTGTCTTTTTTCGCTAGATCCGCAGGCATGACCGCGTCAGGATTCCTGGCTTTGATTTTGGCTTCCAGTTCGGTCACCGGGCGCTGCGTCAACTCATTGGTGATCACAAACGCATCGGACTCCGACTGAGCTTGATAATTTTGCGGGAAGGTGCTGCCGTCTTCAGAGTGCATCGCAAAGACACTCAAGAGAAGACTCAGCATCAGGAATCCGACTGCAATGGCTGCAACCGGTTCGCGTGGCAGGCGGTCATATTCCGGCGTGTCCTCATCCGATGCATCACCGCTATCCGCAGCGAGCATGATCACGAACACGTAGGTCACCAGAATCGCACCGCCATAGATGATCACCATCGCAAAGGCCATGAACTCGGCTTCCAGGGTCAGAAACAACCCCGCGACAGCCAGCACGACCATCACGAACCACAAGGCCGAATACACCGGCTTGGATTGGGTGATCACCCGCGCAGCTGCAGCAATGGCAATGGCGCCAAACAGGTAGTAGTAACCGGCCGCGGCATCAGGCAACCCCGTGATCGCGGGTAATTCACGACCAAGAAAAAGCCAAAGTCCGCCCAGAGAACATGCCCCAAGCAGAAATCCGAACCGCACGGGGGTGTAGCCCCGACGTGGCATCATCATATAGAGAGCCACCGCCCCGACGACACTGGCAATATACAGCGCTGCTGTCATAGGTCTGCGCTTTATCCATAGACCAGCAGACTCACCCCATCCCGGTATGGAAGAGGCTGCGGGAAGTCCCATAAATTGTCCTGATCACTCTGACTCACAACGGCATAAGAAGTCGCAAACAGAATAATCAACGTAAACCGCCATAGGATAGGTGGCAACGCTCACTTCTGCAACAAACCACCACGACCCAATCCTTCTCACCGATGGTCTTTACCAGTCATCTTCCCCTATCACGAAACCGACCCGGGGATTGGACCTTTTCAATTGCACCGTTCAAACACAGTGTTTTTAACAAGAGGTAAAAGTGTATTTTTATCAAGGGGTTACCAGAATGCAAAATCAAAACAAAATTTACCTTTTTTTATTAATTTCATTCATGCGACATTAAGCCACATCTGAATCCTTTCGATTCTTGATAGTACGTCACTCCCAATTGGCCGCCGGGCATCGGCCGGGAGACTGAATTCATTTCTGCAGCGGTTTTCAAGTCGTTCTTTTTTGCGAATCGTCTGCGCGGTTTTAGACATAGGGGATGGGCATGAAAATCAGAACCAAGCTGTTGTTACTTGTGATGGTCCCGCTGTGCGCGATGATGGCGCAGGGGGTGATCGAATGGGTCGGGAGTTACCGACAGTCCCAGCAAAGCCAATTGCTGCTGCAGACCGCCAAACTCTCTGAGCAGATCAGTAACCTGGTCCATGAGTTGCAAAAGGAACGCGGACGCACCGCCGGCTTCCTGGGGAGTCAGGGCAAACAGTTTGGTTCCGAACTGACAGCACAACACCAAAGCACCGACGAAAAATATCAGTCGCTGTTAACTGTCATCCAAACCTATCCCGTGGATCAGGTCTCCGACCGTATCCGTCAACGCCTTGAAACAGCCGTCCAGACCAGCAAACAGATAAACCAAATTCGTCAGCAGGTCCAAAGCCAGCAGATCGACACACCCAAAGCCATTGCGTACTACACGCAACTCAATAGCCAGATGCTCACAGTTGTTCAAAGCATGGCTGACCAAAGCACCACCGGCAGCATTGCCACCCAACTGGCTGCCAATCTCTATCTCCAGAAGACCAAGGAAAACGCGGGTATCGAACGAGCCCTGCTCAGTAACGCCTTTGCAGCGGACCAATTCAACCCGGTGATCTTCCGACGCTTCGTTGGCAACCTGGCGCAGCAGCAGGCATTCATGCACGAGTTTGAAAACCTCGCCACACCGAAGATGCAATCCGTGTTTGATCAGGTGTCCGCTGATGCATCGTTTGCCCGGGTGGAGCATTATCGACAATTGGCCATGGTTAAGTCTGACACTGGTCAATTTGGCGTCAGGCCTTCGGATTGGTTTGACACGATCACGCAGAAAATCAATCAGCTCAAATCCGCTGAAGATCAGATTGCACAACTGATCAACGAGCAGGTCACGCAAATCAACAATCACGCGTCGACGCTGATGTACAAGGCTTTGTTCCTGAATCTGGGTTTGACGTTATTGACTATTTTGATGGGCATTTGGGCTTACCGCTCCATCAACACACCGATCCGTGAAATGACTCATCGCATGCAGGACATCGCTGAGGGTGATGGCGATCTGACGCAACGCGTTGATGATGGACGCAAAGATGAACTGGGCGTCATGGCCGGTTTCTTCAATCAGTTTGTCCAGAAAATTCAGGACACGGTCAAGCATGTTGCCCAGGCGACGCAGGAAGTCGCTTCGGCTGCAACGGAGATTGCTGCCACCAGCGAGCAGATGTCAACCAGTCTTTCACATCAACGCAGTCAGAACGCCCAGGTTGCCAGTGCCGTCGAGCAGCTTTCTGCCAGTGTCATGGAGATTGCCAACCGCACCACCACCCTTTCGACGCATGCCAGTTCATCCGGCCAGACTGCACGTGAAGGCAATCAGGTCGTTGACAACACTGTCAATCAGATTCAGCAGATTGCCAGCATCGTCAATGAAGCTTCCAGTCAAATGCAGGAATTGGGCGATCGCTCTCAGGACATCGGCGTGGTTATTCGCGTAATCAATGACATCGCGGAACAAACGAATTTGCTGGCACTCAATGCGGCGATTGAAGCGGCACGTGCAGGACAACACGGGCGCGGGTTTGCAGTCGTCGCGGATGAAGTCCGTAAGTTGGCTGAGCGCACCACCAACGCCACCGGCGAAGTCACGCAACTCATCACCGCCATCCAGTCCCAGACACAAAACGCCATCGAACACATGGGACAAGGCACCGGCCTGGTCGATGAAGGTGTCCGTGCTGCCAGCTCTGCGGGGGAGGCATTGACCCGGATTGTCGATGACACGTCACAGGTTGATAACCTCGTCTCGTCCATTGCAGCAGCGACCGAACAACAGTCCACTGCCACACAGGAGATCACGCGTTCGATCGAGTCCATCAGTAGCGCCTCAGAACAATCCAATCAGGCTGCAAGCCAGGCCGCAACCGCTGCACAGCAACTCTCCCGTCGCGCCGAGTCGCTGCAGGTGATGGTCAATCAGTTCAAAATTTAGGGTGATATAAGTTTGACCACGTCATGAACTGAAGATGACATTGTCTGATGGATGGTTACACTATGGCCCATGAGCAGTTCACAAAAGCAACGCGTGATCCGTAAACCCGGTCGGGGGTTCAGACCCTACCTGTTGATCCCCAAGGTCTTTGCCATGGCCGTGTATTTTGGCGCCATGGTCTGTGCTGCGGTGCTTTGGTGTCAGAGCATTGGCTGTAAACCCACCGAGGAGATCGACGCAACGGTGTTGATGGAGCATGTCTTATCCGTGCGTTTACTGATTGTGTATGTCGGGGTGCCTGCGCTGCTTTTAACCATGGTACTCGGCGTGTTGCTTTTGCTTGAGCATCCCGGGACGTTTCTGAAATTACGCTGGCTCAGAGTCAAGTTATTTTTGATGCTCTTTGGCGTGCCGGGGTTTCATGTTTTCATGGCATCACGACTGCATCACTTCCGGGAAGCGCTGGAATCGGGTACCATTAACCATTCCCTGAAAAACCAGTTGACTTTCGGATTCGTCCTGCTGATGATCTGGTCTGCCATGGTGATCTGGTTAGGCAGACACAAACCAAGACTCTGGCAGAACTGGGCCAAGGACTTTAAACGGCCAGCCCAATCCGAAACCTGATTTTTCAGACGCGGGTCATGAAACCCAAGACAAAACAATCAAGCAAATGACATTCATGAGGAGTGTATCAATGCGTGTTGTTGGGAGTGTGTTGTCGGTCATGTGTTTGCTGGCAGTCTGTTTGTGCAGCGGTTGTGCCGACTCGCAGGTGGATGCCCAGCGTCAGCGCATCGCCAATCGTCCGCCGGACTTTGCATTGGAGGTTTATGTTGAGGGCCAGTTGCAAACGGATAACGAACGCCTGATCCGCAGCAAGTATCTGCTTCAACCCAATTTCAATCTTCACCTGTCGCTGAGTGATGAAGCCACGTTGGACCACTACCCCTCACGCTTCCTTAAACTCCGACATGGTCAGTTCCAGGAACTCGTCACCGTCTGTCAGCAGGCCAATCTCATGGCTGAGCCCACCAGCCCGTTTGCTGAGAAAGTTCTCAATCACGAATCACCTGCTGATCCCCAGCGTCCCTTGATTCATGTGACCTTGACCAGTTGGGGTAAAACCAATCATTATGTCACCTCGGGTAAAGATTCCCCGCCGACGTTGGTCCTGCTGGATAAGTTGATTTTATTCACCGGCCGGGAATTGCCTGGAAATGCCATGGAATCGCACCGAGGTTATTAAATGTCACAACTGTCCCGCCCACTGATTTGCCTTGCTGTTCTGGCATTGTTGTTGCCTGCCTGTCGATCGACGCAGACCACGCCCCCCGCCGGTGTTCAGAAAATCGTCATCAAGCTTCAGTCATTGACCACCGACAAACGCTATTCCTATTTTGAACTTGAACCCAACGGGCAATTGTCATTTGGTGGCGGCTTTGATGCCATCACCAAAAATGCCAAACCCGTGATGACGCTCAACACGCAGCAACTCAAATCGATTGAATCTTTCATCAACCAATCCAACTTGTTGACCGCCAACCTCTCGGGCAAGCAGGATCGCAAAAACTCCAAAGACGTTCATCATGAATTGGTCTTGAAACTAGGCAATCAATCACGCACGCTCCAAGTCAATGACAATCAAATCCCTGCAGTGGGCCAACTGCATGACATGATTTTCGACTTCTATGCCAAAGCCAGATACAACCTGCCGGGCATTGGCACGCCGGATGCCAATCAATGATTTCAGTATTTCTTAGGTGCGATTTTAATCCTGAATATCCAACGCCATCTCAATCGCCTGTGTCGGTACGCCAATGTCCACCACGTGAACCTTGCCAGTGATCGCATGCGAATCAGCATGATCGAATCCGAGTTTGCGGGCAACGAAGGTGATGGTGTGATCCGCTTTGACGACAGCGTTTGCTGGTAACCCCGAATCACAATCCAGCCCTGAGGGCAAGTCGATGGCAAAGACCATGGCTTTATTTTCCGTCGCCTGAATGTATGGCAACAAGGACTCACGGACATCACCATGAAAACCGGTCCCCAGCAAGGCGTCGACGATGACATGTTCACTCGTGAGTTGATCAAGCTCGATCACGGGGATGTGCATCTTCATGGCAATGGCAGCATTGATCGCAGCATCACCGGTCAGTTCATCGACGGACTTGGCGCAGACCAACTGCGCTTTGAAGCCCATGTTCGTCAAGTGTCGCGCGATGACGTAACCGTCTCCACCGTTGTTACCAGAGCCACAGAGGATGGCAACAGTATCCAACGGGCTGATTTGCTGGGCGATGATCATCGCGGCATTGCGGCCGGCATTCTCCATGAGCACCACGCCGGGCATGGCAAAGTGCTCCATGGCAATCCGATCCACCGCGCGGACCTGTTTACGGGTAAGTGTGATGAGCGTTTGGGACATAATGACACTTAAAGTTCAATTTTGGTACCAAGTGCGTCAAGTAACGCTTTGATCCATGCCGGATGGGCAGGCCATGCCGGTGCGGTAATGAATTGACCATCGACATGCGCCTGATCCATGGGAACTTCCACCCAGTTGCCCCCTGCCCGGTTGACTTCCGGGGCGCATGCGGGGTAAGCCGAACAGGACTTGCCGGTAATCACTTCGGCAGCGGCGAGTAACTGGGCACCGTGACAGATGGCGGCGATGGGCTTGCCGGCTTTGGCGAAGTCCTGGACAATTTCGATCACGCGCTTGTTCAGACGAATGTATTCCGGTGCACGTCCGCCGGGGATGACCAATGCGTCATAGTCAGCTGCGTTGACATCGATGAACGAGGCGTTGAGCGTGAAATTGTGTCCCGGTTTTTCGGTGTAGGTCTGATCGCCTTCAAAGTCATGAATGGCAGTGCGGACCTGATCACCATCCTGCTTATCCGGGCAGACCGCATGCACGGTGTGGCCGACCATCAGCAGCATCTGAAACGGAACCATCACTTCGTAATCTTCCACGAAATCGCCGACGATCATGAGTATTTTTTTCGCTGCCATGGGATTCTCCTTGTTGCTCTTGAGGCTCTGATTGTCAAAGACATTGTAGCATCGATGAGAAAGTTGCCGATAATGACTTCACAGCCGGACAAGTCACGCTAGAATGACGGCATACCATTTTGCCTTAACGGTCAGGATAAAGCGTTGAAAATCACACTGCGAACCAAAGACAGTCAGCAACGGGTGATCATCCAGACTCCGGATGATGCTGCCCCACCTGCGATGATCAAATTCCCCGGTGAGCCATCGCATCAGATTGCTTTGGACTGGAGCGGTGCGGTGGATGACGAGAAATGTCTCAAGCGCTGCCCGGTGTGTGGTTGCAAGGATATGTATGTCAGTAACAGCTTCCCGCAGATCACGGCGCTGGTGAGTATTGCCTTGGCAGCCGTGTTTTGCCTGGTCATGATTTATCACAAGTGGATTATCCCGGCGATTGTTGTCTCGGTGGTCGTGATTTTGGTTGATGTCTTGATTTACCTGTTCAAGAAGCCTGCACTGATCTGCTACGACTGTCAGACGGAATACCGCAGCCTGCCGATCTCAAAGCACCATGGCCGCTGGGAACAGGGGCTGGGTGAACGCTACAAGCACAAGCGTCAATCGCAGGATTGATTGACATCCACACAGCTTTATCCAGCAGTATCAGGGGTATTCTCACGCCCCATCTGGTTTCTTGATTGACTTACGATTGCATCAGGTATTGGCGAATTGCTTTGGGGAGCATGTCAGCCAGGTTCCGTGCCAGCAATCCAACCGGACCATTTTCCGCCACCCAGAGATCCGCTGCCAGGCCGTGCAGGTGTGCACCGAGTGTGGCAGCGGCAAAGCCATCCAGGCCTTGCGTGATCAGTGATGCGATCAAGCCGGTGAGTACATCACCACTACCTGCGGTTGCCAGGGCAGCATTGCCGGTGTGATTGATGTGGCATTGCGTGCGGCTGGCGATGACGGTTTGATGGCCTTTGAGTACGACCACAGCATGATGTACCTTGGCCAATGCCGTTGCAGCTTTGACACGTTGCTCTGGATCCACCGGATCATGGTTAATCCCAACCGCCTGAGCCAGACGGCGAAATTCACCGGGGTGAGGCGTGAGGACGCGACACTTGGCAGCGGGTTCGAGTCTTTCCCCCGTCTCTGCAAGCAGGTTCAAGGCATCTGCATCAAGCACCATCGGACGATTGCTGGTGAGTAAACTGGATAATCGATTTCGACTTTGTGGGGTTCGCCCCATTCCCGGTCCCACTGCAAGAACGCCAGTATCTTCCGGATCAATTTCAGTAAGCACACGTTCGAGATTGCGCGCTTTATCGGAAATGGGAACTCCGGTTGCAGAGGACTCAAGCAGCAATAGATTCGTGAGAATGCTTTCATCAGCAATGAACTTGACCAATCCTGCGCCACTTCGTAAAGCCGAGCGTGCCGTCAAGGACGGGGCGCCGATCATGTTGCTTTGTCCGCCGATGATGAAGAGCGTTTTAAACGTTCCCTTGTGTGCTGTCGACTGACGTTCAGGGAATTGAGGTAGTGAGATGATTTTCATGAATCAATGACTCAAACTGCTAGCGGTCATGCAAGTGAACCTGTCAATACAAACGACAAGTCGTACATCATCGCAATAAAAACTGATATTTCAGCGTGCATTGAGCACGTTGATCTTTAATCGGCCAATCAGGGGCGTGAGTTTGACCAGATCGTTCATTGTATTGCCCGAATCTGTATCGCTGGCGACCATGGCAATGTGTGCAGCATCAAACACCGTGTTGGGCAGTGTGGCATCCAGATCGACCCACTTGCCATCCACCCAGGCTTGAGCCCACATGTGATAGCCGAAGATGTTGCGGTTACCCAGAAATTCGTCGACGTAAATCATCCCTGAGACCACACGGCTGGGTACACCGGCGCCACGGAGCATCGCAGCGAGCAGCGTCCCATGTTCAGTGCAATCACCCTGCCTGGTTCGGATGACTTCACTGGCGGTGGCAAAACCAACCGACAAATCCTTGGACTTGATCTCGCGATTGACAAACTCGCGCAGCCGCAAGGCACGCTGCATCACCGGCAGGTTCTCCAGATTCCGACCCAGGGCACGTTCCAATGCCTTTTGAATCTCAGGGTCCTTGTGATTGAGTACAGCGGTGGCTGTCAGAAAACTTTCGCCCGGTTTATCGGCATTGGGCAGTGGATCGGCATTGACATCCACGGTCACTTTCGCACGCTTGTTATCAAGCCACTGAACCTGCTGATTGGCGGTCTGGAGCAGACTATCGCGCTTGACGGCAGCCTGCCCGGTCTGGATGAGCAGTTCGTACTCAGCATGCTTGAGTTGACGCGGATTCGGTAGCGGTCTGCTGGGTGTGACCATCGTCGAAACCAGTAACTCCGGCGGATTGACTTTCTGTGTGGCAAGCATCTGATCAGACAGCAGCACTTCCAGCTCCATCCCCGGCATGGGGGTCACCTTGGTCTTGACCGGTAGCAATTTGTCATCCGTCCAAACCTTCGTCACCACGCCATCCATCATCGACGTCGTCATGTCCCATGCGATGGCAGGAATCGTCTTGCCCACCACGTCCACACTCTGTTCCCCAAGATGTTTCATGGTGATCTGAACCGGCTGCGGACCTGCTGTCGGATCAATCGTCCAGAAGCTGATCTGCTTTTTGCCTTTGGCAAGTTCATCCATGACATACGCCTGAGCCTGAATCGGCGTCATCCAATCCTGGGCAGGTTTGGGAATGTTGTTGGTGATCCGCTGTCCATTTTGCATGCTGGTCAATTCGATCGAGCCGTCATCATTGTACTTGTAGCTTTGGACCACCTGCATGATGCTCATGTCCTGCTTGGACTGCCCACGAAGGGGTTTGCCTTGAGGTGTCTGCACGAACTCGGAAGTGATGCGAATGGTGATGGGCATGGGACCGCGCGACATGCTGATCTGCGTATCGGATTGGGTGATGAGATTGCCATCGGCATCAAACGAGCAGGATTCGTGGGAGTAACCCGCAGGTTGACCGCCCAGCCGCAGCGAGAACCAATGGTCGTAAGTCAGTTCCTGATCCTGCGCATGGCATGTTAAACACAGACAAATCGCAGTCAGGAAAACGACGGAGTAATAGTGGGCTTTGGACATGTTGCTTATGGTAAACCGCAGACTTGCTGGCGTGCAAGCTTTTTGGGTTTGAGGTTCTCGGAATTTCATAATCGGTGTAATTCAAATAGACAGTATGTTATCGATCTATGAATTCGTCATTTCCATGCAGGCGGGAATCCAGTGGCATTCAGTTGACGCTTACAAGTTCCACTGGACGCCCAACTTTCGGGCGCGCGGGAGTGACGGATGATGGATGTTTTTATTGATCGACGCTATGCAGGCGTGCGGTGTTCGTTGGCCTGTTTGACCATGTATCGCAGATGTTCGAGTTGATGATCGGGATACAGGAAAAACGGCCAATCACGACGTGATGCTAATTTTCGGTTGCGTATGCCCTGCTTGGCGCGCGTGAGTTTGTTGTAGGCATCGTTGAGCAGTTCTACGTGGTCTTCACAGAACTGATCATTGATGGCATGCAACTGTTTGAACCAGACTTTCTTTTCCTTGCGGTCTGCATGTCGATCTGCGAGTTGTTCGATGAGTTGTGCTTTGATGTTGGCTAACTCGGGATCGACCTCGGTGTAATGATCGATGTTGTGTCGAAGATGATGCAAGTGACAGACAGCTTGTTCGACATCTTCCTGGTGTGCGAGCGGGACATCCCACTGCATGTACAAGTCCGCGCTGGCAATGGCAAGCGCGTTTAATGCGGGTTGGTTCCACTGTGACCACCAGATTTCGGTGACCTGATCGTAGACGCCACCACCTTTGCCATGAATGAAGAGTTGGCTGACGATGCTGCGCATCAATGCTGAGAGAAACAGGGCTTTGGGAGCGAGCAAGGCTTCAGAACGGTCAATGGGATTACCTTCTTCGTCGACCATGATCGCCTGTTCATCAGCTATGTCGGCATAAACACGCGCTCGCGGCTTGCCCCATTGGATGAGCCAAAGAGGCAACTCCACGCGATCCATTTCCATGGACAAGGGGGCGATCCCCGCATTGGGGACTTCGTTAACCGCGTTGTTGTAACAGCGTGCACAGGATTGCGGATCATCAAGCATCTGATCCACATATCGCTTAGCGCTGGGCAGTTCAAGTAACTGCGTCGAATACAACACCGGCACATCCCCTACCCACTGCTTCATCAATCGCGTGAGTATCACCGTAATCTGCTGAGCGAGATTGCAGCAGGAGGGCATGTTCAACAGTGCACGCCCCAGTGATGCGGACTGCTCCTGTTTCAGATACCAGAGATTGTCCTGCACCTGCTTGATATCCACAGGCGCCTGGCTTGCAATGGGCAGGTCCTCGTGCACCTTGGCCAACTGGACTTCCTGATCAATCACCTCGGCCCCAAAGCGAATCGGGATCGGCATCTGCATGGCAGGATGGACATCATGATCGACGACCAGATGAAGCATATCACCGCCGTGATATCGGGCGGCTTCGGCCATCGCCATGTCCTTGGCAAGAATCCCCGGGTGCCAGAACCACGCCTGGTGTCCGGTGGCAATGATCGGGCCATCCATGTTCAATCGCCCGGTTCCCAGGTGATCGGCATTGGAGGCGACCAGATCAACAAGGACCTGACGGTCCGCAGCGGAAACGGCACCAGATGGATGCCAGTGGATCATCAGGGGATCGGCATAAAAACGTGCATTTTGATTCGGTGCCATGGGAGAACAAATTACCCTTCTGATTGGCCATTGCAACTACAAACACAAGCACAGGCAAAACGGTCGGGAAATTCTTTGAGTTCTTTGGCGAAGACTTGACGGTAATGAGCCAGACGTTTTTCAGCGTCATTCAACGGTCCACCAAAGCTGCGATTCGGATCGTTGTAAATCAGGCTGATGGGTACTTCACGAATCACCAGATCATTGGCCACCGCCTGAACCCAGAATTGTAGCGGGAACGCATAGCCCGATTCTGACAGACGGAGTTTGCGCATGGCACTGACACGGTATGCCTTAAACCCACAGAAACCATCAGTGAGTTTGAGGTCCAACGTGCCGTTGATCTGCTCGGTGATAATCTGGTTGATCTTCCGGCGATCGGCAGGCGGTAAATCTTCCGTCGCCGAGTCGGACATATAACGACTTCCACTGATGATATCGGCATCATCCTGTTCGATGGCTTTGAAGAACATCGGCAGCGATGCAGGCTCGTGCTGCTCGTCACAGTCCATGGTGATCACCCAGTCATAACGATAGCAGGATGACCAGCGAAACGCATCAATCATCGATTGGCCATAGCCACGATTGGTCGCATGGCGGATTACATCCACGGGTTGCTGAGCCAACAGCATCGGCGTCTGGTCCGACGAACCATCATCGATCACCAGAATATCCGATGTGTAATGCCTGACTTCATCAAGCACCTTGGTCACGTATCGCTCTTCGTTGTAGACAGGTATTGCAAGGAGAATGCGCATCCGGCTTATGCTCCATCATAAAATGCTGACAGGTTTCTCATCCTAAGCTTACAAAAATTGAGTGCGAACTCAATGGTACATACGCGCAAGGGCAGCAAGTTGTTCCACAGTCAAAACCTCAGGACGCATTTTTTGATCCACTCCTTGTGGTAACTCCTGATCCCGTCCAAGGATAGCGCCAAGTTGCTTGCGACGTTTGCCAAACAGCAAATGAACCAACTCGGTGAATTTTGGCAGGTCATCGGTCACCGGCTCAGGTTTGCGCTTCAGCAGAATCACCGACGAATGCACACTCGGGGCAGGCCAGAAACACGACGGGGACAGTGTGCAGACCTCCGAAACATCGCAGGTCGCCCCGACAATGATGCCCATTGGCCCGTAGGCTTTGCTCCCGGGTTTGGCTGCCAGGCGGTCACCGACTTCCTTTTGAACCATCACAATGGCATGCGACATCTGCTCAAACTGTGTCACCAGGTTAATCAGCAACGGTGATGCGACGTTGTAAGGCAAGTTCGCGATGAGTTTGAAAGGCTGATCGCCAAGCTCACGGACCACCTCGGGATTGATCTGATGCTTGCTCTCAAGGACATCGCCTTTGACCAATGTCAGACGGTCATCTCCTGCAAATTGCTGCTCAAGAATCGGCCAGAGATCACGATCGACTTCCACTGCAACCACACGGGCATCGGCTTCGAGAAGTCGGCTTGTCAGGGCACCCGTCCCTGCCCCGACTTCCAGCACCAACTCTCCGGGTTGGAGGTCCCCCGCCTGGAGGATGGCCTGCATTTTGTTGCCGTCATGCAGAAAGTTTTGGCCGAAGCGCTTCTTGGGACGCAAGCCAAAGCTCTCTAGAAGTAACTTGATTTGTCCGAGCGTCTGAGCCATCCCAATAGAGTAGCAAAAAACGTTCTCAGACGGATCAGGTTATTCAATTGAAGATATCATCAAGAAAAAGAATCTGAGCAAAAAGGCAACTTCGCTTGCGAAAAAGCGATTGCGACAGCCAGGCAAATCACCACAATAAATGGCTTCCAAGGTGATGGTTGCATGATTTGTATCGTCGGATGACCAACAAAAAAAACACCGACACGTATCAGCGCATCGGTGTTTGAAGCTTGACTCAGAGTTGTCTTAAATGACAGTCTGAAAAAAGCGGGTGACCGGGGTCGAACCGGCAACATTCAGCTTGGAAGGCTGACACTCTGCCAATTGAGTTACACCCGCAATGAAGGTCAGCATTATAGTCACAAAACCATTGGAATTGCAAAATCAGTTGTATCCAAAAATCATGAAAGGCTCACCATGTCCACCCAAGCCAAGAAACCCAATGTCGTTGTCTTCTTCACCGATCAGCAACGTTGGGATTGTTCATCTCTACACGGTAACCCACTGGACCTGATGCCCAACTTTGACCGGCTGGCCAGGCAGCAAACCCATTTGGCAAACTGCTTCACTTGTCAACCTGTTTGTGGTCCTGCACGTTCCTGTCTGCAGACCGGTCAGTATGCCACCACCACCGGTGTCTGGCGTAACGGATTTATTCTGCCCACGGACCGTAAAAATCTGGCCACCTGTTTCAACGAAGCGGGTTATCACACCGGGTACATCGGCAAATGGCATCTAGCTGGGATCAAGCACAATGACCGCACCGGCGGTGGCATCGTTCCCAAGGATAAGCGTGGTGGCTATCAACACTGGCTCGGTGTCGAAGCCATGGAATTCAGCCGTGATGAATACCGCACCATTCTCTATGACAATGATGATAACGAAGTCGTGCTCCCCGGTTACCGCAGTGATGCCGTCGCCGATGCAGGCATTCGCTACATCAATGAACACCAGGACGAACCCTTCTTCTTGATGATGTCTTTCATCGAGCCGCATCACCAGAATGACAAGGACGACTATCCGGCTCCTGATGGTTACCGCGAACGTTACACCGGCAAGTGGACCCCCCCGGATCTCGCTGCCCTGCCTGCCTGGTCTACCACGCAAGGTCAAACCGACTCGCCCACCTACAACGTCACCGGTGGCACCACCCAGCAGCATCTGGGCGGATACTACGGGATGGTCAAGCGCCTGGACGAAGGCTTTGGCCGCATCTGTGATACGCTCAAATCACTGGAAATCATGGACAACACCATCGTCATGTTCATCTCCGATCACGGCTGTCACTTCAAGACCCGCAACGCTGAGTACAAACGCAGCTGTCACGAATCTTCCATTCGCGTCCCCTCCCTGCTTTCAGGTCCCGGCTTTGAAGGCAAGGGTTCATTCCCGGGCGTGGTCTCACTGGTCGATCTGCCCCCGACACTGCTTGATGCCTGCGATATTGAAATTCCCGAAACCATGCAGGGCCATTCACTGATGCCTGTTTTGCGTGGTCAAACCCGTGATTGGCAGGAAGAAATTTTCGTGCAGATTTCTGAAAGTGGTATCGGCCGTGCCGTCCGCACCAAGCGCTGGAAATATGCAGTCGAATCGATCACGGAAACCGAAGACGGCCAAGGTGGCGCCAGTCAATACAAGGAAGCATTCCTCTACGACCTGCATCACGATCCCTATGAGCTTTGCAATCTCATTGAGTGTGCCTCGCATGAGAAGGTTAAAACCGTCATGCGTGAACGTTTGCTGCGTCGTATGGACGAAGCAGGTGAAGCCAAGCCTCAGATCATCCTGGTAGAGAACAAGCCCTCCGGTCAGCGTCACGTGCGTGATGATGAAGTGATGCTTTAATCAGTTCGATGACTGACAACTGAATGTAAAAAACAAACACCCGCAGGCCGACAAACTTGCGGGTGTTTTTGTTTGTATCAAAGTTGAGACGATTTAAACCAAAGCTTCCTGGCGAGCAACGATGATCGGCGTCTGGTTATCCGGTGATGTCAGAATGCGCACATCCACATCGTAAAGATCTTTGATTAACTCCGGGGTGATAATGTCGCGGGGATGACCGGTTTGAACGATCTTGCCATCGCGCATGGTGATGAGTTGGTCGGCATACTGTGCTGCTGCAATCAAATCATGGAGCACAATGACAAACGCCCGATCACCGGCAGAGGCAATCTTGCGCACCAGATTCAGTACTTCGACCTGATGCCCAAGATCGAGCATACTCGTCGGTTCATCGAGCAACATCAACGGCGTCTGCTGCGCCAACGTCATGGCAAGCCAGCAGCGTTGGCGTTGCCCGCCTGAGAGTTGATCCAGGCGACGATACGCCAGGTTCGACAGATGCGTGAGTTCCAGTGCTTCAGTGACTGCCAGCTGATCCTGATCCGACCATTGCTGGAAAAGTCCCTGGTGTGGGTGACGACCAAACTGCACGAGGTTCATCACCGTCATGCCTTCAGGTGCCACAGGGGATTGGGGCAGAAGCGAAAGTCGGTGGGCTGCCTGTCTGGGTTTGAGTTGCCAGATATCCTGATCATCAAGCGTGATCTTCCCGGAGTCGGGGCGGTGAAGCCGTGCGATGTTTCGCAAAAGTGTACTCTTGCCACAACCATTGGGGCCGACGATGATCGTGACCTGCCCCGGTTTGGCGGTCATGCTTACGCCCTTGAGAATCGGGTTGTTGGCTGTGTAGCTGGCATAAAGATCGGTGACGTTTAATTGCATTGGTTAACACCTGTCGACGAATTAGCGATTGACCTGTTGTCTGAGAACAACCCATAGCAGGAAGGGACCGCCAAGCACACTGCACACCACCCCCACTGGCAATTCCTGCGGGTAAGCAATGAGTCGGCCCAGCGTGTCGGCTGTGAGAACCAGCACGCTACCGGTCCATGCTGAAGTAAGCATGGGAACATGCGACGGCCCGAGTAAACGCGATGAGAGAATCGGCGCAGCCAATGCGACAAAAGCAATGGGTCCAGCAGCACCGACACTCAATCCCGCCATCACCACCACACAGACAATCACCAGCAGTCTCGCACCGCGTTTGGGTAAGCCCAATGGGATGGCAACCTCTTCATCAAATCGCATGAGATTTAACCAACGTGTGCAGAGTAAACACAGGGGCAAAATCATGAGCATGCCAATACTCACCGGGATGTTGACCTTCTCGTTTCCAGTCGCAAGGCTGCCCAAAGTCCATGTATACAGGGCTGAGGCGTGCATGAGATTCTGGCGAGAGATGATCAGTTCGTTGATGGATCGCAATAACGCGGTAAGACCAAGACCGATGATCAGCAGGCGGTAACCTTGTGAACCCACGCGCCCGCCACCGAGCAGGATCAGGACTGCTGCAGTCAACGCTGAGCCGATGGGCGCAACCCACCACAATCCAAAAAGACTTGATGTGCTGACGGTGATGATGACGATGATCGCCAGCGTGCCACCTTCATTGATCCCCAGCACTTCCGGCGTTGCCAATCGGTTGCGTGCCAGGGTTTGAAGCATGGTCCCCGCAAGCCCCAATCCAAAGCCTGTTACGAGTCCAGTGATCACACGCGGCAGGCGAATCTCATTAATCAAAATCAGATGTGATTTCTCGCCTTGACCCAACAAGGCACGGACAGTCTGCATGACGGAGATTTTAAAATCACCCATGATCAATGACGCGAGCATGATCCCCGCCAGTCCGATCAATAGCAAAAGATTCACCGTCACCACACGACGCGGCACACGCAGACGCAAAGGCCCCAATCGCATCAGCCAGTCATGTTGGTAGACCGAAGGTTGTGTTGTATTGATCTGTGTCATCGCATCTCCTTGTGCGTCAAGGTCAGCATGCGATGACTCAACACAATCCACATCAGTAATGGTGCGCCAGCCATGGCAATCATCACACTCACCGGTGTTTCAAAGGGTTTGACCACGATGCGACATAGGATGTCCGCGGTGAGTAGAATGATCATTCCAAATAAGCCCGACAAGCCGATCAGACTCCCGATACGATGATGCACAAAGGATCGTGCAACATGCGGGCTAAGCAATCCCAGGAATGTGATCGGCCCAGCCAATGCAACGGACGCGCCCGTGAGAAGTGTGACGGATAACGTGGAGAGTATGCGGATTTTTGCAGGCTGATGGCCAAGTGATTGAGCAACATCATCGCCAAGAATCAAGGCAGATAAACTCCGCATTAATACCAAAGCCAGTAAAATCCCCGGCACGATGATCCATAGCATTTGAAGCACAATTTTCAGATGTAAACCTGCTAACGAACCCAATACCCAGTAACGATATTCGTCATAGCTGGTTTGATTGGACAGCAGGATCATGGCAGTGATCCCGTGGAACGTCGCACCAATCCCAAGACCAGCAAGTATCAACCGCAAAGGCGTCACACCAGCGCGTCCGGTTGAGGCAACGAGCAAGACAAGACTCGTTCCCAATAGCGTTCCAGACATCGACCAAAGCAGATAGCCCAGTGTGGTGCTGACGCCAAAGTAGGTGATGCCCGTGACCACACCCATGGCCGCCCCACTGTTGATCCCAAGCAGGCCGGTGTCCGCAAGTGGGTTGCGGGTGACGGTTTGGAGGACGGCGCCTGCAACGCCCATCGCCCCGCCGACGACAATCGCCCCGACAGTCCGCGGCCAACGTAAAGTCCGTAGCACCATGTCCAGGTTTTCGTCATTGCGTGTGGAAGCATCACCCAACAGATATCCGATGGCATCTTTGACGGTTGTGTTGCCTGCACCGGCGATCATGGATAACACGCTAAGGATTGCAAGGGTCAAAAGACACAGTAATACAAGGCATAAAAGCCGCGCCCGGTAATCTGGTTCTGGTTTGCTGGCTTGGGCGGTTGATGTTGTTAACTGCGCTTCATTCATCAGCCTGACTCATTGCCTTTTGCACGTCGTCAAGAACCTGCATCGCTGCCAAAGGTCCACCGACACTGGTCCACAACGAACCATCGACTGGGATCAGATGCCCGTTTTGAACACCCTTGAGTGCTTTGAATGCAGGCGTACTTGTTGCGGACGCCATTGTGGAAACAGCATCGCCCTGTGTCATCAACGTGCCCATGAAAATCCAATCACCATCGAGTTGGTCAAGCGATTCGAGACTGAGAATCGGCGAATGCGGGGCACCGTCTTTGTCCTGGTATTCAGGACGTTTCAGACCAATATCCGAGATCACCTTGCTGGCAAAAACGGTGTTGTACATGAACATCGGGCCTTTGGGATTCCAGCGAATGATACTCACCGTGTCATGGATGTGATCGTCAAGACGCTTGCGGACCTGCTGGATTCTCTGATCGTATTGAGCCATGAATGTGTCATACGCATCTTGCTTGTCGAGTAAACCAGCAACGCGTTCAAAGCCTTTTTTCCAGTCTTCTCTGAGCGTGTAGGTCACCACCACCGGTGCGATGGCAGAGAGTTTTTCCAGGGCCTGATCCGTATAAAAACCACCGAGTAAAATCAGGTCCGGCTTGGCCATGAGAATCGCTTCCATGGATGGATTGCCCAGGCGTCCGACGGATGTAATACCTTGCGTTTGAGATTCATCGAGATACCGTGGGAATCCCTCCTGGCCACGCCCATCTGTTGCTGCAACAGGCTTAACGCCCAACGCGAGCATCGCATCTAGATCAACTTCACTCAGTGCGATGATACGTTTGGGGTGCCTTGGGATTGTCAACTGACGTCCTGCTGCATCGGTATATGAACGCATGTCCGTTGTAGTCTGACTTGCTTGAGATTCCGTGTTCTGTGATTTGCTCCGATCACATGCTGTGATGAGCATACAACCTAAAAGCATCAAGATGAGTGTTAATCGTTTCATGATCAAACAACTTTCCAATTTCTATGATTTAATTTTCCAACGCATGCATCACATCGTGACGCGCATCGTGATAGGCGTCTTCATCCAGCCCACGTTTCCAAAATGGCGTCGCATACATCTGTTGGCTGGTCACACCCAAACGATCTTTGAGATGCTCTCGAACCTGGACAACCAGTGATTGCTCCCCTGCCAACCATGCCCAGAGATTTCGCATTGGGAGTTCGAGGTTTTGAATTTCACTGACGACTTTCGCTTCGCTACCAGGTGTCTCTGAACCGTAGAGCCAACTGACTCTAACATTGTCAGGTCTGTCCAATTCAAAAACATCTTCAGGGCCGGGAACGAGAATCACGGCATGCCCCGCAGCATCGGTTGGGAGCGTAGCAAGTAATCCCCCCATGCCCGAAAGTGCAGACAAATCCCCTGCAAACAGGTAATAATCCGATGCAGGTGGTTTGGGGCAGTAGCCTCCCGGACCGCCCAGCCCAACAATGTCACCGGGCTTGGCATGTCGCGCCCACGTCGATGCAACACCCTGTTCATGCAATGCAAAATCCACAGCCAACTCATTATTCTGAGCATCATAGGAACGCACGCTATACACACGGACATCCGGTTTGAGTGCTTGATCCTCAGGCCAGATCGGACCCTTGGGATCCAGTGTCGGCAAGGTCAACTGCGTCTGATGTTCTTTCTTGAACAGCAACTTGATATGGGCTGATTCCCAGCCTTCGGGAAACCCTTTGAGTCCATCACCGGTGAAGATGACACGTTGGAGATGCTCAGTGATGCGTATCGTCCGACGAACCGTGATGGGTCTGGGTTGCGGTGGTTTAAAGAACCCCGGTTTGGTCTCGGTGTTAGGCATGTGCATGATCGATCACGCTCCGGCATAAATGGACACAGGCCAACCGGTGAGATTGCCGGTATGGCCTGTATCACAAGGTCAAGCGGTTGGATTAGAATTTAACGGTTGCAGAGAAAACGAATTCACGGCCACGATCCGCAAATCCGACATAACTGCTGGTGTTGGGGTTCCATGAGAACGATGAATGATCATAGTAATATTCGTCAAAGACATTGTTGACATTGAAAGCCAATGTGAGACTGTCGTTGCCACGTGGCTTCCAGTTCAAACCAAGGTCAAGCACAAAGTAGGATTCCTTGGGCGGCGCTGTGGTACTGACGGTGTTTTCCAGCTCTTCGACAAATCGTCCAATCAGAAATGTATCAAGGTTGTATTGAGGTAAGCTGTAATCAATCTTGCCAATCCAAGTGCGACCGACGGTGGTCCCTAAACCTAGGTTGGAGTCATCAAGGTCTTCACCATTAAAGCGTGAATTGGTATTCCACATACCAAGTGAGACACGCAGGTTGTCCCATTGGCCACCTATTTCCATTTCGTAACCATCAATCTTCACGTCACCGGCATTAACCAGATAGTGATCCGCACCGGCGTTGGCGTAGTAAGTGTCGATGTAGTTGTAAATGTCCTGGCGGTAGATGCTGCCCTTGGCAAAAAACCAGTCTTTTTCGAACTTGACGCCGAATTCGATGTTGCTTGATTCTTCAGGATCAACGCCATTGGTGTTGGGATACAAACCCATCAAAGCGGTTTCCTTGATGATCACACCGCGGTAGGCTTCGGCATACCCAACGGAGAATGTCAGGCCTTGGACTGCTTCCCAGGAGAGTTTGACGTTGGGGCTCAAGCCGGTGTCACTTTCAGATTGGCCGACTTCCGGGTCATAGCTGAAGTGGTCGATACGCATGCCGAAGGACAGCAGCAGATTATCCGTCAGATCCCAGTTGTCCTGAGCGTAGATCCCGATGAAGTCCGCTTCAGCAGCCGATTGAGCACCCGCCGAGAGTGCTGGGGGCGGGCCGACGTAGATGCCACCTGCCGCATTATCGTGACGATATTCAACACCGTAGGTAATGCCATGGGTGTCGATGATGGAGCTGTTACGCAGGTCAAAGCCGTAGCTGATCATGCTGCCGTAGCTGTAAGGACCGCCGGTGTCATGACGAAAGTTGTCGTAGTGATTGTCGGTGTAATACAGCGTGAGTTTGGCATCGATCAAATCACTAGCTGGATCGTATGTATGCTGATAGGTGAGTGTTTCGCGTTGAATCTGGTGATCGGTGAGGACTTGGGTCGGATGTGCAAAACCGATCATGTGTGGTCGTGCGTAGTAAACGCCTTCGTTGTTCAGACGCTCGTAGGTCAGTGTCATGTCGTGATCGCCGTAATCAGCGTTGAATTTCAGATAGCCGTTTTCATGGGTGTAGTTGGTGGGATCGACGATATTGCCATGACCGTCATCATAGTCTTCACCATCGTCGTAAGTGAAGGCACCTAAAACACCGATGTTGTCTGCGAGTTTGCCATAGACGGAGGCAACGCCCTTGTAGGCATTGTCACCACTGAAACGGTAGACGCCCTTGAACAGAGCGCCAACTGCCTGGCCATCACCGAGCATGTCAAAGGCATCCTTGGTGGTGAAGTGAACCGCACCGCCCAGTGCGCCCATGCCGTTGGTGGCAGCACCAGAACCGGCTTCCAGTTCGATGGACTTGAGGAATTCGGGTTCGATCTGGATGCGTCCCTGGTGGTGATACAACTCACCGGACTGGGGGGCACCGTCAATGGTGATGTTGAACATGGTGTCTTCAAGGCCACGGATGTAGATCTTCTGAGCCACCGGTGAGTCGCCACCGCCGACCGTGATCGACAATTCGTTGGAGAGAATATCAGCAATGCTCGAAGCCTGAACCTTGGCAATCTCAGCGCTGTCCACAATCAACTCGTCCGGTTTCTTGGGCGGTGTTGCTTTAACCACAGTCTGTTGAAGCTGCGTTGCTTCACCATCAGATGGAGTGGTGTTTTCCTGAGCCTTGAGGTTGGGCAATCCCAGAAGGGTGCTGCCTGCCAATACGACGGTAAGGGGTAAAGAGTATTTCATAATGGCGGCATGTTATTGAGATTGAATCTCTGCGTCAATGTGGGCATGGCAATTTTTGACTCTCATGATCGATCTACACGCCTTTTCCTCCGATTGTAACGGAGCAGTTCAGTGCAGGTGTACGTTGTATATGATCTTTGTAAGATATTGCTGTATTGATATATATGACTGATCTGAGCTTTTTGTCACATGACTGAGAAACACAGGCAAAAAAGAGTATTAAAAATTTTGAATAAGAATCTGATACTCAATTGCAATTGACGATGATTATGGTCATCTCTACAATACTGAAGATGTTCGACTGTCGTTGTGATTGAAAGTCAGTAGCATGAAAATTGATGTGTATAAGCCTCAAGCTGATCGAGTCGTAAGAAGAGTCGATACCATTGGAAAACGTTCTGGTTGGTTGGGTGTCTGTCTTTTGGCGACGCTATTGTGTCTTGGGGTGACTTCGACAGTGTTTGGGCAGGTCACCGATGAACAGGCAGTCGCCCTGCGACAAAAGTTAACCGAGTTACAAGCCCTGCGGCGTGAGCGACTCGATCTGACCGAGCAGATTTCACGGACTCAAGACCAGCATCAGCAACGAGCCGATCGGCTTGCCAATCAGGTTCAGGATGCCAAGAAGCAAGTTCTTGAATCACAACTCGAAAACCAACGACTTTCTTCCCGGTTAGCAGAACTCAAGAAGCAGCGTGCTGACGACCTGCATTGGCTGACCTCCACCAGTGCCTTGGCTTTGGCAGCATCAAAACAAATCTCCCCCCCACTGACCCTTTCGCCCCAAGCGATTGCATTGCTTCAAGACAGTGTCGATCAATTATCCAAACAGGTGGACACCACGGCTGATGATGTCAATCAATCCTTCGATGCCATCATTCATTTGATCCAATGGCTTCAGACACAACGGCAGCAGGCCCGACGCGTGGAGTTGGCAAATCAGACCATTGTCCTGCCAGATGAGCGGGTGATTCATGCTTACGTTTTACAGGTTGGTACGGTGGCTGAGTTTTTTGCATCCGAAGATGGCAGTCTAACCGGATACCGGACCGCTGCAGGGTGGCATACCCATCTCTCGCAAACACAGCAGCAGCATCTCGCCCAGGCCATTGCCATGCTTCGTGGCAAACTCCCCCCTGCTTTACTCACGCTGCCTTTTGATATCCAGAAGGCAGGTCAATGATGCGATGTATTCTTTCAATCATCTTGCTTCTGACTTGCACCATGTCAACGCATGGCCAGTCCACTTCCGTGCACGATCAATTGGTAAAGCTAGATCAGCAGTTGGCTGTCGAAAAAGCCAAGGTCAACCAACTCCGTGAAAAACGCGATCAAGCACAATCACAACTCACCAGTGATGAAAAAATGCTGGCAAGTGAACTATTTGATTTGCAGATTCAGCAGATCAATCTTGTCAAACAAAAGCAGGAACTGGTCAACGCCCTGTCATTAGAACAACATCACGCTGACGAACTGGCGGCCCAACGCAAGCAGGTTCAATTAACACTAACCCAGCAAGCACAGCAGTTGGATATTGATTTGCGCGAACTGCCCGGCATGTCTGCCATGCGCGATCAGATTCAAAATAGTCTGAAAAACAAGGGACAATGGGACGCAGGTCAAGTGAAGGTATTACTCGAACTGCTGGTTCAGACACAGCAACATGCTTCGACGATCCATCTGAATCAGGTCTCCATCCCTACCGCCGATGGCACGGTGGAAGAAGTCGAACTTTTGAGTATTGGCCATGTTGCTTTTGCCTATTCGGCCCCCAACCGTTCGGCAGTTGGCTACGCCTTGGCAGCACCGGAAGATGCCTCGGGCTTTCGCTGGTCCGAAGAACTATCACCTGCCATCACAACGGCTTTGCAGGCTTCGTTTGCACAGATTCCAATGACATCATCACTTGTTGAAATTCCACTGGATATCACCCAACGAATCCGTTCGGAAAATCTGCATCAAGCTCTGACGCTTGAGGATCGCATCAAGTCCGGCGGGTTGATCATGATCCCCATGTTTGCCTTGACTGCCTTGGCGTTACTGATGATCACTGAGCGTTTCTTTACACTCTACATTCAAAACGGCAAAGGTACCGCCCAGGCCAGCAGCATCATCCGTGCAACCCTCTACGGTCAAATAGACGAAGCGCGTGACAAAGCGTCCAACGCACAGACTGCCGTCGCGCGGACGCTTCATGCCTGCCTCTCACGTCATGAGGTTGGATCACATGCCATGGAGGATGCCATCCAGGAGCAACTACTTCACGAGATGCCTAAACTCCAACGCTTCCTGGGTGGGATAGCCATCCTGGCAGCGGTCGCCCCCCTGCTTGGTTTACTCGGCACGGTTACAGGTATTATTCGCACCTTCGGCGTCATCCAATCCTTTGGCAATGCAAATCCATCGTTGATGGCAGGTGGTATTTCCGAAGCGTTGATCACCACGGCTGCCGGTTTGATCATTGCCATCCCCTTGCTGCTTGCACACAGTCTGCTTAAAGGTCGCGTTCAGACCATTCTCAGTGATGCCGAGAAACATGCTGCGACTTTGCTCAACACATTGACGTACACCATGAACGAAACCGCCAAAGGTTCAGGAAAATAGGAGCAATTGCCATGACACAATTTCTCCAAGCCGGTGGCAGCGTACTCATCGCCATCATCACGCTCTCAACTGTCTGCTGGATTCTCATCGGCATGAAGTGGCTGACGGTCATCAACGAATCATCACAGGGACGACTTTGGATTCACAATGCCATGCAATTGGCGCGGTTCGGCAATCTCTGGCAGGCATCGGCGCTCTGTCAATCGCATCACTGTTTTGCAGGTCGCCTGATTAACGCATGCCTTTCGACATACGAACCGGAACGTCGCTTTTTTTCTGAGCAACTCAAGCCGGTGTTTGATGCTGAATCCTTCTCGTTGCAGCGACATATGAACCTCATCGCCTGTATCGCCAGCGTGCTGCCGTTACTTGGCTTGCTCGGGACGGTGTTGGGGATGTCGGAGACGTTCAGTGCGTTGACGATTCAAAGTGCCGCCCAGACCGGTGAGATTGCAGGTGGGATTTCCAGTGCTTTGATCACCACGCAGTCGGGGTTGGTCCTCGCGTTACCGATTCTGTTGATGCATCACATGCTCAGCGCTCGTATCCGTCGGTGTATCGATCAGGCGGATTTATATCTCCGACAGTTCCAGACGATTCTCTGCAAGGACTAGGTGTCATGTTTTCATCCATGCAACAACGCAAAAACAATGACACTGCTCCCACGGTGGACATGGCCCCGTTGATCGACGTGGTGTTTATCCTGTTGATCTTCTTTCTGGTCACCGCGACGTTTGTCCGTGAAACAGGCATTGAGGTGCAGCGTCCCCAGGCTACGGCAGCACCGTCATTGGATCAACAGGCGATGCGCGTCAGCATCACCGTCAACGGCACGATTTACACCGAAGGCTCAGCGGTCGATCTGCAGACCCTTCGCAGCAAAGTCAGCACCTTTGTCTCATCCAACCCCGGTTCGCCGGTGATTGTGATTCCGGATCAGGATACGCGCGCCCAGCGTGTGGTGGATGTGATGGATGCCGCCAAACTCGCCGGCGCGGTGCATGTTGCCATTGCAACGGAAAAGAAAGGTTGATGGATATGAGTAGCATTGCTGTTTATTCAACCCGGACTTTACAGGCAGATTACCTGCAGCAGACGTCCGCCAGTGAGCTGGGTTACCGACGTTCCATGCCAGCGTTTTTGCGCTGGGGATTGATCTTTGTTGCTGCTGTAACGGTGAATGCATTGATCATCTGGATGCTCTACAGCCTTAACGCGATGCAGTTGACGATTGATTCACGTCAGACACCGATCATCACCGTGATGCTCAATCAGCAGTCCAATGCACCGCATGAGCAAGAGCAACCTGAGTCTGAGCCCCAGATACAGCCCGAGCCGATGACGGTGAATCTGGAGATGCCCGACCCCACACCGCCGACCCCACAGTTGGCAACATTGGACTTGAACATGGCAATGCCTCAGATGTCGCCGGTGTTGGTATCCGTGATGACACTCCCGCCAGCACCTGCTCCCAAACCAGTCTCGCGGACTGTACCCAAGGCCAAACCGACAACTGCTCCGGTGACGAACAAAGTCTACAACAGTGATCAGGTAGACAACGCACCACGTGAGTTGGCTGGTAACCCCAAGCCAGAATATCCCGAGCGTGAAGCCAATCGCGGTCGAACAGGTTCGGTGACCGTCAAACTCCTGATCAACGAACGCGGTCGTGTTGAGTCTGTTGAATTGATGGATCATGTCGGCTCGCGCCGGTTTGTGAATTCAGTGATGCAGGTCATTGAGCAGTTTCGCTTCACGCCTGCCAAGCATCATGGGCAGGTTGTCAAAGTTTGGGGCATCAAGACCATTCGTTTTGAACTTGGAGATTAATTCATGCGTTGGTGTTTGCTGTTGGTATTGAGTTTGTTGATGACGTTGCCGAGCATGGCTGCGGAGTTATCCTCTACGGATGCTGCGTTGCTTCATCAGGCTCAACAGGCGATCAACAATCAGCAGGCGAGCGCTGCCATCGCGCCATTGACACAGTTACTCCAATCGCATCCGGATCTTGGGCAGGCTCATCGATTGCTTGGGCACGCCTATGCCATGACCGGGCAGACTGATTTGGCGCGTCAACATCTCATTACCGCAATCTCGCATGGGCAAATGACGACCGATGCACTTGCTCGGTTGTATCAGTTGGATCGTGCCAACGAATTGCACCTTGCCAATCACGGGCAGTTGATGCTGCTTTCGGTTCTGGAACCCAACGATAAACAGTATCCAATGCTGTTGGCTCAAACGCATGAAACCTTGGGCAATACGCAGGCTGCCCAGACGATTTATCACAGTCAGTTGAATCGTCAACCCGCCAATGACAGTCTGCTCGTTAAACTCGGGCAACTTGCCATTGGGAACGATGACACGGATCAAGCGCTGGTGTATCTGCAGACTGCTGAGGCATTGGGGCAGACACCGGTTTCTGCCGAGCAAACCATCAGTCGGTTATATGCTCAGAACAGGCAATTCAGTGAAGCATTACTCTGGCATCTCAAGGCATGGCCGAATTTGAACACGGCACCAGCATCAGAACAGATTCAACGTGTCACCTTGCTCAAGGAATCCGGTGATCTTGAAGCTGCCAGTGATTTGGCAAAGATCATGGTTGTAAAAAACATTGCTGCGGATCAGGCTTTGTTGATGCTTGCCCGGATCGCCATGCAGATGAATGATCACAAGCAGGTTCGTTTGTGTTTTGAGAAACTCACTGCGATAGGTCAAGCGCCTGCCCGTATCACCGCGTACCTTGGTGCCCTGGCGTTTAACGAATTGGATTACCAGCAGGCGTCGCATTACCTGGCGATTTCCGATGCCGACGAGCCGTTAAATCGTGAGCAACTCCAGAGCTTGATCATCAGCTATCTGAAAACAGACAGGCTTCTCGAGGCCCGTCAGGCTATGGAAGTTTATCTGGTTCGGTTTGATCTGGATCAGAAACTGCAACAGGCATTGAAGCAGTGGGCGCAAAAAAACAATCCACCGTCTAGGGACACGATGGATTGAGAAAGCGAATTCTGTTTTGAGGCTTTGCGGTTTACCCGTTGACGGAGAACCCACCACCGCCGTATGTTCCCGTGGCTTGTTGTTGTGGCTGAGGTTGGATGCGTGGCATCGGTGTCGTCAAGCCAGGAGCCACATTGGGGCGAGGCTGCTGCTGTGCCTGAGCATCGTTATTGGGTGCTTTACCGACGGTCTGCATGAGCATGATCCATGTTTCTTTTTCATACTCAAGTAATTCAAGTGCTTCGGATGCTGGTTTGGGATCACGCTGCATGTTGGCGTCCACGAGCAGACGGTAGATGTAGGTGTACAGCGCACTGAGCTTGTCGCAGAGTTCGGGGGCGATGTCGAAGTTCAAGCTGGTGGAGAGTTCGAGGACGATTTTCTGAGCTCGCATCAGTGCGTTATAGCTGCCTTCAAAGTCGGAAGCTTCGATACACCCCATGGCTTGACGCGTGAACTTGATGGCGCCTTCGTACAACATTAACCGCAGTTCTTCTGAACTGGCGGTCATGATTTTTGTACGCAGATACGGGTTGGCCGCGGCATTACTCATTGAAGATGCAACCTCATGATACTCGAATACTCATATCCTCTAAAGCGTTTATCGGCCAGTTCGTCGAATGGACGTTAGTCGTTTTATATACGAATTTAAGGGAAAAATAATTATTGGACGCTTGGGTGCGATGGTTATTTGAACATTGATCCATCAGGCATGTTTGAACCTCGTATCATTAGCGGAGATCAATTACCGCTGCTGGCTGCTGCCGAGGCAAGGCCTGCCAGGGTGTTCAATGAGGAACTCTGGGATTGCAACTCAGCCAACGCCAGTTCCATAGCATTGAATTCGGATTCAAGTCGTGAACGTTTATCGTCAAGTAAATCATTGAGGCTATCAATGCGATCGTTATTCAAATCCAACTGGTTTGAGATTGAGCTGAGTTTGCTTTGCACCGTGCCATCGGTGTCGGTCAGACGGTTGAGCAATTGTGAGAAGTCATAACCAAAACCGCTGGCAGTGACCGTGCGTTCATTGGTTTCTTCGTCGGTGACGGTTGTGCGCAAGGTGAAGAGTTTTTCAACCGCATCGCGGTCTTCTTCCAAAGCGTCAACGAACTTAGCTGAATCGAATTCGATCACACCACCGGTTCCGACTTTCACGCCGACCTGGGTGAGTGTGGAGTAAATACCGCTGACATCACTGTTGCGGCTGCTGATCAGACTATACAGTGCGCTACTCACACGGCCGAGCGTGCTATCACCCAGAAGCAGGCCGCGTGTTTCGGTTTCCGTGTCGTAGGAGTCATAGGTGTTGATCACTTCGAGTACCGCATTGAAGTCTTCAACGAACTTGTTGATTGCATCGGAGACGGATTCGTTGTCACGATCCACAACCAGTCGGACGGACGAATTACTTGCATTTTTCAGATTCAACGTCACACCGGGCACCACGTTGGAAATGGTGTTGGAGGTCGATGAGATGGCAACGCCCTGAGCTGGATCGCTTGAGCCGAAGAACACCTTGGCATTTTTGGCTTCGACGAGTGTCTGGGTGTTGAGTCCCAGGCCACCGTCATCAAACACAAACGCACCGCTTTCACCGGACTCTGATGCCAGGAAGCTCAAGCGATAGGGATTATTTTCTGAACCATCATTGATGATGGAGACTTTCACATCCAGATTGGCTTCGGTGATTTTGTCGACCACATCCTGAAGTGTGTCGGTACTCAAAATGTCGATGCTGGTTTCAAACGAGCCGTCAAGGTCTTCGCCTGCTGCTGAAGCCGTTCCCAGCAGTCCAAGGGATGCTGCTGTGGAGGAGCCTTTTTCCTCAACGGATATCGCGACGACACCTGGGCCGTTGTCTTCGATGAGAATACCGTCGCCGGTGTCGTTGACACGTGCGGTGATCTGCAGGCCTTTACTGTTGATTTCGTCAATGACATCGCCAATGGTGATTTCGTCGCCCTGGCTTAAATCGACGGTTGCAGATGCACCTGAAGAGTCCGTAATGCGGAATTCACCGCGTGTGATGCCTTGACCGTTACGCAGATTTTCGAGCTTGGTGGCTTCGGAGATGTACTGAACATCCAGGTCCCCCGTTTTGGCGGTCCCTGAGCTGTATGTGCCTGCAAAGTTGAGTTCCGAGGCAATGCCCCCACCCACGTCAGCAATGGTCAGATCACCTGCACCGCCTGCAGTATCGGTAAAATTAAGTCCGTTGCCAGCACTGTTGAGCGAAACCTGGACGCCCGCGCCGGAGTCATTGATAATGTCGATTAAATCGCTGACACTGCGTGCAGTGGACAGGTCCACTTCAGTCGTTGTTCCTGCAGAGTTGGTTATGCTGATTTGGCCAGGACCGTATTCTTCGGTTGGCAAACGTGCGGGATCCAGATCATTACCCAGGATGGTGGTTAACGCCGGGGAGTCATAAAAGCCCAGATCACCTGCGGTGTCATGGGACGTGAAACTGCGGAAGACCAGTGACTGCACGCCACCGGTGTTATCCGTCAGGCGTAATGCGGTACCTTCGATGGAGAGCGTCAATGCCCCGCCGAAACGCGTGTCAAAATCATCAATCAAATCCTGCACGGTATTGAGTGAGTCGATGTCAAAGTTGGTGTTGGTGACAGTGCCTTTATGACTGACAATCAGGTCGTTGACTGCGTTACCCGTAGTATCAAGTCCAGCACCATTAAAGAAACTGCTTAAGAGCGTATCACCGTTGAGCACCTGGGGCGCCAGTGCATATCCCATGGAGACACCTTGGCCACCACGGAGTGATTTGAGCAGCTTGGAGTTCAAGGCTGCGATGACACGGTCGCCTTCAAGTGTGCCATCGTTGTCGTAGTCGGTTGCGATGAGTCCCAGGTCTGCCCCGGCTTTGGAACTGTTGAGCGCGGTGACCTGGGTCGAGGTTGCACCTGCGGTTTTGTCGACGATTTGCAGGCCAGTCCCTTGAGCATTGATTGATGCGGTGAAGTTGGCTCCGCCTGCAGCATTCAGGGTGTCGATGACATCGCCAATGGTGGTTTCGTTGGAGAAGTTTACATTGACGGTACTGCCATCACGCAAGGTGACCTGGATATCCGAAGCCGATTCAAACCGGACACCGTTGCCGTCATTGAGCGTGGACAGCAGTGTATTCTGGCCGATGGTGTTGACGGCGGTGCCTTCAAGGGTGTCGCTTGCGACGGACGTGACAAGACCAAGCGAGGTTGCAGTGTCGGTGGTTCCCTGATCTGCGATGGTGAGATTGGTAACCGAGGCACCCGTGTTGTCTTCAATGACGAACTTATCGCCCTTGACGGAAGCAATGACGTTGATGCCTGTCGAGTTATTGATGGTATCGAGCACATCGTTGACGGTGGTTGCCGTGCTCAGGTCCACGATTTCCGTGGTACCGCTGCGATCGGTGATACGAATTTTACCACGTTCAATCCCTTCACCGCCGTTAAGCTGGCTCAGTTCGGTATTGGTTGACAAGCCCCCATCACCAAATTCAAACGTGAATGTGGTATCGGAATTGGTGATCGGCGTGACGTCTTTATCAGAGAAGCCGGAAGTCACCATCTGTTGTGTTGAGACGAGTTGGCTGACGACAAAGTCATACGTACCGGGGACCGCCGAGCTTCTGCTGGATGCGGTAAGGACACTTTCATTGGAACTGGTGACGGAAGTTGTTCGGAAGGTGTTGATGTTGGCGACGGTGTCGGATGAAAGTTTCATCGCCAACAATTTGGTATTGAGTTCCTGGAATGCAGCCTGTTGTGCCGTCAGGGTTGCGTTACGCGCCTGGATCAAAGTGATCGGCCGGGAATCGAGTTGGATCAACTGGTCGATCAACGACGCAGTATCGATACCACTGATCAGGCCTACACTACTGGTAATCGACATGGCTTGGCATCCCCATGGCTTGGGTCTGTGATTTGCACATTCCGCTTTTTGGCGTCGCGAGAACATCTCACGTGTAAAAGGCGCCTCTAGAACTATCGGTTACCAATCATGGCAACACAACTTCCATTATTGAGTTATCGACCACTTTGGGATGTGAACTTGAAATCCAAGGGATGGATGGCCAACCGGGTTTTGGACGCTAAGTAAAGTTCATGCGTGTCACTACAGGCTGGCCAAACCGGATAAAAATGAAGATTTATGGTTATTTTGCATACCCTCAGAAGGGTAATTTGCATAGGCCCATTTCCTATACTAAGAAGCCTTTTATAAGGACAGAAGGCTCAACTTTTGAGATTGCAAGGCGGTTTGGTTGTATGTGTGTTTCATTTTATCATTCATTTTTACAGAGGTTTATGTTAACATGACACAACTTTGGGGAGACTTGTCCCTATTGCGGGGAAAAACTTCTAACTCGTTAACCTGTATTGATTTTGGGGCTTGCAAGGCAAAATAAATGCGACATAATCCTTAACCTAGAAGTATATGGAAATTGCTTGGTGCTTCGACAGGGGCATTAGGCAAAGAGACCAAACAATCAGATCTAACGAGGTCGACCGTGGGCACAGACGATGTAACAATTTTTGCCCAGCTTAATTCCTGGCAATACAGCGGGCTACACCATGTGATGGGCGTGCTTGCACCGGTGATGGGTGCGCAGGTGATCGCTGCACGTTGTTTTGATGATCTGACGCATCCCAATCCCAGTATTGTCAATGCCAGACAATTGGAATTACCCAAGGGAGCAGACGTCGCTTTACAGGACTGGCCCCTGCAAGACGAATCCGTCTTCGGCCTGGTCCAACGCAAGCAGTTAACCGATCATGTGTTTCGTCCGCGGGAAATCATGGATGAAATGACATTCGCCCGTCAACGACTTTATCACCCCATCGAACCGTTCACCAAAGTCGTCGATGCCATTTGCATCAGCGTTACCATGAACACCGGACTCTGGGCGATGTTT
Organism: Phycisphaeraceae bacterium; assembly: GCA_002704825.1. Taxonomy (GTDB): domain Bacteria; phylum Planctomycetota; class Phycisphaerae; order Phycisphaerales; family Phycisphaeraceae; genus UBA7800. The sequence continues at coordinate 39,919 of PAIY01000202.1, forward strand.
GCTTTTTTGCGATGCGGCCAGAACCCCTTCTTCACGGACGATCATTTCCAGGCAGCAGAACGCTATCAACCCGCAGTCCGTAACGCGATGGTTCACAATCCCCGCAATCCTGCGCGATCCGCAGCAGAGAGTATTCCCGGTAAAGCTGCAGTCGCACCTATGCCAATGAATCACAATCCGCAATCGCCCAGTGATCTACTGAGCAAACTCACACGCACCGAAAGACGCGTGCTTGAGATGCTCCGATCCAATGCGACCGAAAAGAATATCGCTGACAGCATGCACCGCTCCCCGCACACGATTCACGTGCATGTCAAAAACATCTATCGAAAACTCGGCATCGGATCACGTAAGCAACTGCAGGAAATTTTCGGTAGCGCTTGATCAATTGTGAGTAAACGCTTCACAATTGGAGTATTTCAAATCAATAATCTCCACTTTCCGTCACTCCCGCGAAGGCGGGAGTCCAGTGATATGTGCAAGCGTCATCTGAATGCCACTTGATTCCCGCCTGCGCGGGAATGACGAAATGAGAGTTAGCATGGCGTTTAATTATTTGCCCAGTCGTTCGATGACCGCTTGCAGATCGCTCCAGACTTTCTTGCGATTGTCATGTGTGTATGACCGCAGCAGGTATGCAGGATGGAAAGTGGGCATCACATCAATCGACGGGCCTTCAGGTTTGAGTGCGTCGAACGTATGCCACTGACCGCGAATGCGCGTGATACCGGTTTGTGTGTTGAGCATCAGTTGTGCAGCAGGTCCGCCAAGTGTGACAATAACCTTGGGTTGAATGATGGCAATCTGGCGTAACAGATACCCGCCACAGGCCTGAACCTCTGCCATCTGCGGTGTGCGATTATTGGGTGGGCGACATTTGACGACGTTGGCAATGTACACGTCTTCGCGCTTAAAGCCCATCGCCTGGATCATCTTGTCAAGCAACTCCCCTGCACGTCCAACAAACGGCCTGCCTTGCAGGTCTTCGTTTTGCCCCGGGCCTTCACCGACAAACATGAGCTCGGCGGTTGCGCTGCCTTCACCAAAGACGGTTTGTGTTCTGGCCTTGCACAGATCACATTGTCGGCAGGTGGACACTTCCATGGTGTTCATCTGGTCGAGCAACTGCTGTTTTTCCTCAACGGTCAGTGATTCATTGCCTGCTGCGTTGGGGATGGTGATCCGACTCCACAGGGATTCAATGACACTGGTCGCAGGCGGCGAAGGTTTGGGCGCTGGCGGTTGATTGGAGAGTTGGAAATTCGACGGCCGCGGCGTGCTGGGTGTTGGTCTTTGCTGACGCGGGGGCATGGCCTGTTGCGGACGCTCAGACGCAGCCGGTGCCTGGGGCAGAATCGACATCGGCACAGTCCCCACGCCCATCAAGTGGTCGGTGAGAATGTGTTGACGCAGGATTCGTTGTTGCCGAAGCTCATCCATGTGATCAAACTACCAACATGTCATCGGATTGGCAACGCAGCAAGCTTCTGAACTGCTTCAAGCCACGGCGTTAAAACATCTTTCTTTTGCTCTCAAAGACTGTTACCATTTGTCGCATGACACTCAAGTTATTCCTGCCGATTTTGATTTGCTGTTTGTTGTTTACTGGTTGTGGTTCGAGTGTGCCTGTTTCACAGGGGACGCTGGATTCGCCGGACCCTGCTGCACGGATGTATGCCATACGTCGTGCGGGTCTGAATCGTGATCAAAGCAAAGTCGGGCAGCTTGTGGAATTACTTGACAGTGCCGACCCGGCGGAGCGTTTACTGGTGATCCAATCCCTGGAGATGATCACCGGTACGCGTATGGATTACGATCCCTATGCGACCGCTCAGCAGCGTGAAACAAGTATCCGTCGTTGGACGGCTGCGGTTAAGTCCAATCAATTCGTCGCGAGTTCTCAACCATGATCTTTGATGCCAGTGAATACCACGTGCAATTGCGCGTGATCAGTCAACCTCAGTACCTGTGTGTGATTCGTTCTGCCATCAATGTCATTGGTGGGAAATGCGGCCTAAGCAGTACGGAAACCGACCATGTCGTGCTTGCTGTCGATGAAGCGTTAACCAACGTTATCCGACACGGCTACAATGACGCGCCGGATAAATCCATCGACATCAGTATCCGGCCGCTCAATGAAGCTGCTGGTCAGGGTATTGAAATCGTGCTTGATGATGAATGTGAAAATGTCCAGGTCGATCAGATTCAAAAACGGGATTTAAGCGAATTGCGTCCGGGTGGACTTGGCATTCACATTCTCTACCGTATCATGGATGACGTGCAATATGATCAGCGACCGGACATGCCTGGCATTCGTTTGACCATGCGAAAATTCCACAAGGAACCGGCCGACTGATTCAGGTCCAACTGCAACGAAGGAAAACTGTTGCCAGCCAACAGTATCAAATCTTATGAGCCAAACACCTCAAATTTCCGGACTCCCCAACGGCGTACTCGTGGCCATCTCAGGCGACATTGATTACAGCTGTTCATCGCAATTGCGTACGGTGATCCGGGATGAATTGGATAAAAAACCGCAACTGATGATCATTGACCTTGCCGGTGTTCCCTACATGGACTCCTCCGGCGTTGCGGTTCTCGTTGAAGCCTTACAAGCTCAGACCAAAGGCAAGCGCAAGCTTGCTGTCTGCAATCTGCAGGAAAAGGTTCGAGGCATCTTTGAAATCGCACGGCTCGATATGGTCTTTAAAATCTACAACTCAGTGGATGAAGCAAAAGAAGCATAAACCATGCCGGACAATCAATCCCCGCAAACAACACCCCTGCCCCTCAAGCCGTTGGACATGCTCGGTCGCGGTGGCATCGGTGCGATCAAGACGGCTAAGAGTTTTCTGGACTACGTCGGTGGCGTATGGGTGTTGGTTATCAATGCACTACGCTGGGTCTGGCGGAGTATCGTTAACAAGAAGATCCGATTCGGCCGCCCTGCTTTGTATGTCCAATTGGTCCGCCTGGGTGTGCGCTCCGTTGGCGTGATTGTGTTGGTGAGTTTTTGTATCGGCTTGATTCTTGCTTTGCAGATGGCGCCCCCGCTTGAAGAATTCGGGCAGGTGGAGACGGTTGCCAACATTATCGCCATTGCCGTGGTGCGTGAACTTGGGCCGTTGATCAGCGCGATTGTTCTCACGGGTTTTGCCGGTGCTTCCATCGCTGCTGAGATTGGCTCGATGGCAGTCAACGAAGAAATCGAAGCGCTCGAAGCTCATGCACTGAATCCGGTGCGATTCCTGGTTGTCCCCCGCTTGATTGCAACGGTGACCGCATTGGTGATACTCTCGATCATGGCAGACCTCGTCGCGTTGACCGCGGGTTTTATCATGGGTGTGACCAAGCTGGAAATCCCTGCTGCAATTTACCTGGACAACACCATCAACCAACTCGATTTGGCGGACTTTGGTACTGGACTTTTCAAAGCGGGCGTCTTCGGTTTACTCGTCGGCGCGATCTCCTGCTTCAACGGCCTGAAGGTTTCCGGCGGCGCAGCAGGCGTCGGCAAAGCCACCACCAACACCGTGGTGCACTCCATCGTCGCCATCATCTTCTGCGACTTGCTCTTTACCGCGATTTTCTATGCGTTGGGTTGGACGTAATCCAAGGCTGGTTTGAGACGCAACGTTTCAAGACAAATTAGCCACAGATACACACAGATGAACACAGATTTCAGTTTGTCATTCCCGCGCAGGCGGGAATCCAGTGGCATTCTGTAGACGCTTGCACATATCACTGGACTCCCGCCTACGCGGGAGTGACGACAGAATGTCTTTATCTGTGTGTATCTGTGGCTTGATCTGCCTTGAACACAGATGTAAAACACCAGTCAATCACATCTCAACGTTATTGTTCAGCACGCGGCTCATCTGGCGGAGTGCCTGGCGGATGCGTTGTTCGTTTTCGACCAATGCCATGCGGACATAGCCTTCGCCCAAGGGACCGAACGCGGCGCCGGGGGTCATGGCCACTTCGGCTTCTTCGACCAATGCCATGCACATGGTGTTGGTTGAGCCTTCGTAACGGGCAAGGTGTTCGGGGTTGACCTTGGCCCAGACGAACATGGTTGCAAGGGGGCCGTTGTCGCCTTCGACTTCCCAACCAAGACGACGCAGACCACGGACCATGACGTCACGACGTTCCTGGTAAATCTTTGCCTGAGCTTCGACGAACTGATCGCCTTCACGCATGGCAAGGATCGCAGCGATCTGGACCGCCTGGAAAATGCCGTAGTCGTAGTAACCCTTGATGGTGCCCAGAGCTTTGACCATCTGAGCGTTGCCACAGCAGAATCCGATGCGCCAGCCTGCCATGTTGTACGGTTTGGATAGCGTTGAGAACTCCACGCCAACGTCCTTGGCACCCTCGGCCTGAAGGAAGCTCGGGGCCTTGTAATCTTCGAAGCAGGTTTCGCCGTAGGCAAAGTCGTGAAGTACGATCACTTCAAACTTCTTGGCCATGGCTACGACCTTGTCGAAAAAGGAAAGGTCAACCGTCATCGTCGTCGGGTTATGCGGGTAGTTGAGGATCATCACCTTCGGGCGCGGCGTCATGGTGGTGAGCACATGTTCAATGCGCTCAAGGAAAGCATCGTCGTTGCCCAAGGGGACACTGATGGTGCTCGCGCCAGCAAGGATCACCGCGTAGGTATGAATCTGGAAAGCAGGGTCTGCGACGATCGCCGTATCACCAGGACCCAGCAGCGCCAGACACATGTGGCTGAAGCCTTCCTTGGAACCGATGGTGGCAATCACTTCGGTGTCCGGGTCCAGATCGATATCCCACTTGCGTTTCATCTTCAGCGCAAAGTCACGACGGAGATTGTAGATGCCCGCTGAAGCCGAGTAGCGACCGTTGCGCGGGTCCAGGACAGCTTCGCGGATTTTGTCCACCACGGGGTCCGGTGCTGCGTCCTTGGGGTTACCCATGTTCAGATCGATCACGTCATAACCGGCTTTGCGGCGTTCGTAGATCAGGTGCTTAAGCTGGCCCAGGACATAGGGCGGGAGGCGATCAATACGGGATGCGACTTGGATTTTCATGGCTTTACGCGTTCCAGGGGCAGGTTCTTTCGTTGACGCTGCCAACTCATGTTTAATTCTCGATCCAGAACCACCACATCGGTCTGGCTAAGCAAGGTCGAAGCAAGCTGTCGCATGAGCATCTGCTCGACATCGCGACGGACTTTTTCGGCCAAGGATGCTTTTACATCGTCTAATGTTACCGACTGTCTTGGGTTTTTGCTCAACAGCTTCAAAATGGCGAACCCATTTTCCAATGCGACCACATCACTGATCTGCCCGACCTGGAGTCTTGCGATGGCTTTGTGGAGTGCTGCGGGGTAACTGGAGTCCGCCGGTGAGATGGGCTGGAGCATGCCGTTGAAGGCTTTGGATTCCTGATTTTGAGAGAATTCCTGAACCAGCTTGCCAAAGTCCTCGCCCTGCCGTGCACGGTTGAGAATTTTCACCGCCTGGGTGGGATTGTCGACCATGATGATCTGGACAATGGATGTGGGGCCGAATTTCAGTTCGTAGGCTTGCTTGATGGCAGTCTCAGTCACATTGACCTCGTCCTGCACCAGATGTCGCAAGGCAGCTTGTCGGAAGAGAAAATCCTCAAAGCGATGTTGCCCCAAACCTTCACGTTGTCGGAGTTGGGCGAGGAGTTGTTCGGCGACCTGCGGATTGTCATGCAATGATTTGACGAAGTAGCTGCGTTCTGTGTGGATTTGATCCTGAGTGATGAGGGTTTTTCCCAGTTTTTCCTTGAGTTTGAGTGTGAGGACTTTTTCGGCCAGGACTTGCCCGCCTGAGGCTTCGATCATGGCAGGTGTCAGATCAGCCAGACTCAGACGCGCATCACCGACCTTGGCCACCGTTTGGATGGGTGAACCGGGTGATGGGCTGCTTGCTGTGGGTGTTACAGCAGGCTGATTTACGGTAGACTGTGTGTCTGGGGCAGGCTGCATGATCGAGAGTTTTTGGCGGTTCGAACTGCAGCCGACAAGCGTCAAACACAGTAGCAGGCACATGGGGCAAAGCTGTTTCATGTTGTGAAGCTAAACCGACCATCGCCTGATGTCAACGCGCGGGAACCGAAGCTCTATGAATCAAACGCAATCGTCACATGCTGGCACCGTCCTGTGTCCCTACTGCGGGCACCTGCAAGCCTCAGGCGCTGAGCGCTGTGAAAAGTGCCAGGGACTCTTTGAACCCCTGTCTCGGATGGCAACGCAAATTGCCATGGGGCCATGGTTCATTCGTGACGAGAACATGCCCTACGCACCTGGTTGCAGTTACCAGATCGTCAAACGCAAAGCGCAACTGGGCAAACTCACCTCCCAATCCATCATCCGGGGTCCGAGTACCCATCAGTTCTGGATGCATGCTGATCAAGTTCCCGGTATCGCACATCTGCTTGGCGTCTGCCATGACTGTGGCAATCAGGTCAATCCCAACGAACGCATCTGCCCATCGTGTCATGCAACGTTCAATACACCTGACACACGCAATGAACTGGGCTTGCAGTATCCGACCGAGGAGGCCACGCATCAGGCGCGGATTCAATTGGAACAACTCAAGAACGGGGAAGCATCGTCACCCGTTCAACCCAATGATGTGCCGTCTGCAGAATCTCAAGCGATTGCGGCTGCATCACCAGTTGCTCAATCGACAGTTTCTGCGTCCACCAGTCCTGCTGCCCCTGCACCGACGGTACCACCACCAGCGGTACCACCAGCTGCGAGCCAATCTGAACCCGCCCAACCGACTCCATCAAGTTCTGCGCCGGACATGCTTGATGCCGTCATGGGGCCGGTGAACCAACCCAAGGTGGACACCACCATCGGCATGGTCAATCAGTCCAATACGGCTGCGCCCATTGCTGATGTGCCTAAGCCAAGCGATTCGGTTTCACCGAACCAATCCCCTGCACCGGCAGCCAAGACTGCGGAACTCAACAAACAGGCGCAGCATCTGTCCATGACCGTGATCATCATGATCGTCTGCATTGTGGTCTTACTCACCTTGATCGTGATGCTCTACATGGGATCGCGCAAGCCAGGCGGCGTCACAGGCAAGACACCGATCCCACGTGAATTGGGGACCACTGGTGCTTTGCGTGAAGACACCCTGCCACAAGTTGATGCCAATCAACCTGAACCCTCGCAGGCTTTACCTGATCCCGTGGGCCCGATGAGTCTGCATCAGGTTATCAGTGATGCACGCGAATTGGAGCAAAATGGCGAGACTGCCAAAGCGCTTGCCAAACTCCGCGAGTATGAACAATCTGCAGAGAATGGTAAGCTTGAGTCTGATCTCCAAACCGAGATTCAACGTATTGAGAAGAAAATTGCCCGTGAAAAAGCGACTTCTTTTTTCGGGACAAGTGAATAATTCGTGACCCCTAAAGATTGAAATGGTGGAGACGCGCATGCCCTCCAGCCCCTTGAACGATATGACAAACACCTCATCCAACTTCCAGATCACCGGCCCGCGTTTGTACATGGATAACGCAGCAACCAGCTTCCCCAAGCCCAAGGCTGTGCATGAAGCCATGATGCACTTTGCGACCCAGCTCGGTGCGTCACCCGGCCGCGGCGCTTATGCCGAAGCACGTGAAGCCGGACGCCTGATGAATCTGTGTCGTGAGCGCCTCTGCCAACTCATCGGTGCAGATGTCAGCAAACCCGAGCAGATGATCTTCACGCTCAACACCACCGACGGCTTGAACATGGCCATCCGTGGCATCGTCGGTTACGCCATTGCCAAGAACACCACCGGTGAAGACAAACCCCACGTCATCACCACGTGGATGGATCATAACTCCGTCCTGCGTCCGTTTAATGCACTGGCAGCCAACAAGGACATCGAACAGACCCGTATCCAATGTGATCCGCAAACCGGTTTGGTGGACCCTGATGACATCAAGCAGGCCATCCGTCCCAACACCGTACTCATTGCTGTTGTCCACGGTTCCAACGTTACCGGTACGGTTCAACCCATCGCTCAGATCGGCCAAATCGCCAAGGAAAACGACATCCCGTTTCTCGTCGATGCAGCACAAACCATTGGCCACATGCCTGTGGATATCGAACAAGCCAACATCGACCTGCTGGCTTTCCCCGGTCACAAAGGCTTACTCGGCCCGCTTGGTACCGGTGGTCTTTACATCCGTCCCGGCATTGAAAACCGTATGATCACCGCCAAGGAAGGCGGCACCGGTAGTGTTTCCGAACAGGATACCCAACCCGGTTTCATGCCCGACCGTTTTGAGCCCGGCAGTCACAATGCCATCGGCATCATCGGTCTGTCCGAAGGCGTCAAATACATCCTCGATAAAGGCATCGACCAGATCTGGGAACACGAGCAGGGACTCATCCGCATGATGATCGAAGGTGTCAGTGAACATGTCACCATGCCCGGCATGACATGGTATGGACCGCAATCCGTCAAGAATCGCTGTGGCGTGTTCTCCTTCCGTGTCCAAGGCTACGACCAACCCCAGACGCTTTCCGATGCACTGGAGTCCCGCTACGGCATCCTCACGCGTTCTGGCGTCCACTGTGCCCCGCTGGCGCATCAGACCTTTGGCACGCATGATCTGGGAGGCATGACCCGATTCAGTTTCGGGCCGTTCCTCTCCACACAGGATGTCAAATACGCAGCCGACGCCCTGGGCCAAATCTGCCTGGAAACACAGTCTGCGGTGAAGTAAAACAATTTTGAACCACAGAGACACAGAGGCACAGAGAAGAAAACATAAAATAGTTTCTTCTCTGCCTTATTCCGGCTCTGTGTCTCTGTGCCTCTGTGGTTAATAAAAAAATGCCAATCAGAAAACTCCCTAAACTTCTCATCAACCAGATCGCTGCAGGCGAGGTGATTGAACGCCCTGCATCGGTGGTCAAAGAGTTGATTGAAAACAGCCTGGATGCCAATGCATCTCAGATTGATATTGCCATTGAAGACGGTGGTCGTCAGTTGATTCGGATCGCGGATAATGGAACGGGCATTCCAGAAGACGAACTGCCCTTGGCCATTGAGCAGCATGCCACCAGCAAACTCACATCCGTTGAGGAACTGTCTCACATCGCCACCATGGGCTTTCGCGGTGAAGCGTTGGCATCCATCAGCAGTGTCAGCCGCACACGCATCACCAGCCGTGCGACCGTTGATGGGATTGTTGCTGAGAGTGGCAACGTCATTGAGACATCCGGCGCTGAAGTCATGCCGATCGAACCGACGGCCTGTGCGCCGGGGACCACCATTGAAATCCGGGATCTGTTTTTCAACACCCCTGCCCGGTTCAAGTTCATGCGCGCTGCGTCCACGGAGTATGGTCACATCTCGGACCTGGTTAATCGCATCGCCATCGCACGCCCGGATGTCGGGTTTAAACTCTCGCATAATGACCGCAAAACACTGGATGTCCTGGCCACCGAAGATCACGTCCAACGCTGTGTCGAAGTGCTCGGCAAGCAACTGGCTGATGGTTTATTGGAGTTTGAATATCACGACACACCCCGTGAAGGTCAGATTCAGTCCCCTGCCAGTGTTTGGGGGTTGGCGGGTCTGCCTTCGGTCGCTAAATCGACAACGAAGTTCCAGTACATCTATGTCAACGGCAGAGCGATTCGTGACCGCAATCTCAGCCATGCCATCAAGGAAGCGTATCGTGGCCTGATCCCGCCGGACAAGCATCCACTTGCAGTGGTGTGTCTGCAAATCGACCCGCATGGCGTGGATGTCAACGTCCATCCAACCAAGGCCGAGGTGCGTTTCCGTGAAGCGTCGCGTATGCATGGCCTGGTGCTTCATGCCATCCGACAACGCATCCTGCAAAGCGATCTGACACCCAACGCTCAGTTGTCCGGTTCGAGTGTGTCGTTTAACCGGCCGGATCATGACGAGCTTAAAGCACCGATGCAGAGCTTTGGCGAAAGTGTCGAGCAACCCGCGTTTGGTGGGTTTAAACCCTCATTCCCCCAGCCGGGTCAGGATGGTTTGACATCACAACCAACGCAGCATGCATCCCCGCCGACCACCAGCGACTTTGTGAACTATTTCAAGAAGATGCAGCCGGAACAAAAAGGCTTTGTCTACGACGAAGTCTCCAAAGCCATGCAGGACGAAGACCAGCAGGCCTTGCTCAAACAACCATCTCTTGATGCATGGGAACAGGCTCAGCGGAACAGTCCCAAAGGCGCTCCGGCTTCGCGTGTCCTTCAGGAGTTTGGCGTTCTGCAGGTTCACAAAAGCTATCTCATTACGCAGGACGATCAGGGCATTGTCATCATTGATCAACATGCTCTGCATGAGCGCGTGATGTTCGAGGAGTTGTGTGAACGCATTCTCAGTAAGACCTTGGAAAGTCAACGCCTGTTAACACCTGCCACGTTTGAGGCTTCCGCTTTGCGCATTGATCTACTGGAACAGATGCAGCCATTGCTTGAGAAGATTGGCGTTGAAGCTTCTGCCATGGGACCGGATACCATTGGCGTGCATGCGTATCCAACGTTGCTGTTCGACCGTAAAGTCGATCCCGTCCCATTCATGAATGAGTTGCTGGATCAGGCTGAGGACGAGAAACTGGATTTATCCAATCCCAACGTGGACGAAGCGGTGTTGCATGAAGTGCTGGACATGATGAGTTGTAAGGCTGCCGTCAAAGCCGGTGATCATCTCACGCAGGAAGAACTCGCCGCCCTGCTCAAACGTCGTGACGAAATCGAGCGCTCCAGCAACTGTCCACACGGTCGGCCGACGAGCATCCGTCTGACGTTGTCACAGCTTGAGAAGCAGTTCATGCGGTCGTAATGATCACCTGGTAAATGTGTAGACATCTGGTTTGATAAGGATGTCACGACTCGGCTGGCTGATATAGAAATAAAACGAGCATCGACCTTTATGCCGATGCTCGTCTTAATTTGTGTTTGCAATGATGCAACCGCTATGCCGTAATCATACTCACCACCTGATAAGTGATCAGCGATGCCGAGTAAGCCAGCACGGTCATGTAACCGAGTTGGAAGGCGGCCCATTTCCAGGAACCGGTTTCGCGTTTGGTGACGGCTTGGGTGGGTAGACATTGCATGGCCAGCACGTAGAACACCAGCAGGCTGTAACACGTTGCGGTTGAGAAAAGCAGTTGCCCATCGGAACGTTTGGCTGTGCGGAGTCGATCGATAAAGGCATCGGGATTTTCCTCTGCCACGTCTTCACCGACACCATAGACGACCGCCAAGGTGGAGACGATCACTTCGCGTGCTGCAAAACTACTGACCACGCCGACACCGATACGCCAGTCAAAACCAAGCGGTTTGACGACCGGTTCGATGAGTTTGCCAGCCCGACCTGCAAAGGAGTATTCCAGGGCCTGTTCGCCTTCGAGTATGTCAGCTTTATAAGCCAATGCGTCGGCTTCTTCGGTTTGACCTGCATTTTCGAGTTGTTGAATTTGCTGACGCATCTGCACCACTTCGGCTGAGGGGTCAGTGGTTGGGAAAGTGGCCAACACCCAAAGAATCAATGAGATCAGCAGAATGATTGTCCCTGCTTTTTTCACAAAGACCATGGCGCGATCATAGGTGATGAGCAACGCAGTCCGGAGACTGGGAATTTTGTAGCTGGGCAGTTCCATCACCAACGGCTTGGATTGGCCGGGGAGAATGGTCTTCTTGAAGACGAATGCACAACATAAAACTGCCACAATCCCCAGTGAATAAGCACCGGTGAAGAGCAAAGATGCTTTTCCCGGTTGATCGCCAAAGAGCAGCGCGACGACCATGGCATAGACTGGCAAGCGGGCTGAACAGGTCAATAAGGGCAAAGTCAGAATCGTCACCAGTCGGTCACGTTTGTCTTCAATGCCACGGGTCGCCATGATGCCGGGGATGGCGCAGGCATGGGCCGAGAGCATGGGGATAAACGCCTTGCCAGGCAGTCCAACGTGACGCATCAAACGATCCATGACAAAGACGGCGCGCGAGAGATAGCCGGTGTCTTCAAGCAGTGACAGACAGAAAAACAGGATGCAAATCTGTGGAAGAAAAATGATCACACCACCAATCCCACCGATCACACCATCAACGATGAGACTGTGAATATGACCTTCGGGGATGTAGTTACCCACGAATCCCTGGGCCCAGGCGAAACCGGCATCGACCAAATCCATCGGCACGGAGGCCAGCGAAAATATCAGGTAGAACACGCCCACCATGATCGCAAAGAATCCGGCAATGCCTGCAACTGGATGCGTGAGGATGCGGTCGATTCTGTCGGTCTTTCGCCCCACCGCAACACGCGATGATTCCAGGCAGGTCTCGGTGACTTTTTCCGCCCAATCGTAACGCCCCTTGTACGGACACGAACAGCCTGCACAGGTGTCATGAAGCAGATGTGGGATCGCCTGATCGGTTTCCTTTTGATGCATCGCCAGGTGAAGGACCTGCTTGAGTTGTTCAATGCCTTCACCACTGCGAGCAGAGACCGGCACGACCGGGCAACCCAACTCCGCGGTGAGTTTGTCTGCATCAATATTCAAACCGTCACGACGGGCAAGGTCGATCATGTTGAGCACCGCAATCGTCGGCACCTTCAACTCAATGACCTGACTGATCAGAAACAGGTTGCGTTCAAGATTCGTCGCATCCAGGACGACGATGACCGCTGCCGGTTTGGCCATACCGGGCGCCTGACCGAGAATCACATCACGGCTGATGCGCTCTTCGTCGGTGGCGCCAGCAATGCTGTAAAGTCCGGGCAGGTCCACGATGTTCACGCGGTGTCCGTCGAGCAGGTCCATGGACCCTTCAGTTTTCTCGATGGTGATTCCGGGGAAGTTGCCGGTCTTGGCGCGGAGTCCGGTGAGTCGGTTAAAGAGGGTGGTTTTGCCGGCATTGGGGTTGCCGATCAGTGCCACGACATTTTCCTTGCGGACCGGTTGGAGGACCTGCAGGGAGACGTCTTTATCATTTTCGGGTGGGGTCATCGTTTGCGACATCACTTACTCACAACAGTTGGTTTGATGGCAGGCGTCCACGGTAATGCGTTTGGCCAGGCGGTTTGCCAGACCGATTCGTGATCCAAGCACGCGCAGGATCATGGGGTTGCCCGCTTTGAGAAGCTCAATGCGTCGGCCGACACACAGTCCCAGTGCTTTGAGACGATCAGCCTGTTCCTGATCCGGCTCATTCATTTCGACAATCAAGCCGACCTGTCCCATTTTCAGCTGATCGAGAGAGATTTTTTCACCTGTGGGGACCAACTGTTTCAAGGATATATTTGCATTGGAATTGGTTTGAGCCATCACTTGCTTCCTTTGAGAGACTTAAATAGGACAAAAGTCTCTAATATTTATTGCGACACAGTATCAATAACATAACAGAGCTTGTTGATACTGCAAGTCATTCTTATTGGATTTGAGTGCAATTTTTGTTCCAAAGGATAAACAGGTCTTAAAATGACGCTTTTTTGTGCATTAACCAAAGTCAAAAAGGCAAAAGCATATCCCCGTTGCCTGCTGGTTGGGCATCGTTGGGCATAAAAAACCCGGTGTCATTGACATCGGGCTTGGGGATGTTGATTGATTTGATGGTGCTCAGGGCATCTGTAAGGCTTTGGCAAAGGCGCTGACCCGCGGATCACTGTGAGAAGCGGCGGATGTCACGGCAGCAGGATCGTCCTTGCCATGCGTTGCCAGGTAAGCCAGACGGACGGTGACATTGTTGGACTGGGCTGCCCCGTTACAGACATTGGGGAAGAGCGCTTTGCCTGTTGGACCGGTTGGCGTGAACAAGGCCATCCAAGCCTGTCCCAGTGCCCCGAGATTGTTGAACTGTCCGTTGACAGCGGTGGCAATCTGGGTTGCACGTCCCTGCATCTCCGGCAAGGCGTTAAGCGATGCTGAGAGTGAGCAGAGACTGGCGATGAGTTTCATATGACTGACCGCATCCTTGGGCGCTTTGAAGTCTGTCAGCCAGGCGTCTATATTGCCCGGGGTCGGACGCAGGGCATAACGGTTGACCATCCTGACCATGTCCACGCTGCCTAATGGACCTGTTGTCAAACCGCCTTGCGGGGTCTGACGCGGATCGAGAATGGCGGTGGCAGTGAAGCTGAAGGCGGCTGCCGGGTTGTTGGCAAAGACCAAGCCCAGTGCACCACGGTCCAAACGAACGGGCACGGTCAATGTCTGGCGTGGCTGGATGCAAATGCTACGACCAATATCCACGCGGACTGGCGGGACACCTTTGATCTGATCACCACTGCGATGCAAGTCAAAATACATGGCCAATGTCGAAGGCAAGGTGCTTGTCGGGCCGATCGTCAAGGCGTAGTCTGAGCTGTTGCGCAAGGTGACCTGGGCCACGATCGGATCGAGATAACCGTACGATGAAGGTTCAACCGAGACGCCAAGCGTGGTCCATGTGGTGGCATTACCGGCCTGCACTGGCATGGCGATACTCACCGGCAAGTCATCCAAAGCATCCATGACTTTCTGGGCAGCCGGAGTCACGACGATTTGCTGATTCAGCGCTTGAAGATCCTGCACAGCCATCACAGCAACCGGACTGGTGGCGGACATGCGAATGACTTTTTGAAGGTAGCCCGAGTACAACTCGTTATTGGTATGTTGCGTGCATTTGGCCAAGCCGTACACCGCCCACGGATCGGTTTCAGCAAGGACATGCAGAGCGTCTGCAGCCTGATCCATACGGCCCATACGGTAATGAACCCAACCGAGAATACGCTGAATCAACGCGTTATCCGGGTTGGCTTTGGCGTAGGCTATGACAGCCTGTTCGAAGTTGGAGGAGATGGTTGTGCCGAAGGCCGCGTTCCACCATGCCAGTTGTAAAGCTGCCTGCACATCACCCATGTCCACGCGTTTTTGAAGACGGTTGCGAATCTCGGCAAATGTCTTGGCAGCTTCATCATTACGGCCGAACTGGGTGAGGATCACCAGCTTTAAAGTTTGCACATCAACAGGCACGGCCTCGGCGTCGGCCTGACCGGCAGAAAAGCCCATGGTGTCAATCATGTCCAGCACAACCTGGCTTTGACCGGTTGCTGCTTTACTCACCAGCCAGTTGGTCAGGAACTGATCACCGCCGGTACTCACACCCAGTGTGCTGGCGATGACGTATTGTTTCTGAGCTTCATCATAAGCGCCCATGTTGGCAAGCAAATCGGCAAGCAGATGTCGGGGCATGTCGTCCATCGGTGAAGACTTGATCATGTTCACGAGCATCATGCCGATGGCATAGTTCGAACCCCCGCGAGCGACCGCCAGCTCATACATCAGGCGTGCCGCATCACTGTTGGATTCGTCAAGATCCGCAGCGACTTTCAGCCACCTGCCGAACTTGTCGTTGTCACCCATGTTCTGATACAGCGACGCCAGGTAACTTGCCACGCGACTGCGCAGTGCGTCGGACATGGCTTTGTCACTGGCCTGGGCAAGCAGTTGTTCCAATGCCTGAGCCTTGGCAGCGGTCGAAGGCTTGGAAGCCAGACCCGCAAGAATCATCTGGAAACCGGCTGCATCATCCGACGGAACCAGGCGACAGTATTTAACCAACGCGTCGGCAGCGGCATCACTGTCCCCCGCCAGTTGCGCCAACGTCTTGCGTAACAGCCACGCATCACTGTCATTGGGATTGGCTTGAATCGCCATGTCCACCATCATCCCCGCACGAATCAATTGGCTGGAACTGGGTTGGGCCTGTTCACGGAGTATTTTGTCCGCGAGGCGCATCCACTGGTCTGCCATGAGACTTTGCGGTGAGACAGCGTCCTGAGCCCGTAGTGATTGGGCAGGCAGGCAAGCCATGGTGGTTAAAAGTAATGTCAGGAAAAAAGTACGACCCCACGTGTGCACATTCCGTTGCAAAACACGTCCTCCTATTTGCGTCCATGCTCAAGAGGTCGATCATCAAACCAGCAGTTGACTGGCAAGAAAGACCCCGTATCCAAGTGCGAGCCATTGAATGGTGCCTACGAACACCTTCAATAAACCTATATTGGCTATCGGCTTTTTACGGCTCATCGCATCAACAACGACGACCAGGAAGACAAAGATGCCCGAGGCAATGCCCCAGATCCCTGCACAACGGAGTAATTGACTCACCCGAACCGGATCATCAACCACACTCGGGACAGGTTGGAGCAATAATGCCACACCTATCAGGCAGAGAATCGCAGTCCAGATCGTACCAAGGCTGATGCGCATTTGATGCATCTTCCAGCCCTTTCGCTGGCCCTGGCTCATTCACCCTTCCCTTGCAACACGATCCGTCGCGTTGCCTTATCCCTTCAGGTTGTCAACGTCACACTTCCCCATGCACAAGTTCACTGAGAAGCTTCACAACCTTCCGGGGCCCTGGTCAAGCCTCGTGCCAAATCACTCATAAAAGCGCCAGTCGCCTGGACCACTGCGTCCGACCCGCGCTCACGAGCCTCGGATATACGCCGAACAATCGCCGATCCCACGATCGCCGCATCGGCGACGGATACCACTTGTCTAACATGATTATCGGTCGAAACCCCGAACCCAACTGTAATAGGAAGCTCAGAAATTTCGCGTAATTTTTCAACACGGGGTGCCAAATCGGGTGGCAAGTCACTTTGTTCGCCGGTAATTCCCGCCCTGGCAAGCAGATAGATAAAACCTGTGCTCGCCTTGGCAATCTCCATCGCACGGGCGTCCGGGGTCGTCGGAGCAATGAGAAAACTCAGAATGCCGCCGTTTTCGAGGATCAACTCACGGACTTTAGCTGATTCTTCATATGCCAAATCCGGGATAATGAACCCGTCAATGCCTGCGTCGATGGCATCTTTGATGAAGCTGCCATCACCGATTTTGTGCACGATCGAATAGCTGACCATCGCCACCAAACCGACATCCAGTTGGCTGCGATTTTCAGCAACCATTTGCAAAATGTCTTTGGCCTTGATGCCATGCTCCAACGCCCAGGTCATCGATGCCTGAATCGTCGGGCCATCGGCAACCGGATCGGAGAACGGGAAACCCAACTCGCAGATGCTCGCGCCAGCTTCCTGGGCAGCATGAATCAATCGGGCTGAGGTCTGAATATCAGGATCGCCCATGGTCAGGTAAGGCATCAACGCCTTGGTACCATTTTGGGCATGTTTTGCGAATATTTGGTCAATGCGGTTCATTATGTACAAGATACCGACAGATCAGAATATGAACAAGCGTCATCCATTGTTTCCGTCCAATAAATCACCCCCGGAAGCTTGCCTTTATCATCTCGCATGATACAATGGCACTGTTATACGCAAAGTGTAAACTTGATAGGGGAATCCAATGACCAATCTTCGCATTACTTTCATCATCGGGATGCTCATGGCAAGTCTCACAATGCTGACTCAATCCACCCACGCTCAGGATCAACCCGGCCAAACCACCATCGCCCATTGGCAGGACAATCACACCGCTGCCTTCATGCTTCTCTACGATGACAGTTGGCCAAGCCATTTTCAGGTGGCCATCCCCGCACTCATCGAACGTAACATGATCGGCACGTTCTACATCAACCCCGGCAAAGGTGAGTACAAAAAGCACCGCGCCAAATGGGAAGAAGAACTCTGGAAAACCGGCATGGTCTACGGCAACCACACCATGACCCACCGAGGCGTCAAAGACTTCGAAGATGCCCAACACGAAATCGGCGATTGCAACCAACGCATCCTCGACACCATCCCAGGCAAAAAGCCCCGACTTATCTCATGGGCCAAGCCCGGTGTGAAAAAAGGTAAGTGGAACATCAACCGCGAAGAGCTCGAGCAAATCCTCAAGGAAAACAATCTCATCACCCGTCCCCCCTTCAAGGATCACGGTGCCGTCTACCATCTCAAAAAGCTCGAACAATACACCCGCATCGTCGACCAGGCCATCGACCAGCAGGATGCAGGCTACGTCATCATCCATGGCCTTGAACGTCGCGCCCCCATGATCACCAAGTGGCAGGACTTCTGGCCCATGAACCAGGACCTCTACTACCAACTCCTCGACTACATGGCTTCCAAACGTGATGCCAATCAACTCTGGATCACCGACCACATCTCGATCCATCAATACGAAACCCAACGCCAAACCGCCAAGGTCCAGACGGTCAAACAGAATGACAACAGTATCACACTCAAACTCACCTGCGCTGCAGACCCACAGTTTTATGATCTTCCCATGACGCTCAACACCCGCGTCCCATCAACTTGGCAGAATGTCAAAGTCACACAAGGCGACACCACAAGCAACGTCAGCGTTCGTGATGGTATTGCCACCTACCACGCCCGACCCGATGGATCAGCGATTCATATTCAACCCGAGTGAGATGATTGTATTTGCGATGACGTGTCGCCAGCCTTTTGCCTTCGCGAGTCGGACTCGTGTCGAGCCGATTCGGTGCTTAACCGATACCCCTGAAAACCCATATCTCCCCCCACCACAATCCAACCGAGTCAAGTTGACTCAGCTATAGCAATTCAAGTAATTAATCTCCATACTGTCTTATCGTCCGTCATTACGGACTTCGCAGGAGTGAAGGAAAGTGAAGATTCGAGCAGTTCAAATAATTATTCTCCATTGAGCCTCTGATTACGTCATTCCCGCGCAGGCGGGAATCCAGTGGCATGCTGTGTACACATGCAAATTTTACTGGACACCCGCCATCACGGGAGTGACGAAAAGCTCGATAAAGTAGAATGTCCCCTTTTTTGATCCTCTGATTACGTCATTCCCGCGCAGGCGGGAATCCAGTGGCATGCTGTTTACACTTGCAAATTTTACTGGACACCCGCCATCACGGGACGAAAAGCTCGATAAAGTAGAATGTCCCCTTTTTCTGCCCTTTTTCTGCCTGTCCCCTTTTTCTGCCCCCCTTTTCTGATCCTGTAAAAAACGGGGGCTGACCCCGTGTTGCTATTCTTTTGGATAGGGAGCCAAATATTTACAAATTTAGTTCTTGGTAGTAAGCCATTAGTCTGTTAGAATTAGTTTTGTTAGGGTTTTGCTTGCAGTGATAACGATGCTTCTGAATTTTCTTACTGTAATACGTGTTTAATACCAGCAGAATATTTGGGTTAATCATTTCATTAGATCATTTTTGGGAGATAGGGCATGAAACCTGAGAAATACGATAGAAACGTCACATTATTGTGTCCTACATGTGGATGCACTGAATTTTCTTACGATGAAGGATTAGATGAAGCCATGCAGGTGATTACTTGCACTTCTTGCGATAGAGAATTTAGCCGGGATGAATTGATTCGCGAAAATACCGAGAATATTGAAGAAAACGTTTCGGAAATTAAAGAAGAAATAACAAGAGACATAACTGATGAGCTAAGGAAAACTTTAAAAAAAGCATTTTCTGGTAGCAAAAATATTAGGTTCAAATAATGCCTGTGACAATTGATGCTGGTGATGTGATAGCTGGTTTAGCTTTATTGCTATCTGGTTATGCAACATGGATAACAGTTAGCTTTAACAAGAAGCAGAAAACACTGACCTGCCCCCTCAAACCTAGTCCAGTCATTATGAGAGAATCTCATGAGTCTGGACGCACTTTGAAAGGCAGGTCAACA
>PAIY01000203.1 GCA_002704825.1 Phycisphaeraceae bacterium
CGTCGCGGCGAATGGGCTTGGCGTGATGGGCGGACCTGTCATTTGCATGGCAAACAGGCATTGATCCAATTCAACGAAGTGGACACCATTGCGGATGCGTTCTATGCAGGACATTCCAACCGGCAGGAAAAGATCACGGATTAACCCCCACCTTCGGAAGCTACCCAAGAAGCTCCCCCCTGAAGAAATACAAACGGCAACTCAAAATTAAATATCAAACACCGACAGATGCAATGTCTGTCGGTGTTTTTATATCTTTGGTCATGATTTGGACCTGTAAACGAAATTCGCGTCAAAAATAGGCCGATAGTTCCAATAAGTCGCAGGGATTTTGACAGAACGCTCTGAATATAGAGGGTCCGATATGACTTCAGAACACAGCAAGCCCCGGCATCTGGGACGTTACCGCCTGGTGACCACCTTGAGTTTATCCGGTGCGTTGTTTGCGATACTCATCGCTTGTGGGTTGTTCGTGCTGACTTCCAGGCGGATGACACCCGGTGATGCCTATGCCCGTCTGGTGGGAATGCAGCCTGATACGATTGAACTGAATCTGCCACAGCACACGATGCTCACGTCGGTGACGCTACAGGATGTCACAGATCACAACAATGAATTGGCACAGGTTGATGATTGGCTATTGCATCCAGCAGAAAGTCACAAACTCAAAGGCAACTTATTTGTGTTTGAAAACGTGCTGGATGAGACGGGTCAGATCGCCATCAAACTTGGTCCCCTGCCGGAGATTCGCACGGTACAGTCGAATTGGGACCTGATAATTGTCTCCAAGAAGGAAGGTGGCTTTACAGCCAAACTCCGAGAAGATGGTGCTTATCCCTGGCAGATCATTAACTACACCGGGGGCAAACTCGGGCAGACCCGCGCACTGCATCAGGCTCAACGCAAACGCATGGCATCGCATGAAATCAACTTTCTCTCCAACACCTGGGGCGACCGCAATCAGGATGCACGCATGAATGAAGCGTTCATTCTCAAGGAAATCCAGGCGGGTGCACGACTGGGTGTCGAAGTCATTCAACTTGATGACGGTTGGCAGAAAGGTCGCACAGCCAACTCGGTGGACGCCAAAGTTGCCAACGGTCAGTGGGAAGGTTTTCAGGATCAGGCATCGGACTTCTGGACGCCGGACCCGGTGCGTTTTCCCAATGGCTTTGAACCAATTCTCACCGCTGCCCAGGATGCTGGGGTGGTGTTGGGTCTGTGGTATGCACCAGATAGTTCCAAGAATTTTGCCAATTGGCAAAAAGACGTGGACACCGTCATTAGTTTGCATCGCAAGTATGGCATCCGTCATTTCAAGTTTGATGCCATCGACTCACGAACCCCGCGTGGTGAAGCCAATCTCAATGCGTTTTTCGATGCCTTGGCCAAACAGTCCAACAACCAGATCGTTGTCGATCTGGATATCACGCTCAATCGTCGGCCGGGCTATTTCGGTCGCATCGATTGCGGGCCCCTGTTTGTAACCAACCGATACAGTGATTGGCACAATTACTGGCCGCATCAAACGCTGCGAAATTTCTGGCAACTGAGTCGCTGGGTGGACCCGATGCGGATGCGGATGATGTTCCTGAATAACACACGAAACACCGAACTGTATGCCAACGATCCGCTGGCCCCGCAGCATGTCTCGCCGGAGAGTTTGTTTGCACCGCTGATGTTCTGTCAGCCGCTGGGTTGGTTCGAAAATTCGAATTTGCCTTCGGAGTATTTCGAGCAGGTTCGCCCTTTGGTGGACTTGTGGAAAGAGCATCGTCATGCGATTCATGCGGGTACGGTGTACCCCATCGGCACGGAGCCTGACGGTGTGAACTGGTCGGGGTTCGTCTCTGTGAACGAAGAAAAAGGCAGCGGGTATCTCTTGGTCTGTAACGGCATGCAAACGTCAGTGGATCTGGATCGTGACCTGCCTCGATGGCTCAAAGTCTCTGGTTTAAAACAACTTGCGGGCCACGGCCAAGTATCCGGCAGAGATGCACGCCAGCCCCAACTCACAGCCATGCCCCAGCAGTCATTCTGGTTTGGGACCTTTGAAATCCGCCGATAACCCTATCCCAATGCGACTTGGCCCCATCATCAGGTGAACAAAACACATTCTGCGAGTTGTCCCAAACGCCAAATTTCCGTTCAACTTTCTTTTTGACTGTGGAATAATGTCTGCCAGCGCCGGGTAATGTTGGCAGGAGTATAGAAAAGTGGCTCATAGTCAAGCAAGACAGTTGATGATGGCAGAGATGGATTCGGTTTACCGAATGGCCTTTCATCTCACCCGCCATCCAGACGAAGCATCGGATCTGGTGCAGGAGACATTCCTGCGAGCCCTGCGTGCTGAGTCGAGTTTTGAACTGCGCGAGAATGGGATCAAACCCTGGCTGTTCAAGATTCTTCACAACGCGTTTTACACGAAGATCGGCAAAGCCAAACGCGCGCCAACCCTCGTGGAAGATCTCGGGCATGAATCGGCACCGGATGACATCAATCTGCCAAGTCCCTGCTGGGATTTGGAAACCCTGGACTGGGAACAAGTGGATGATCGTCTCAAGGACGCGATTCACGAGTTGCCCGACCACTACCGCGAAGTGCTACTGCTCTGGGCGGTGGAAGGTTTGAAGTACCGGGAAATAGCCGATGTGCTCGGCGTGGCATTAGGGACGGTGATGAGCCGACTCTATCGTGCCCGAAGCGTTCTGTCTGAACAGCTGGCTGAACTGGCTGAGGAACATGGAATTTCTGTGGCCGAGTAAGGCCATGTCAAAGACTCCCAAGGGGAAAAGTGTCGATATCTTAAGTTGGTATTGATATATCAGGTGTGTAGCTATGAACAGCAACGAATGTAAAAAATATCTGGCCGCCTTTGCTGACGGTGAACTGGACGTGGATCAGAATCTACGTCTGTTGGAGCACATGAAAATGGACCCCAATGCCACAGCACGTGTCGCCCATCAGCAGCAGCTGCGTGACAGCGTCTGCCGGTGTATGACCTCCGACTGCCCGCCAATGCCTGACATGCTCAAGCAGTCGGTGATACAGATGCTCGAAGAACCGAGCATTGACGAGCAGCAGGACGCGGTGATCGCCCGCATTCGCCCTTACCAGGTGACAGCAATGCTCAGTGGTCTGGCTGCAGCGGTGGCGATTTGCCTCTCACTTTTCATGTACTTTAACCAACCTGTCGTCTCCCCCGGCTTTGAGTACTCCGCCAAGGCCGACTCCGAACACATCCCCGGCTTCAACGATTACACCGCAGCATCGATCCTGCCGACTTCACAGGTGGATCGCTTCGCCAATCGTCATACGACCTGTTCCAAGGAACTCACCCGTCTGCACAACTTCGCTACCAACCCGCACGGCATTGAAGAGATGCCCAAAGTGATCAGCGAACATCTGGGTGGCAAAGCCTATCCCTGTCTGGACCTGAGCAATGCCGGCTACAAATTCGCTGGCGCTGGTCCGTGTGCCATCCCCAACGGGAAAGCCGCCCACCTGATTTACAAGTCCATCAATCCCACCGGCAAGAACGACACCATCAGTCTCTGGATCACCCCCGATGACGGCACGTTGGACCTGGTCCCAGACAAGGTCTTCCGCATCCGCGGCCCGGAAAGCAACCACCCGATCATCGCATGGCGTCATGACAACATGGTTTACTACATCGTCGGTGACACTTACACCAACATCCAGAAAGCCTATGTCGCTCTGAATGGGACAGTCTCAAGTGGTGCGTAAGGAGCCGGACCGGCTCGACACGAGCCGGCTCGCCAAGGCAATGAGATGACAACCAAGCATTCAATTGATTGAGCACAATCTATGCATAACAGTATGGCGATTCAATTTTTGAGCTACTCCAGCTGACAGACACGCATAAAAAAACACCGTGACATTCACATCACGGTGTTTTTGTTTTTGGCTATTTAACGGTTGCAATCACTCACCGAGAATGGTGACCTTGTTGATCGTCGGAGCCTTGACCGGTGAGCCGGCACGCATGTCGGTCAACGGGGTGGCAGCAATCTTGTCCACGACGTCGAGGCCTTGGAGGACTTTGCCAAAGCCTGTGTATTGACCGTCCAAATGCTGACAACGTTCACGGCCGAGGCAGATGAAAAATTGGCTGCCTGCCGAGTCTGGCATTGCCGAACGTGCCATGGACAGAACACCCTTTTCGTGTTTACGATCGTTGAATTCAGCTTTGATGGTCCAACCCGGGTTACCGGTGCCATCACCGCGAGGACAACCGCCTTGAATGACAAACTCAGGGAGAATGCGATGAAAAGTCAAGCCGTCATAAAATCCCTGGCGTGCGAGTTTGAGAAAGTTTTCCGTGTGTCCCGGTGCGACGTCGGGCCAAAGCTCGATGGTCAACGTGCCTTCAGAAGTTTCCATTTTGACCTGTGGATAGTTGTCACTCATGCGCAAATCCCGTTACATTGATAAAGTTTCGTACCAACAGTCTGTTCATCCTATAACGCTGGAGCAATTGTGCAAATGCGACACGCCCACCTCATTACTTTCCTGACCGTCATCCTGTCAGTGATTACCCTCACTGGCTGTGAAACCACCCCCACGACACACCGTCACATGACCCCCACCCAGACGCGCACCGCGCCGGACTTCACGCTGCAGAACCATGACGGGCAGATGGTCCAGCTTAGCGGCCTGCGTGGCCAATGGGTCCTGCTGTACTTCTTCCCGCTCAGTGACACACCCGCCTGCGCCTGCCAGGCCAACGAGTTCACCGGCTTAATCCGCAAGCTCGGCGAGGTGAATGCGATGCCGCTTGCCATTTGTGTTGAGATGCCGGACATGGTGGATGTGTATCGCGCCAAGTATCAGTTGCCGTTCACGGTGTTAGGCGATGAACACACGAAGGTGACCAAAATGTACGGTGCATGGAAAGGTGGCGACTACAACGGCGTGACGCAACGAACGGCGATTCTGATTGATCCCAACGGCCAGATTGTCCAGCGTTTAACGGTGAATCAAGCCAAAGGCACGATCCAAGCGTTGCAGGCTGCGAGGAATCGGGCTTCCTGACTTTGCAGCAGGCCCCCTGACACGCTAAATTATGTGCGTATCAGGTATATTTCCCATCGGAGCTTCACATGTCAGACGGCACCTTTCCGGTCACCATTGAAGAAGGCATTCACATCGTCAAATTGGCGGAGTGCATTCTTCAAAACATGCCGCCTGAACAGATCGGCCCGGAGATTGTCCAGATCATCGACAAAGCCACCGACCCCAAGCTCATCATCAGCTTTGAAGAAGTCGAGCATCTGTCCTCCGCTTCGCTGGGGATGCTGCTGATGATCAACAACTCCATCCTCAACCGCCAGGGCAAGCTTGTGCTTTGCTGTCTGAACCGTCGGGTACAGGACTTGTTTGACCTGACGAAACTGACGATGAAATTCACCATCGTGCGCAACATGGATGAAGCCTTTGAAGCTTTGCCGTAAACGATCAGCCTGCTATTGAACATTGATTTGAACTTGAACACTCATTTTTGAGGCGCTTGCAATATGTCCTTTCACACCGGTCGTGCCACCTTCTGCCGCTTTGCGGTCTCCGGCGATGCCCCCGCAGCTGCAGATGAAACGGCAATCTCCATTCTCAGTGAGTTTGCCTTCAAGGAACAGTCCATCGGCGTGCCTCAGGAAATCGAAGTCGGTTTTGTCACCGGCGAACATGTTTTTGACACGCAATTCACCTACGCCAAAAACGGGTTCGGCCCGGCTTTGCTTTTTGCCCTGCGCATCGACACACACAAAGTCCCCTCGGATATCAAGCAGGCCTACAAACGCATGCACGAGCAGGCCGTCGCCTCGACCAAGGATGATTCACTGGGCTTTCTCTCCAAGGCTGAGAAGCGTGAAGCTAATGAGTTGACCAATCGCCAGCTACAGGAAGAGTTGGCAGCGGGGAAATATCGTAAATCAAAAATGGTGCCGATCCTTTGGGATTTGCAGCGTAAGGAACTCTTCTGTGGTGCCGTCGGTAACGCGATTGTGGATGAACTGCACAAGATCATGCGTGACAGCTTCAACATCGAGCTGGATCAACTGACATCCGGTGGCATTGCTCGTCAGATTCTCTCTGCTAAAGGTGAGACGCGCGACTTTGAAGATATCCGGCCCTCAGCTTTCACGGCTCCCCCCGCAGGTGCAACGGAGAACCACGAAGATGCCGGTCCCGGCCAGGACATCTCCATCCCGCTTGTCCCGTGGGCAACTGCCAGCATCGACATGAAGGACTTTCTGGGTAACGAGTTTCTGCTGTGGATGTGGTGGATTCTCGAAGAGCATGAAGGCTCGGTTGAAATTGATGTCGCAGGTGCGTCCCGAAAAGACAGCATCGGCATTCTCTTTGACCGCTCGCTGGCCATGGACTGCGCCTGGGAAGTCGGTGGCAAGCAGACACTCACCGGCGATGGTCCGACCCGGTTAATGGAAGCCGCAGACGCCCTGGTCACCGGCAAGTGGCCTCGCAAGGCAGGCATGATCATTGCCGATGAAGCCTCCAGCGAACAATGGGAACTCACCTTTCAGGCGGACATGATGATTCTCTCATCCGTGAAGTTGCCCGACCCTGATGAAGCACAGTCACCCCGCGAAGTCATCGAAGCACGCATTCTTTCCTGTCGCCGCATCGCGGAGATTTTCACAGGGATGTATGCCAAGTTCCTGAGCGTTCGCATGGACCCCAACGCATGGGCGACCCGCAAGGAAGCCATCAGTAAGTGGATCCAAAGCCGCAAACGCAAGTAAGCAATGATTTCGTCACTCCAGCGCAGGCGGGAATCCAGTGACATTCTGTGCGCACTTGCATTTTCCACTGGACTCCCGCCTGCGCGGGAGTGACGGTAGGTAGAGATTAATTGTATGAATTGCTCTAAAACCGTGCGTCACTGAACTGCGTAATGCATAATGGTAACAGGTCCATTAAGCAGTACGGAGGTCACCTCATGATCATCGGCATTCCCAAAGAAACCAAGCAACACGAATATCGCGTCTCCGTCCTTCCCGTCGGCGTGGAGTTATTAACCAAGGCTGGACACCAGGTCCTTGTTCAAACCAATGCAGGTGTCGGTAGCGGCTATGAAGACCGTGACTACGAGCAAGCCGGTGCCACACTCATCGACAACGCAGAAGAGGTCTTTGGCAAAGCGGACATGATCGTCAAGGTCAAGGAACCACTCAAAGACGAATGGCCGTTACTTCGCCAAAATCAAATCGTCTTCACCTATTTCCACTTTGCAGCAAGCCATGAATTGACGCAGGCGTGTTTGAACGCAGGTATCACTGCGGTGGCCTACGAGACACTCACCGACGCGCATGGCACGCTCCCCCTGCTCACGCCCATGAGCGAAGTTGCCGGCCGAATGTCAATTCAGGAAGGTGCCAAGTACCTGGAAAAACCGACCATGGGCCGCGGGATTCTGCTTGGTGGTGTGCCCGGTGTCGAAGCGGGTGAAGTGCTGGTGCTCGGTGCAGGCGTGGTCGGAACCAATGCAGCGCGCATTGCAGCAGGTCTTGGTGCGCGGGTGGTGATCATGGATATCAATCTGGATCGGCTGCGGTATCTGGATGACGTGATGCCCCCCAATGTCCACACGGTGTACTCCGACCCGCATGCCATTGCTGAGTATGCAGCGCGGGCGGACTTGATCATCGGTGCGGTCCTCATCCCCGGCGGGCGAACCCCCGTGCTCATCCCCAGGGACATCCTCAAGACCATGAAGCCCGGCAGTGTCATCGTGGACGTGGGTGTGGACCAAGGCGGCTGCGTCGAGACATCAAGGCCGACATCGCATGCCCAACCGACCTTTATCGTGGACAACGTGGTTCATTACTGTGTTTCAAACATGCCCGGCGCAGTGGGTCGCACGAGTACGCAGGCGTTGTGTCATGCAACACAGCCGTATGTACTCAAGCTGGCAAACACCGATTTGGACACGCTTATTGCCAACGATCCGGCATTTGCTTCAGCGTTGAATATGCGAGCAGGCAAGATCACACATGACGCGGTCGCCCGTGCCTTTGCCAATTGAAAAAGACACGTCGGGTTGGCCCAACGTGCCTTTTTTGCATGATCAAGATTTGTTATTCGTTTAGCGACGTGAACCACGGCGACGACGCGTCAGCAATCCCATCGCAGCCAATCCGAGCAAGGCCGCGGAGGAGGGTTCAGGAACAGCTGAAGGAGGCGGAGGTGTGATGCCTGCAAACTCCGATCGCTTGTTGGGCGACGCATGCAGATCATCGAGGTAAAGTTCAAAGCCGTTAAGCCATTCGCCGTCACCTAGAACGAACTGATTGCCCAGCACATCACCATCAATCTCAAATTCATAGGTCGCTTCAAAAATCCAATCCGCCAGCGCGCTGTTGTCATAGCTGTCACTTGAGGCGTTGGGGGAATCATCGAGATACTGATCAGCGCCTGCCAACCCCAGGTTGTACTGCATGGAAGTCGCAGCACCGAGGATCGCATTGGCATCACTGGCAAACCCATCATTCCCATCCACACCTGCAAACCAGTCGTCGGAGTGCTTGGGTTGATAGAGGTAATCAATGCCGAATTGGAGCACAGTCTGGTTGTGGATACTGACGGTAAAATCCGCCTTGTCACTGTTGAGCAGATCCTTGAAGGAATGCCCCTTGTTGGTCCAGCCGACCGCATTCACGCCGTAGCTGTTATCCACGTAAGTCGCCGGTAGACTCACAAAGACCGACAAATTAAAGGTCGACGGATCCTGGAAAAAATACATGGTCGCAGGATCACCGGGGTTCTTGTCCACGTTGTAGCTGCTTGGGGCAACACTGATCGCGTAGTTGTAACCTTCACCCACATCAAATCGACCATCAACAATCGGGCTGGCGTTGGCGGATATGGCTGTGATCCCCAGCACACATGCCAATAAAATCGCAGTTTTAACCATCATATTCGCTTTCCATTTCAATCAATAATTCTCCAAACCAATCAAAAAATTCAACGCCGAGCAAGGCAAATTTTGCTTATCCCTTGTATTCAAATCAGATCTGTCTGTGACGCTTATGCCAATCAAGGCAGTGAATGGCTTTTCAGCCGGTTTGAGAATCTTTACACTGTTACACACATGACTCGCGCGACCAACGACCAATCCGGATTCGACGGACTCTGCACGCAGTGGCAACAACACTGGCCAGCGATCGCCCGCGCCAGGCAAAACGCCCCAGCCATCCGCAAGCAGATTCATGATGCCATTGCAGAGCATGACACCAACCTCATCCCCAGGGATGCAGCATTGGTGGTCTTCGGCTCACTGTCACGTAACGAATGGACCAGCGGTTCGGACGTGGACTGGACGTTGCTGCTGGACACCGGTGCCAACCCGCAGCATTACCGTGTCGCCCAACGGGTCGGGAACATCCTTGCTGATCTTGATCTGGCCAAACCAGGCAACACCGGCACATTCGGGAACATGACGTTCAGCCATGATTTGATCCACCAGATCGGCGGGCAGGAAGACACCAACATCAATCAGACCCGACGCCTGCTGATGATTCTTGAGTCCACCGCCATCGTCGGTAGTGATGTGCATCAACGGGTTCTGAAGCAGATTTTGCAACGTTACGTCCATGATGGTTTGCCAATGGCATTGACCAATGAAAAAGCAGCGTTGGAAGTCCCGCGTTTTCTGCTCAACGACATCGTGCGCTATTGGCGGACCATGACCGTAGACTATGCCAAGAAAGCATGGGACAGTCCCAATCACAAGTGGGCGCTGCGTAAAAGTAAACTCCGTTTATCGCGCAAGCTCATGTTCTCCTCGGGGCTGCTGATGTGCTTTGCCTGTGAACTGGATCAAGCCAATCCGGATACGCATCTGTTTGACCATGAGCATCCCGAATCCCGTATGGTTAATGTCCTGCTCAAGCAGGTTTGCCTGACCCCACTGGATCGACTGTGCAATGCCCTGTTACAATTAAGTTCCCCGCAAACAGCAGAGCGACTGCTTGGTGCGTATGATCGCTTTTTAGCGATTCTCGATGACCCGCCATCTCGCCAGACGCTGACACAACTGACTCCTCAGACGGCTACGGGTAACGAACTGTTTGATGAAGTCCAGCAATTGGGTGAGACGTTTAACGAAGCACTCGAAGCCCTGTTTTTTGACGATCATCAGGCATTGGCACAATGCATTCGGAGGTACGGTATCTTTTGAGACGGCAAATTGGATTCTCTAGCGGAAGCCTGGCCAAAGGTGATTTTCAACATGCCATTGATGTGCTGCGTTCCTACAACATCGATGTCATTGAACTCTCTGCGCTGCGTGAACACGAACTGACTCCCTTACTCAAAGCTTTGGAAGACGGGCTGGATGTCTCGGACTTTCGCAGTGTGTCGTTTCACGCGCCAAGCAAACTGGTCAACCTTGACGCAAAAACGCTCTGTGACATGCTTGAGCCCATCGCTAGGCGCAAGTGGAATATCATCGTCCACCCGGATCTGATTGAAGACCCTGCTCCCTGGCGTGATCTGGGACATTACCTGTGCATTGAAAATTCGGATCACCGTAAACCGCTGGGACGCACAGCAACGGAGATGATGGAATACTTTGACATGCTCCCCGAAGCGAGTTGGTGTTTTGATGTCGCCCATGCCCGGCAGGTGGATTCGACGATGTCGGTTGCCATTGCGATGCTTGCCAGCTTTGCAGATCGGCTCAAGGAAATCCATTTAAGTCGCATCGACATGGCGGGTAAACACTGGGGCTTGGACGTTGCCACCATTCAGGCCTGTAAACGCATCGCGCCGCGCGTGGATGCCAACATCCCCATCATCATCGAGTCCGTCATCAAACATGATCAGATTCCAGACGAACTGGTCAACGCAGCACAGGCGTTTTCGGTTGAGCATTTGTATGACTGAAAATGATGTGTTCTCACATCATTTTCAGCAGGACCACCAGCACGTCATACAACGCATGCGTCCCTGCTACGATCCCAAACCCGCGGACGACGTATATCAATGCGAAGTACACGCCGGCACCGGTGTAAAAGGTGAACTTAAACCAATCAAACGGGTTGGAATCGGAGAAGTGATAAAGCGAAAAGACCAGCCCGGAGATCAACACGATCAACATGTTGGTCGGCTTTTTGGGTAAGCTCAGACCGTCAACCAACACCATATGCAGGATCACAATCAGGATCAGCCGAAAGAGTAATTCCTCATAAATCCCAGCACCAAATGAGTAGACCAATTGCGCCGACCAATGCAACTCCGTGGCAGGTACCTGCAAAGCCATCGCCAGATTCGCCTTGGCCAAGACCATCGCAAAGATGAACAGCGGGAATGCCAGCGCTAAACACTCCGCTCCCATCCACAGACAGGTTGATGTCCGCGTGGGGATCTCCGAGCGATCCTTCTGGAAAAAGTGCATCGTCAGAAGCACAATGACCACCATCAAGCCCGGCAGGTAATAGCCGGTGATATCAAAGATGCGAAAGAAATATTCCAGCAGCGCCCGCGCGTATATGTCCCTTGCCACGCCGTCGGGGGAATGGGTCGCAAAATACCACATCCCCAATTCATAGATCAGGATGAACGGCAACAGGAACAGCAACGACTGCAAAGGGCGCTGCGAAGCTTTGAAATAATGGCCCTTAGGCAACCGGGGTGGCGGTGCTTCTTTGGATGAAACGGTTTTAGATGCCATATGTCAGATGCTGATCACAGCATGCACATCACCAAAGCGTTTGACTTTATCTCGACCGGGCAAAAAGGACAGTTCAAGCAAGACGGTAATGCCGACGATTTCACCGCCCAGCCCGTCAATGAGCTGACAGCATGCGTCAAGCGTGCCACCGGTAGCCAGCAGGTCATCGACCATGAGCACCTTCTGGCCCGGCTTAACGGCGTCGGCATGAATCTCGAGTTTATCTTTGCCATACTCCAGTTCGTACTCCATGCTACGGATTTCACGCGGGAGTTTACCGGGCTTGCGGATCGGCACGAAGCCGGCGCTCAAAGCCTGAGCAATGGCGGTACCGAAAATAAAACCACGACTCTCAGCACCGACCACCACGTCAATGCCCTTGCCGCGGAAAGGATTGGCCATCTGTTCAACCGACATCGCCAAACCCTTGGGGCTGGCCAATAATGGCGTGATGTCCTTGAAAACAATCCCGGGCTTGGGGTAATCCTGGACGTCCTTGATCAGTGATTCGAGTTCGAACATGTGTGCTTCCTTGGAGTATTTTTTCTTCAAGACATTTTCACCGCAGAGACGCAGAGAACGCAGAGTTCAAACAGGTTGGCAAAGTGGACTGGAATCAATCGAACTCAATTCACTGGCATGAACCATCAAAAACTCATGTCTGCCCTATCTCAGCGTCCTCTGCGTCTCTGCGGTAAAATCTGTCTTGTTCATTCAAATTTCCCACATGTTTTACCATCTTTTGCCCTTTCTCGCTCGGCAGTCGGGTTGCTTTTGTGTGATGAATCTGCGACAACATCCAACATGGACGCATTTATCATTCAGGGCGGAAAACGACTCCGCGGCACGGTACGCATTAACGGCTCGAAAAACGCAGCGCTTCCGCTCATGGCGGCCGCCCTGCTCACCGACCAACCCGTCATCCTGCGCGACTGTCCCAATCTCGCGGACATCCGCAATATGCAGCGGTTACTCGACTCACTTGGCTGCCCGACAGAGCGAGACGGTGACGATGGTAAGGGACGCAATGTCACCCTCCATGCCAACGATGACTCCAAGAGCACTGCACATTACGACATCGTCCGAACCATGCGTGCGAGTATTTGCACGCTCGGTCCCCTGCTTGCCAAACGGGGTCAGGCCCGCGTGTCCATGCCTGGTGGCTGTAACATCGGTGACCGCCCGGTGGACCTGCATCTTCGTGGTCTTGAAGCGCTCGGTGCTCAGATACATCTGGATGAAGGCTACATCGTCGCGTCCCTCCCCAAAGGCAAAAAACTCCAGGGCACA
>PAIY01000204.1 GCA_002704825.1 Phycisphaeraceae bacterium
AGTTGTAAACGCACCTTCTGAATCAATCGAATAACCCCACTTCCGGGGGCAGCGATCCAACGGCTGCCCGTTGGCGGGGTTTGGGGTGGAACCCCAATGCATCATGGTCTTCCATCATTTGAATGCAAGACACGAAAGCAACTTGCCATGACGCTCCAAGCTCGCAAGAGGGTCCGGGGGGCGAAGCTCCCTGGCCGTGAAAAACAATCACGTTTTTGACTCATGAATCACCCCACGCAATTCACTGAGTTACCGCAATAAAAAAGACGGCCCGGTGAATGCACCAGGCCGTCTCGGATTATGCAGATTGTGTGGTTAGCTCAAATTAGAAGAGCAGTTGGAACTGTGCACGCCAGATGAAGAAGTCATCGTTGGTGGCATCGTCATGATCGCCGAAGCCCAAACCGTTTGAAAATTCGCTGTTACCCCAGGGGTTGCTCGAGGGTTCTTCGCCTTCGTAGACCCACACGATGTCGGTGGTGAACTTGGCGTTGTGACCCTTGAGATACCAGTTGAAACCGAAGGTCAGGAT
The DNA here is from genome assembly GCA_002704825.1 of Phycisphaeraceae bacterium. GTDB lineage: Bacteria > Planctomycetota > Phycisphaerae > Phycisphaerales > Phycisphaeraceae > UBA7800. The sequence goes on from PAIY01000204.1 coordinate 533, forward strand.
CTGAAGTTCTTCTTCGCCAGAGACATCGCCATCGAGGAATTCCCAGCGGACATACGGTTCAAACTTGTCGGGGATAATCTGGTAAGCACCCTGAATCAGGACGCCGTTGGGGCTGCGGTCAGCACCAGAGTCGAAGTCCATGTCGGCGCCGACATAGGCTGCGTAGAGACCAAAGCCGTTTGATTCGAACGAACCGTCGATGGTCCAGGAGGTGTAGTCACCATCACCGTTGTTGGAACCGCTGCCAGCATTGTTGGCATCGCCAGCCTGGTAGAAGATGGCCGCACCGAGGAACAGGCCGGTGTCATCTTTTGACCATGCGGAGAAGTCCTTGGTCTGCTTGAGCTTGCCGATCAGAGCAACGTCAGCACGAGCAGCGATTGCGAATTCGGCTTCATCTTCGTCGATGGTGGAGAACTCTTCGTCAGCACCGTCGTTAATGGAGACAGCGAGGTTGAAGGTGTCGGTACCGTAAGACAGTTGAACCTGTTCAGAACGGTCGAGGGTGAAGAATTCGGTGACGGTGGAACGATCCACAGCAAGCTGACGGGAGGAGCTGGTGAGCTCTTCACGCAGGAAGGGGATCTTGAACTTACCGAAAGCCAGCTTCACGCCGTTGCCGAATTTGTAACCCAGCTTGACGTCTTCGACTTCGACGCTGCCGTCTTCACGGCTACCGGCGAACACGAGTTCGTAGGAAATCTTGGGGCTGCCGACGTGGCCTTTAAGCTTGGCCTTCATACGACGAACCTGGAAACCAGTGTCGTCGGAGTCGGAAGTGGAATTGTCATCCTGGTGGGTCCAGATGTGACGGAACTGAATCTGACCACCGAGGGTCATGCTGAAGCTGCCGTCTTCGGAAGCCATGAAGAATGCCTTGCCGTTATGACCAGCGGTCATGCCACCTTCGAGGAGGCTGGCGCGGGTGTCGGCATCGGCGAGGACTTCCTTGACCAAGGACTTGACTTCCTCAGCACGACGTTCGTTGAGCCAGTTTTCATCGCTGGCGGTACGCAGCTGAGCAACTTCGCCTTGCAGCTTGTTATTGGTTGCACGGACGGCATCCAATTCGGCACGCAAAGCCTTGAGTTGTTCGTTAACAGAGTTGTCACTGGCGAAAGCACCTGCGGTGAGGCTTGCTGCCAGGGCACCAGCGAAAAGCATGGTACGAGATTTAAACATTTGCCATTCTCCTGAAAAAGTGGAAATCTGCATTAATCCATTCATACAACGGATCGGCAGTATAGGGATGGCTTTGTTTGGTATTGTTAGCCCAGCGTGAGCATTCTGTTAGCAATGACAATTAACTCAATGCTAACATGACTCACTGCAACCCGAATCTTACTGAGCACTACGCAAAACGGTGTCATAGCGGCATTAGGCGAACGGACGCGTTGCTTTGCGTTCAGATGAGCAGCATGCAAATCAATGATGTCATTGCTGGTGATTCCTTTCTACAAAAGCCATGAACCTCCCGGGTCACGGGTCATCCTGTTACATGTCGTACAAGACAACCCGTGTCGCAGGAACAACACGGCTTTAATCTGATCACCTGTTTCAATCAGACAGGCAACACGCTGAAAGCTGCGCATCAAAAAAGACGACCTGACTTTCATCAGGCCGCCTTGATCGGTCGGGCAGAATCATCAACTCATCCTAAGTGATGATCAAATTAGAACAGTAGCTGGAACTGGGTACGCCAGACGATGATGTCGTCGGTGACGGCACCGCTGCCAGCGGAGTAGCTTTCCGAGAATCCAAGGCCGTCGGTGAAGGTGCTTGCACCAAACGGATTGGAACCGAAGTTGCCATCATAAACCCACAGCACGTCCGTGGTGAGTTTGGCATTGTGGCCACGCAGATACCAGTTCAAACCGAAGGTCAACACTTCCAGGTCTTCAAAGCTTGCTGAATCGTGATCGATGAATTCCCAGCGAATAAACGGTTCGAGTTTGTCAGAAATGATCTGGTAACCGGCTTCAACCAGCAGACCCCACGGGCTGACACTGGTGCCCGAGTCCGGATCGATATCCGCACCCATGTAGGCAATCAACAGACCCAGGCTGCCGACTTCGGCTGAAGCGTCAACCGTCCAGGCGGTGTAATCAGCGGTACCACTGTTGGCGGCATCACCTTCGGAGAAGAAGATTGCAGCACCCAGCAGCAGGCCGGTGTCATCGCCGGACCATGCCGTCACGTCGTCAAACTGCTTCCAGGTACCCGCCAGGAGCAATTCACCACGCAATGCCAAGGCATAATCCACGGCATCGGCACCGATATCATCCAAACCACCATTGGCACCATCGCTGATGCTAAAGGCCAGCTTGAATTTGTCTGCTGCATAAGCCAGCTGAACCTGGTCGGAGTAATTAAGCGTGAAGTACTCGTTGACCAGTGAGCGATCAACGCCCATCTGTTTGGAAGAACTGATGAGTTCCTGACGCAGGAACGGTATCTTGAAAGTGCCGGCTTTGAGTCCCCAGCCATTGCCAAGGTCATAGCCGAAAAAGACTTCATAAACACTAACTTCACCGCCATCGCGATCCCCTTCGAGATTGATGGCATAGGTCAGCTTGGGGTCAGCAATGTGACCACTGAATTTAAGCTTCATGCGACGCACCTGAAAGCCGGTGTCGTCTTCATCCGAGGCATTGTCCTGGTGTGCCCAGATGTGGCGGAACTGAATCTGCCCTGCGATTTTCAGCAGGAAGCTGCCGTCTTCGGAGGCCAGGAAGAAGTTCTTGCCGTTGTGACCAGCGGACATACCACCTTCAAGCAGACTCGCACGGGTGTCCGCGTCATTGAGCACTTCCTTGACCAGCGATTTGACTTCTTCAGCACGTCGTTCGTTGAGCCAGTTGGCATCATTGGCGCTGCGTAATTCAGCGACCTGACTTTGTAACTGTGCATTGGTCTGCTGCACCGCCTTGAGTTGTGCCTGCAGCGATTTGAGTTGTTGCTCGACCGAATCGTCAGCCATAGCGCCGGTGACCAAACCGGCGATGAGGGTGGCGACGATGAGCCATGTGCGGTTTTTTAACATTTGCCATTCTCCTGAAAAGGTATGTTCTGCCCAAAACCGTAAACGTGATGCAAGTCCGACGGGGACCTGACGTTGTGTTACTGATGCCTAACAACTGGTTGAGAATGGGAAAAAGAAGATGCTGCCAAACAGCCTGACAAATCCTTTGCCCTGCAAGTTCAAGCGATATCACATCCCTCACATGAGGTTTGGCCGGTACGACGCAAGGTATCAAAACGGATTAACCTAGTGATATCAAGAACTTGTGCCACAAATTCCGTTTCAGGGCGTCTCGTGCCAACAAGCAGAGCCCGATCATCATCTAAAGATTGGTGGATATTATAACAGTAACATAATTGTTTCCAAACAATTCTCTCACAAACATCAGGCAAACTATTAAATTTTCCGTAAAATGTGTCCCTCTTTTCAATTCGGAGATACAACACATGGCTGGTCACAGTAAATGGGCGAACATCAAACACCGTAAAGCACGCCAGGACGCCAAGCGATCCAAGATCTGGAGCAAGTGCGCCCGTGCCATAATCGTTGCAGCCAAGAACGGGGGCGGTGACCCGGCAACGAACCTGACCCTGCGCTATGCCATCGACGAAGCCAAAGCCGAGAACATGCCCAAGGACACCATCTCCAATGCTGTCAAAAAGGGCTCAGGCGAAGGCAATACCGAGACCTACGAAGAAATCGTCTACGAAGGCTACGGCCCCAACGGTGTTGCTGTCATGCTCGACATCCTCACCGACAACCGTAACCGCACTGCCAGCGAAATCCGCAAAATCTTCGAACGCGCAGGCGGCAACCTCGGCACCTCCGGCTGCGTGTCCTACATTTTCAAATCACAGGGACAAATCTACATCGCCAAGGACAAGGTCGAAGAAGAACAACTCATGGACATCGCCCTGGAAGCTGGCGCGCAGGATGTCATCGACGAAGACGAAGCATGGCTCGTCGTCACCGACACCGCGGACTACATGACCGTCCGCGAAGCCATCGAAAAAGCAGGCATCGAAACCGACTCGGCACAACTGACCAAGGTCCCCGACAACACCGTGGCCTGTACCGGCAAAGACGCGGAAAAAGTCTACAACCTCATGGACAACCTCGAAGACCACGACGATGTCCAAAAGGCCTACGCCAACTTTGATATTGATGACGAAGAACTGGCCAGAATCGAAGCAGGATAAGAGAGACATTTCGAATTTGCGCAAGCGTTTTTCTCGTCACTCCCGCGCAGGCGGGAGTCCAGTGGAACTTGCAAGCGTCAACTGTATGCCACTGGATTCCCGCCTGCACGGGAATGACAGACCACACATTTGTGAAAATCCCAAATCAACAATCATGCACCGCTACACCATCCATTTTTCAGGTCACGTTCAAGGCGTGGGTTTTCGCTACACAGCCTGTCAATGTGCAGAGAACTGTGCTGTCGCAGGTTTTGTCATGAACCTGCCCGATGGTCGGGTGAGACTGGTTGCTGAAGGTGAAAAGCAAGAACTCGACGCCCTGCTAACATCGATCAAAAAGCGCATGGGGCGCAATATCTCCGACATGAAAGTCGATGCGTCCACAGCCACCAACGGTGAGTTCGGTAAACCCACCCCCGGCGGCCTGACAGTGCGATATTAAATCCCATCAATCCCGCTTGCGGTTTAGCGCTCTATACAGAATTCAAAGTAACGGATCATCGGGTCAACCCTGTAATCAACCCGCGGTCCCGCCGGTCAACCACTTTTCAAACTGACTCTGGGGTACGGCACCCATGATGCGCTTCACGGGCATGTCACCCTGAGCATCAAAAATCAGCATCTCGGGAATACCTGCACCGACCTGCCACTTCTCAGCAAGCTTGATGTCCGCTTCCGACGGCTCGGTCAAATCCCACACCACCGGCGTGAACCTGGCTTGAATCTGTTCATCGACTTCGGGCAAACTCAGAACTTCCTTCTTGAGCACCTGACACGGGCCACACCAGTCGGCTGTGAGCATCATCAACACCGGCTTACCGGTCTCCTTGGATAGCGCAAACGCTTTGTCCACGTCGTAACCCCACTTCGTCAGATGAACGACATTGCCTTTGACGGTTGCCAGGCGTGAAGGAATTGGCGTCCCATGATCGCCCGAAACAGTCGCGTCTTGACCACCAACGGTATCCGACGGTTCAGCACCATTGGACGGGCTGAGCATCAACCAGATCCCCCCGCCGAGAATCAGCAGGCTCAGACCCAGGATCGTAAAGACAGAAGACGACGATTTTTTGGCGGGTGTTTGTTCATTCATGGTACTGGCCAAACGCGCCAACCAAGCGCTTTATTCCATATCACAGGAACAAAATTGTGATGACAACCATTTTGTCATCAAGATGATCAGAACGATAAGAATAACATCCGTTATTCGGACTCAGCGAGTTGACTGGGATGCTGATTGGCATCGTAGAGTCGGCGCTCGATGCGTTTTAGACCATTAAGAATATCCATCGCTGATCGGAAGACCGGGCGTTGGGGGTCTTCAGGGCGGAGAATCGAGCCAGTGAGATTATTGATCTGACGGGCTTCGAGTGATTCCTTGCTGTAATGAATCTGATCGCGGAACTCGGGATTGTTATGCGGTCGGTTCATCTGCACCGCAAGATAGAAAAAGTCAATGGCTTTATCCACGCGCTGGTGTTGGTCGGAGATGATCCGGCTGGTGACGCGGCCGGTGTCTTTCCATTTGCCCAGCAGCCGTTGAATCTGGCTGGTGCGCATCATCTCTTCGAACAAGGTGGTGAGCATCGGGCTTTCGGTGAGGTCTTCGCCCACACGCACAGCTGAGCCGAAGTCGACAAAGCCAACCTGGCCGTTGGAGATGATGATGTTATCCAGGCGCAGGTCCAGGTGGATCATGCCCCCCTTGTCATGCAGTGTTCGCAGCAGGTCCGCGGACTGCATGGCAAATTCGATCTGGCTCATGGGCTTTCCGCCAAGGCGCATCCAGTTCAGATACAACCGCCGGACAAAGCCGCGTGAGTCCTTTTCATAGCCGATGACCTTGGGCACGCGGTGACGGTAGTCCTCGGGCATATCACGCTGGAGAATGTTGAGGATGGCTGTCTCACGTGAGAGGAAGATCGGGAAAACGCTGTCCACGAGTTTGCGAGCGCGCTTGAGGATCACTTCATGATCCAGCTGCGGGTGTTTTTCCTTAAGTCGCCAGACCACGTTGTCCAGTGAAGGTACTTCCTTGAGGACGACATAGCCGTACTCAGCGTTTTCGTTCTTGGCCAACTGGACGTGGTAGGTGAACCGCTCCGTGGTCGTGCCGGGCATGATCAACTGGAGTTTACGGGCGATGAAGTAGTAACCCTTTTTCGAGATCAGCGGGATGGTCATGCCCAGGATCTTGGTGCGGATCGGGGCGATGGGCTGTTCGATGATGAAGCCGCCCTTGTCATGGAAGGCCTGCTGGACGCTGACGGCTTCGTCGTAGTCTTCGGTGAGAAAGACATAGGTCCCGCCCCAATGCAGATGTTCGAAAATCTCTTCGGGGGTGGTCTCCTGGCCACTGGTCGCAAACCAGTAGTTGACCATATTGGGAGTTTGACTGAGTTCGGTTTCAGGCTTGCCGAAGTCCTGGTATTCCTGATCGTCTTCGAAGACCTGGGCAACGAGTGCCTGCTGAAGTTTGGTGAGTCGGGGTGATGCGGGTTGATGGGCTGCGTTGGCGGTGGCGGTGTCGGGACGATGACTGCTGTGAGTCGAAGCCGACCCCAGGGAGTTGCCATCTGCGGGAATACTCGAAGCCTGTTGGGGCATTGTGGTCATTTACTTCCCATATCCGAACCCCCGGACGATCTGATCACCAATCATTCCCCGGTTACTCGTCCTCATGGGTAGCCGACAATTCAAACCTGAACGTACCGATGTCCAGCGGATATTGCCAGTTACCTTTACGGTTATTGTCGAACAAACCGGGACTTGAATGTAGTCCCAATTCCATATTGTTTGGTAAAACTTCCAGTTTTTCAGCCGATCACACATGGTTATCGGACAGATTTTGGCATGCTGCACAGGTATGAACAAGTTCATCTGTGTTGACTAAATTTAGTTAATCCATTCCCAATCATGCAGCTGCATATCACTTCATATTTCGTCATTCCCGCGCAGGGATATGATGCACATCATTTCAAAGTTGAGCACTGGGTGTTAACCCGGTGCCCGTTGTGCATACGATGATCCATGGGGCACCGGGTTGACACCCGGTGCTCAAGTGATCGAAAGTTGTGTCGAGTCAGTTCGACCCTTAAATCGTCAATCATGACGCAAACCCATCACAGTCGGTGGCGTGCATGGGCCAGATCAACGGTGTTGTCATTGGCCATGGGAACTTTTTCTTTTTTGAGGATTTTGGCTTTCTTGTCCAGCCCGCCTGCATAGCCGGTGAGCTTGCCGGTGGAGCCCACCACGCGGTGGCAAGGCACATCCGGCGAATAGGGATTGCGGTTCATGGCCATCCCCACCGCGCGATACCCTTTGCTTTTGAGTTTGGTTGCGATGTCGCCATACGTCACAACTTTACCTTCCGGAATCCGGGCACAGATCGCCCAGACCTTTTCGACAAAGTTCATCGAAGGCAGAATCTTGCCTGCAAAAATCGCAGTCTTAATCTTCTCACTGGACGCAGAAAGCTTGGCGGGCATGGCGGAGTCCTTTTGAATGTCGTTGCGTTATTATCTTAACCACAGAGGCACAGAGACGCAGAGGAATAAATAAAAAGAGTTTTTCTCTGTCTTTTTCGGGCTCTGTGTCTCTGTGACTCTGTGGTTCAGCCAACACAGTCCGACTGCAATTACGCTTCTTCGTCGTCGATGAGCATGAACTTGATCTCGGCTTCGGCAGCGATATCGTCACCGACATAGGCGGTACACATCATGTGCGCAAGTTGGCGGCGGACACGGATGGTCTTGGCTTCGAGGATCAATTGGTCGCCGGGGGTGACCGGGCGGCGGAGCTTGACGCGGTCCATGCTCAGGAGCACTGCCAGGCGTCCGGTGTGTTCGAGTTCCTGACCGACAAGCAGGCCGGCTAACTGTGCCATGGCTTCGACGATCAGCACGCCGGGCATGATGGGTGTGCCTGGGTAATGGCCCTGGAAGAACGGCTCGTTGATGGTCACGTTCTTGATGCCCACCGCACGGGTCGAACCTTCAATCTCCAGCACGCGGTCGACGAGCAACATCGGGTAACGGTGCGGCAGGATGCGAGCCAACTGGCGGATATCCAGCACGCGGTGACTTTGCGTCAATTGCTGACGACGCTGTTCACGGTACTGCTTAAGCAGCGCCCGGCAGAGTTCGTGATTTAATGCGTGACCCGACTTGTAAGCCACGATGCGACCTTGAATCGGGACACCCAGCAGGTACAGGTCACCGATGAGATCAAGAATCTTGTGGCGCACCGGTTCATCGTCGAAGCGATAGTGGTTGCCACCAATGGGTCCGTCGTGATTGATCACGAGAATATCGCTGGGAGTCAGGTGCTTGCCGATACCTGCTGCACGCAGTTGGCGGACTTCGGCTTCGAGCACAAACGTGCGTGCCGGAGCGACCTGCGTTGCATAATCACCATGAGCAAAGTCGAACACGCGAAGCTGACGGCCGATGGCTTTGTGTTCGTCGTAGTCCAATTCGTAGACCACCTGCAACGTGGGCTTGTCATGTGGCACAGCTGCGACGACGGCATCGCCATCACTCACGGAGACAGGCGTGTCGATGATGAGCTGACGACGGGGTGCTTCGGAGGTGGTGACACCCGCTTCAAGCAGGACATCGGTGAAGATCTTGGCTGAACCGTCACCGCCCGGTAATTCCGGTGCGTCGATTTCGATGATGCAGTTGTCGATGGACAGGCCGGCTAACGCACTGAGCACATGCTCGGTGGTCATGACGGTGGCATTACCCTGCTGGAGCATGGTACGCCGGTCCTTCTGGATCACGTGGTCGATGCGAGCGGGGACTTCTTCGCCGTTGAGGTCTTTGCGGGAGAAGACAATACCGTAGTCCGCCGGGGCCGGCTGGAACGTGACCGACACTTGCTGGCCGGTGAAGAGTCCACGACCGGTAAGTTGTGCGGGTTTGGCGATGGTCTGTTGTTTCTGCTGCATGTCTATGTACCCGGAAGAAATACGTTCCGGTTTCCGTCTATCTGCCGTCGTCACCTGGTCAATCAAGTTGGCCAGATCGACAGCAGCGTCCCCAGTTTAATCACTTTTCATTTGTTTGGTGAATTCCTTGTAAGCTTTGACGATTTCCGGGAGCTTACGGGCCGCCACCACTTCACGTGCACAGACTGACTGTTCACGTGCGGGGACACCCATCCAGGTCTCGCCTGCAGGAATATCACACATCACCGCGGAGCAGGCACCGAGCTTGACGCCTGAGCCGACGTGAATGTTATCGCGGAGTCCGGCCTGCCCGCCGATCTGGACACCATCAC
>PAIY01000205.1 GCA_002704825.1 Phycisphaeraceae bacterium
CGTATCGTGGCGACCATAGCCGCCGTGTGGCGTCGAACAAGCCCTGGGTAATCCACGATGCCCCTGGCACGTTTCGGGCGGCGTGGGCGGTCCTGTACGTATTTTCAGAACCGCTATCTTCTTCTGGACACAGTCGCTCAAATCCAGTCACCTGTCCAGTCTGATTTAAATGCTCAGACATAAGATTCCTCCTGTTTTTCAGGGGTTTTTGCATGTTCTGGATCAAAGTCCGGATCAATCCAAACCTTCAGGCCAGCATCGGTAAATGTCTTGCGCATCCGTTGGATGGCACGGGATACAGTGTCCCGACCACACCCCACCTGCTTGGCGATGTCTTTGATGGTATGCCCGTGGCTTAAGCCGATGCAGATGTTGCGATCACGCTCGGTGAGTTTGGCCATGACCGATTCAATATCCATTCGCATATCGGAGACTTGGGTTGGCGGGACCGGTCTTGGCTGAACCGTTTTGAGGTAGTTGATGTTTCGCAATCGTTCGATGCGTTGCTGGTAACGCTTGCGGGCTCGCAGGTAACTGAATAGTTGCCGATCAATGACACTGGTGAGAACCGTGTTGAGCGACGCCCCATTGGATCGCTCCGGTTTGAACAGGAAACGCGTGAGTTTGGGAACAATCTTCTGTTGCAAATCTTCAATCTCATCGGAGTTGATCCCCAAGCGTAATGCACGACGGATCACGAGATTGGCAACCGTTTGATTTCGGGTTCCAACATAAACATTGCTGAGCATGATTAACCTTTCATGACTTGGTTTGTTTGACGCCAAGACAACCTCGGTGTCGTTACTCCCATGCTCTGCGCGGTGTTGGTTCAAGTCTGTGGTTCGTGCGACGTGTTGCCCATCTCTTATGTCCGGCGTGTGTGGCCTGTTGCTGGATCACCATTCACATTTACTGGCTCATACGTGAGACACACGTCCCACGTATGTGTTGTTCAATTCCGTCAATTTGATCCAGCAAATTTTCGCTCCAGCGGCAAATAACAAGTGTCTGTGCCACATCGCATCGTGAGCCTGTGGCTGACCACCTGAATCTCGCTGGAGAAAACCATGACCGCAAGAGCCCGATCACGTGATCCGATCACATCCCACATTGCTGCACAAGAATCCGAAACCTCAGGACGTGCTTCATCACAACGGCAAATCTGCCTGATGGAAGTCTGGAAACAACCCGGACGCACCGCTGCGGAAATCGCGGTCACCGCAGGCATGCAACGTCATGTCCCATCCCGTCGATTGCCCGAACTGCGCACATCCGGCCAGGTCGTCAACGGCCCGCAGCGTGAATGCAAAGTCACCGGTCATCTGAGCATGACCTGGTATCCATTACAGGAGTCCAAATAATGATTCCCAAGAGTCTGGCTTCACAACTGATCTTTGAACCTGCGGACACGTACCACGCCAAGTCCAAGGAAAATCTCAGCAGTCACCGGCTGGCTGACTTCCGTAAGTGTCCGTTGCTGTATCACTGGAAACTCACTGGCATGGCCAAGGATCAAGACAGCAGTGCTTATCTCATCGGGCGTGCCACGCACACAATGATTCTCGAAGGACACCAAAAATTTGATGAGGAATACATCGTCAGCGATGGCCCCATCAACCCAAAGACTGACAAACCGTTTGGCAGCAATACCAAGGCATATGCCCAATGGCTCAATGATCAGCCCAACCCGATTTTGACCACCAAGCAGGCCCACGAGATCGAGATGATGGCCGAGGGCGTGATGTCTCATCCACTTGCCAAGCAACTGCTGGTATTGGGGACCGCTGAATCCGTGGTTCGCACGCGTTGGCAGAATGTCGATTGCCAGATCCGCATTGACTGGCTTTCGCACATGCTTGGTGCTGGCATCGTTGACCTGAAAACAACCAATGATCTGAACCATTTTGAAGCGGACGCCCGTCGGTTCGGTTATGTCCATCAACTGGCGTTCTATCGCAGTATCGCTGCTGCCGCTGCCATGATTGATCCCCGTGATCTGCCGGTACATCTGATTGCCATCGAAAAGTCTGAACCTTATCGCTGCGGTGTGTGGCGGATGGGTGAAGACGTTCTTGCCATCGCTCAACGTGAAAACGAAGACGCGGTCAAACGTCTACGTCACTGCCGTCAATCCAATATCTGGCCCACAGGCTTCGAAGAACTCCGCACCTTCGACTGGATGTAACCCCCGGAAGCCCCCGGAAGCCCCCCCCCGGAAGTCAATCCCGGCAACGCGAACCATTCAAACCATACTGCAATTTCAATCCCGAAAGGAATCTCTGACATGAGTCTTCTATCACAAATTCACATTGGCAAACAAGCTTCCCCACGTCGCTGCATGGTTCACGGCGTACAAGGTGTCGGTAAGAGCACGTTCGGTGCCACTGCTCGCAACCCGATCTTCATCCAAACCGAAGATGGCCTGGGCGAAATTGATTGTGCCAAGTTCCCGCTGGCCCGTTCGTTTGGTCAGGTCACGGAAGCATTAACCGATCTGCGTAACGACGCCCATGATTTTCAAACCGTCGTCATCGATTCATTGGACTGGCTCGAACGCCTGATCTGGCAGGAAGTCTGCACCAGCGAAAATGTCTCCAATATCGAAAAGATCGGCTTCCAGAAGGGATACACCTATGCCCTGAACTTCTGGCGAAAGTTCCTTGATGCCCTGGACGAATTGCGTCGTCTGCGCGGGATGACGGTGGTCCTGATCGCTCATACCCGCATCGAAAAATTCCAAACGCCCGAGGATTCAGCTTTCGACCGTTTCTCACCACGTCTGCACAAGCTGGCTGCATCCGTGGTCATGGAATGGTGTGACGAAGTCTTCTTTGCCACATACACCGTCACCACCGATCCCAAGAAGATCAAGAGCATGACCGCGCCTCAGCGGGTAATGCGCACCTGCGAAGGTCCGACCCATGTGGCCAAGAACCGGCTGAACATGCCCTATGAACTGCCTCTGGAATGGGATGCCTATGCCTATTACACCCAACAGGCTCATCCGCAAAATGACCCGTCAACTGAAATCACAACAACCGAATCCGACATTTCTGCTTCCAACTGACACTTACCTATTGAACAAGGAGATTGATCTATGGCAAACCTCAATGGTTTTAATGCTTCCCAAGTCGAACCGTCACAGGATTTTGAACCTCTACCCGCAGGCAAATACCTGGCGGTGATCACCGAGTCCGAATCCAAGCCCACCAAGAATGGCAAAGGCGAATACCTGCAACTGACCTTTCAGATTCTCGATGGTCCGTACAAAGGTCGCTATGTCTGGGCACGTTTGAATCTCAAGAACCCCAACCCCACCGCAGTGCATATCGCTCAGCAGGAACTCTCATCCATCTGTCGTGCGGTGGGTGTGATGCAACCTGGCGACAGTGTCGAACTGCACAACATCCCGTTGGTCATCACCGTCAAGCTCAAGAAACGTGATGACAACGGCGACATGTCCAACGAAGTTCGTGGCTATGCCAAACGCGATGCCTCCACCGGCAATGCACCCGATGGCACTGCTTCCACGCAGACCGCGCCGACGACGCCTCCCTGGAAACGTTGATTGCTCCATTTACATCTCCCAGCCTCCCGGCAGTTGTTCTGACTGTCGGGAGGCTCGTTTTTAACCTGCTTTTACTGGGCAATCATGCTTGAACTGGACCTGCCATACCCACCTTCGGTTAATCACTACTGGAGACACTTCCGTGGTCGCACTGTGATCAGTCGCAATGGTCTGCGCTTCCGTGATGCCGTTCGGGACATTCTTCTGGCGATGCAGGTCCAGCCCATGTCCGGCCCTTTGGCTGTACATGTCGAAGTTTTCCCGCCGGATCGTCGTCGACGTGACCTGGACAACCTGCTCAAAGCCATTGGCGACGCATTGGAACATGGCGGAGCGTTCCATGATGACAGTCAGATCGTTTGGCTCCTGATCGAAAAAGCACAGGTCATGCCCAAGACAGGCAAAGTTCACGTGAGGATTACGGAGAAACAATGACTCGTTCTCTTAAAAAACAAACTGCCATTCAGAATGAACTTATCTGTGCTGCCTTGCGCTATTGTGCAGTTGCAGATTGGTTTGAAGGTCATCCCAGCACCTGGTTACAAAACATGAGTGATCAACAGGCGATGGCTGTGTTTAATCAGGCTGAAAAAGAACTGCGTCAAGCTGGTGCAAACGCATTGCGGCAACATGGACACCGCAAAATGGTGCTTCAAGGCATGGGACTTCCCGAGGAGGTTCTGTGACCTTGTTTACCCAGGCACAATCACAACGCCTGCCTATGACACTGCGACCGTACCAGACACAGGCAGTCGATGCGGTCTATGAACATCTCCGCATGCAAGACGACAATCCCTGCGTGGTGATCCCCACAGGTGGTGGCAAAACGCCCGTGATCGCACGCATCTGTTCGGATGCGGTCACGCGCTGGAATGGTCGCGTTTTGATCCTTGCCCATGTCAAAGAACTGCTTGAACAGGCCAAGGACAAACTTGACCAGGTCTGCCCGGACATTCACGTGGGCGTTTATTCTGCGGGACTCAAACGCCGTGACACATCGCATCCGGTCATCATTGCAGGAATTCAGTCGATCTATCAGAAGGCAGATCAACTGGGACATTTTGATCTGGTAATCGTCGACGAAGCCCACATGATCCCCATTGTCGATGGCGATGGGATGTACAGACGATTACTCACCGACATGCAGCAGATCAATCCGGCATTGCGTGTGATCGGCCTCACCGCTACACCATTTCGGATGTCGTCCGGGCCGATCTGCGTGCCACCGCCCGATGGGATTCTCAACAGCATCTGTTTTGAGATCGGTGTACGCGAGCTGATCCGTGATGGTTTTCTCTCGCCACTTAAATCAAAGGCCGGTCGATTCAAGCCTGATTTCCAGCAGTTGCATGTTCGTGCAGGTGAGTTTGTGGCTGATGAGGTGGAAACACTCATGGATCAGGACTCAATGGTGCATGCGGCCTGCCGCGAGATTGTTGAGGCAGTAAAAACCACAGAACGAAAGTCCTGTCTGGTGTTCGCATCAGGCGTGGATCATGGCACGCACGTAACCAAACTGCTCGAGCGGGTCTCCGGCAAGGAGTGCGGTTTCATCGATGGACAGACGCCCACGCTCTACCGCGACATGTTGATCCAACGGTTCCGCGATGGCGACTTGGCATACCTGGTCAATGTCAACGTCCTGACCACCGGCTTTGATGCGCCCAATGTCGATTGCGTGGCCCTGCTACGCCCGACGATGTCGCCCGGGTTGTACTACCAGATGGTGGGTCGAGGCTTTCGCATCTGTGAAGGCAAGACCGATTGTTTGGTACTGGACTTTGGTGGCAATGTGCTGCGCCATGGCCCAGTTGACGCGATCCGCGTTAACGCTCCGGCCAGCAAAGGCACTGGTATCGCGCCTGCCAAGGAATGCCCCTCCTGTATGGCATTGATTGCAACCGGCTACGCGACCTGCCCGGATTGCGGTCATGTATTCCCACCACCCCAACGCCGCAAACACGAAGCAGAATCCGATTCCACTGGCATCCTCACCGGCCAAGTCAGTATCGACGAATACAAGGTCCGCCGGGTCTATTACAGCATTCACGTCAAACGCAATGCACCGGCCGACGCACCGCGATCCATGCGCGTGGATTACGAAGTCGGTTTCCATCAACAGAATTCCGAGTGGATTTGTCTTGAGCATCCCCATGACAGTTTTGCTCGTCGCAAAGCCGAGCAATGGTGGGCAACGCGCAGCAACCTGCCATGCCCAAACAATGTCGAAGAGGCAGTGGAATTGGCTGACCGCGATCAACTGGCCATGCCCCGGTCCATCAAGGTGCGATCCGTTGCCGGTGAGAAGTTTGATCGAATCGTGCATTACGACCTGGGCCCCAAGCCGGATGCCGACGACGACTGGGGGATCATTGGTGATGAAGATGACAACTTACCCGCGTATGTCCCGGCAGATGATGACATCCCATTTTGATGAAGCAGGCAGCCAGAACCATGACGATTTGTGAACGAGCCATTGCATATCAACAAGCTGGCCTGACCGTGCTACCAGCGATCAAAGCCCAAAAGCGGCCTGCAGTCCCTTCTTGGAAAACTTACCAGGATCAATCTCCCACGTCTGAACAGATTGATACATGGTTCGGCACATCTTCAAGCAAACACGATGGCCTGTGCATTGTCTGTGGCAAGACTTCCGGCAATCTGGAAGTCATCGACTTTGATGCCAACGGCGAGTTGTTCTCTGCATGGTTTGATCGCATCCCACCTGATCTGCGTGATCACCTGGTGGTCGAGTCGACTCCTTCCAATGGCGAGCATGTCATCTACCGTTGCCAAACGTCTGTCAGTGGTAATCTCAAACTCGCCCAGCGTCAGGACAGTCAGACTCAGAAAATCATCACACTTATTGAAACCCGTGGTGAAGGTGGTCTGTTCCTGTGTGATCCGACGCCGGGTTACGAATTGATCCAAGGTGATCTTTGCGATCTGCCTGTTCTCACTGAGTCCGAACGTGAAATCCTGCTGCAAGCTGCGTGGGAACTCAACGAATACATCCCGCCGGTAGTCGATGGGCCACCACCTCATTCACGAGCAGCTTATGATGGATCAATCCGGCCCGGTGATGCGTTTAACAGCGAAGCTGATCCCAGAGATATCCTCAAGCAACACGGTTGGGTACACGTCCGCAATGGCAACGATGGCAATGAATACTGGCGACGTCCGGGTAAAAACTCAGGCTGGTCAGCAACACTCAAAGACGGCGTATTTTATGTGTTCACCGTCAATGCGCATCCGTTTGAATCACGAAAAGCCTATTCGCCGTTCTCAGTATTGACCTTGCTGGAACATGGTGGCGATTATGCACGTGCCGCTTCGGCATTGCGTTCGCAGGGCTATGGGGCACCGGCTCCCAATACCATGTCCACGCCAATGCCACCCACAGCAGCACCATTGTCATTCGAACCCCTGACCGTGCGGCAACTCACCAACGATCACCCCAAACTCAGAAAACCAATCATCCATGGTTTGCTACGCGAAGGTGAGACTATGAACCTGATCTCCGCTCCGAAAATGGGCAAGAGCTGGTTGGTAACTGATCTTGCTTTATCCATTGCAACTGGGCGTGACTGGCTGGGGAATTTTCCTTGTGAACGTGGCGATGTTCTGATTCTCGACAACGAATTGCATCGTGAAACCAGTGCCAACCGCATCCCAAAGGTTGCTAATGCTCGCAGTATCCCGACTGATGCCTATGCCGACCGGGTCTGGGTTCAGAACCTGCGTGGTGCTTTGCAGGACGTATTCACGTTGGGCACGTTTTTCCAGTCGATTGAACCAGGTCGGTACAAGGTGATCATTCTCGATGCGTTCTATCGGTTCATGCCCCGGGATATGGATGAGAACGATAACGGGACGATGGCTTCGCTCTACAACCACATTGACCGTTATGCCGACCAGTTGGCCTGTTCGTTCGTGCTGATTCATCACAGTTCCAAAGGCAACCAGTCGGGCAAAAGCGTTACTGATGTCGGTGCAGGTGCGGGTAGTCAGAGCCGAGCCACGGACACACACATGATCCTTCGCAGCCACGAGGAGGAAGACGCTGTCGTGCTGGATGCGGCCGTGCGGTCCTGGCCACCGGTATCACCATGCTGTCTGCGTTGGGCGTTCCCGGTTTGGCATGCTGCTGATGATCTGGACCCCACGCAACTGCGATCCGAGAAGTCGAAAAAACGTGGTCAGAAAAAGCCCGAATGGACTGCCCAGTCATTTATCGATGCGTTTGTGGATGACACACCGGCTGTGCGAACCAGCATCATCGCTAAGGCAATCGATGCCGGGCTATCGCGTTGGGCTGCTGACAACCTGCTTCGGTCAGCTGATAACGATGGTCTTCTGCAGCGACATGGCAGCGGTCAACGCAATGAACCCTACACATATCAGCGTGTCGTGACACATACCAATAGAGGGAGTTCCAAGTGATGAACATGATGTTTTGTTCTGGATTTTCAATTCGTTTTGTGCGCCAAACAACCCCACAAAATGAAAGCCGCACGCCGTGTCTGGATTCATTTTGTGCGCCCCCTAAAGGGGCGCACACAAAATGAATCAGACCAAGACCGGCGTGCCCCGATTTCGAAGGACGAATCTCGGCACACAAAACGAATCGCCGTGCCCCGCCTACGTTGGCCCACGTCGCGTTGGTACGGGAAAGGCGAACGAATAGACCACCAAGCCACCGTGGGCCACAGACGCCAACGTCGTGCGACAGGGCCAAAGCCACCTCATGCCAGAACTCGGAACTGACTTTGAATGGTTCCTCCCTGGCCCAAATCCATCGTAATGGCCGCGGGAACAGCACCGCTTATAGACAGACTTTCTTTCTTGAAGGAAAAATTTTATGAAGATCGAATTACGCGACATTGACCAGGTCCAACCCTATCCCGGCAACCCCCGCATTAACGATGACGCCATCGATGCGGTGGCAGCTTCACTGCGGGAATTTGGCTTTCGGCAACCCATTGTTGTCGATAGCGAAAATGTGATCATCGTCGGGCATACCCGCTGGAAAGCAGCCAAGAAGCTGGAACTTGCCAAGGTCCCGGTGCATGTGGCCACCGATCTAACAGACGCGCAGGTTAAGGCCTATCGTCTTGCTGACAACCAGACCGCCAGCCTGGCTGAATGGGATTACAAACTCCTGCCCATCGAATTGTCTGCACTGCAGGAGATGGATTTTGACCTGAACCTGCTGGGCTTCGACCAGGAAGAATTAACAAGCATGGTCAGTGGCGAAGTTCAGCAGGGATTGACCGACCCAGAAGATGTGCCCCAGCCGCCGGACGAAGCGACTACCAAACCGGGCGATATTTGGATACTTGGCAACCACCGATTGATGTGCGGTGACAGCAGTTCGCAAGAGGATTTGGACCGCCTGCTTGATGGTTCAACCATTGATCTATTTGCCAGCGATCCTCCCTATAATGTGCGCCTGATGTATCGCGTTTGCGCCTGAATTTAAGGCATAAATGCGAGACACCTTCCTGACAATGTTTGGAGACAAACCGTGACCGTTTGACCGGTCATCGTACCTAGGGAGTAAGTTAGCGGCGACATGCGAACCCGCTGGCGAAATAGCTCTCCCGAGAATGTGGGACACAGGCGACGCTTCATAGCCGTGGCAGTCCTGCTAGGTAAATCTCTCGTATGACTACTGCAAAGGAATCGACCAATACCTTCGGGAAAGTGGGCCCCCATTCCTGTTAATACTGAAGCCGCCCGGGAATTTATCCCCGCTCGGGCTAGGGAATGGTTCAAGCGGGTGAGCGTTATCGTTGTAGGCGCGAGCCCTAGCGAATCGTGATAAGCGATTCCGAAGTCAGCGAAGTGGTCAATTATTCGCTGGTGCTTGGAGGAACAGCAGACTGCTGGTGGGTAGTGAAAGGTCGGAGTCTAACCGAGAGAGTTTATGTGTCAGTAAGGGAACCAGGGAAGCCCAGTCGAGTATGGCAGTCGCATGGATAGGCCGCATGAATCGCGGTTGAATCCCTGCCGATGAGGCGACTGGGTGACGGAGCCTTCGTAGTAGTCTGAGGACGGGAAAGCCGTCTACATGGCGAAGGGAGGCAGGATGTTTCGTTCTGGATAACCGAAGGGTTCTTTAAATTAGGAGGGTTCCTGATGAACGTGAAAGAAGTCCAGAGAAGGCTGTGGGAGCAATCTCACCAGCATAAGCAGCACAGGGAATCGGGCACACCGTTGTTCCCGGTCGATCAATACGATGACCGGCTTCGGAACCTGATGGACCTGATACACCAACCGCAATGGTTGCGTGCTGCTGCTGTGCGGGTGCTCAGGCGTTCCCATGGCAAAGCGCCGGGCGTAGATGGAGTGACGACTCGCCAGTTCCGCAAGGGATTGTCGGGCAAAGTCGAAAATCTGCGTCTGGAGTTAAAGCGTGGAACTTACCAGCCTCAACCGCTCAAGCGCGTCATGATTCCCAAATCCAACGGGAAAATGCGAGCTTTGGGCATCCCGTGTCTGCGGGATAAGATCGTGCAAGAGGCCATTCGCATGGCACTTGAGCCTGTCTTTGAGGTGGAATTCCACGACAACTCTTATGGGTTCCGGCCCAATCGAAACACGCATCATGCGGTCTTCCGCTGTCAACACCTGATGAGAAGTGGTTTCTCATGGGTGATTGAGGGAGACGTCAAAGCGTGCTTCGATGAGATCTCGCATCAGTCCATCCTACGGGCTGTGCGGGAAAAGGTCATGGACAACAAATTCCTCGACCTGTTGCGTCGCTTCCTTAAAAGCGGCGTGAAGGTTGGCGATGTTGTTATGCCAACTGAGAAAGGTGTCCCACAAGGGGGCGTGATCTCACCGTTGCTGGCCAATGCGGTCCTTAATAAGCTGGACTGGTTCCTGCATCACAAGGGAACGTATGGCAACGAACAGCATCGGGCCAGTCGGTTCCGTCAGCCGAACGTACGTTTTGTTCGCTACGCAGACGACTGGTGTGTCTTTGTCACAAGAGCATCCCGGCAGTATGCCGAGGGGCTTCGTGATCAAATCCGTGACTTCCTTCGCCATGAATGTGGTCTGGAATTATCGGCTGAAAAGACGCACGTCACGCATGTCCGCGATGGGTTCGACTTTCTCAG
The DNA here is from genome assembly GCA_002704825.1 of Phycisphaeraceae bacterium. GTDB lineage: Bacteria > Planctomycetota > Phycisphaerae > Phycisphaerales > Phycisphaeraceae > UBA7800. The sequence continues at coordinate 10,696 of PAIY01000205.1, forward strand.
CTTCCACCTGAACCGAACAACGGGGCAGCGTGGCAAGGATGTGCCCAAGATCAAAGTGAGTCAGAAGGCACTGGCAAATGTGAAGCAGCGACTGCACGACGCCATGCGCAACCGTCCCCATCAGGAGTCGGTGGCATTGCGTATCAAACGTGGCTCAGCCGTTGTACGTGGGTGGTCGGAATACTTCCGCATTGCCCACAACTTCACGGACCTCGCTGGAACTTTGGATCACCATGCACTCTGGATAGCCCTGAAGGCGATCTGTCGTAAAAACGACATCCCCACGGGCCGGGCAATGAAACGGTTCTACCGTGATGGCAAGATTCATATTGATGAATTCTGCGAACTTGAACAGTTCAGCAAATTCTCACTGAAGCTGGACTATCGCGGCCCGGAACCCTACGAGCCCGGAGAAGGAGAGTATGAATCCGAAGACGATTTGGAAGCGGCGTTCGCACGGTTCAACGAACGCCAACGCTTTGGAAGTCTGGATGTGAAATTCCTAACTCTGCGGCGGGACGGCTATCGTTGCTGCGCCTGTGGCAGAAAGGTCACAAACGAGACATCCCAAGTTGACCATATTGTCCCAGTCAAGCGCTTTGCAAGTTTTGCAATGGCGAGCTTCGACGACAACCTCCAGACCCTGTGTCTGGATTGCCACAAGGAGAAACACCATGCGCATGCTAGCTAAGAAACATCGGGAAAGCCGGATGCACGGAAACATGCACGTCCGGTTTGGGGTTGGGGTCGGGATGCAAACTCCCGGCCTACACCACACCGGCAAGGACTTCGTCTACCCCGACAACTACGGCGAGGGCCTCGACACCTACCTCAAACGCACCCAGCAAAAAGACGAAGACGGCTTCTGGCAATCCACCAACAACGAAACCTCCGGCCGAAAACACGCCAACTGGCTGAGCATGATGACCCCGCGGCTAACCCTCGCCCGTAACCTGCTTCGTGATGATGGGGTGATCTGTATTTCAATCGACGACAACGAGGTCGCGAATTTGAAATCACTTTGCGACGAGGTAATAGGAGCAGAAAACTTCTTGGGAACGATATGTGTTGTGAGCAATCTCAAAGGCCGTAGTGACGACAAGCACTTCGCTACGGCACATAATTATCTGCTCGCTTACGCTCGGACAAACTTTGAAACATACGGCGTCCCTTTGCCTGAAGAATATCTGGATGATTATCCTGAGACTGACTTAGATGGTAATAGATTCCGACTCCAAGGCTTGCGAAAAAGGGGAGCGGGCGCTAAACGCGAAGACAGGCCCAATATGTTCTATCCCTTTTATATCTCGCCGACGGATGGAAAGGTCAGCGTCACACAAAGCCCGATTTACACTGTGGAGGTTTTACCTCAACTCTCTGATGGAAGCGATGGGCGATGGCGCTGGGGTCGTGACACTGCTGAACAACGCGCAGACGAATTAAAGGGGCAAACAGTTGGTTCGGAGAAAAGGTGGGACGTGTTTCAAATTGACTATGCGGAATCTGGTGGTGAGAGCAAGCGGATCAAGCCTAAAACATTGTGGATGGGATCTGGCTTCGCCAACGAGTCAGGGACACTCGAACTAAAGAAATTGCTAGGAAAAGGTGTTTTTGACACACCTAAACCCATCGGTCTGGTGAAATATATGCTCCATTTTGCCACTGCAAATGATAAGAACGACCTCATCCTCGACTTCTTCGCCGGTTCTGGCACGACGGGGCATGCGGTGATGGCGCAGAACGCGGAGGACGGCGGCAATCGGCGTTACATCTGCGTGCAATTGCCTGAGCCGTTGGATGAGCCGGTGACGCTGGATGATGGCGTGGTGTGTGAGACGATTTTCGACCTCACCCGCGAACGCCTCAAACGGGCGGGTAGGAAACTCAAGGAAGAAGCCGGGTTAAACGCCGACAAACTCGACACCGGGATGCGGGTGTTCAAACTCGATAGCAGTAACTTCACCGCATGGAACAGCGATCCGACGGCCAGCGAGGACGAGTTGTTCAAGCGATTGGAGCAACTCGCCGACCACACCGTACCCGGCCGATCCGAGACGGACATTCTCTGGGAGATGCTCCTGAAGATGGGCCTGCCGATGGATCTGCAACTTGAACGCTTCGAGTTGGAAGAGGCCCCCGGAACCACTTTCATCGGCGTGGCCGACCGCACGCGTGTGATCAGCACGCAGGCGTCGATCCCAACCGCGGCGTTGGAGGCGCTCCTGGAGCAGGACATCCCGCCCTCGGAGTTGGTGGTGCTCGACAGTGCGTTTGAGAATGATACGGCCCGAGCCAACATCGCCACGCTGTACAAGCAGCGCAAGGACGAAGATGGCAAGCCGGTCTGCAACCTGAAGGTGGTGTAAGGTATGTCGGATGTAACATTTCAATTCGACCCCAAGCAGCAGTTCCAGCTCGACGCGATTGACGCGACGGTGAGCCTGTTCTCCGGCCAACCACGCAGCGGGCAGGCGGGTGGGAACCTGTCGATCGAAGTCGGCGGCGGGACTGGCGAGGGGCTGTATCAACACGCACTGGGACTGGGCAACCAACTGACGATCAGCCGCAATCAGGTGCTCAAAAACCTGCAAGCGGCTCAGGACAAACAAGGGTTGATGCCCGACAGCAGCCTGATCCCCGCGTTACCTGACGATACGGATGCGCCGGCCCCGATGAACTTCACCATCAGCATGGAGACGGGTACGGGCAAGACGTATGTCTACCTGCGGACGATGCGTCAGATGCACGCAGAGTTTGGGTGGAGCAAGTTCTTTATCGTCGTGCCATCGGTGGCAATCCGTGAAGGCGTCAAGCAGAGTCTGCGCGATACGGACAAGCATTTGCGCGAGCTGTACAACGGCGAGCCGATGGACTTTTTTGTTTATGACGGCAAGAAACCAACGGAACTGGCCGCGTTTGCCCGTAACAGTTGCCTGTCGGTCTGCATCATCAACATCCAGGCGTTTATCAAGGACGCGGATGTTGATCACACGATGGAGGAGGCCAAGCGTAGCGGCAACGTGATCTACAAGCCCCAGGAGGACTTGCAAGGCAAGGCCCCAATCGAGTTTGTCCGGGCCTGCAACCCGATCGTGATTATTGACGAGCCGCAAAGCGTGGACAGCACAGCCAAGAGCAAGAAGGCGATCCGTCGGCTGAATCCGATGTTCTGTTTGCGTTACTCGGCGACGCACAAAGAACCGTACAACATGGTTTACGACCTGGGCCCGGTGGAGGCCCGACGCAAGGAACTGGTCAAAGGCATCGTGGTGACGTCGGTCCGCGAAGGTGGGCTGCCAGCCGGGGCGGTGCTCAAATGCGTGCGCGTCGGATACAAGGGCAATGCGAAGATGCCCAGCGCCGATCTTGAACTGCTGGTACTCGATGCCAAGGGTTCTCCCAAGCTCAAAAAGGTGACCGTCAAGGGCAACGAAGAGTTGGATTCACCCAAGGTAACCAAGGGCAACAGCGCCTATGCCGATATGCGGGTTGATGGCATCTCAATGGAAAGTGGCGTCGAGATCAACATCCACGGCCAAGCTCACTATTTTGAAGAAGGCCAAGGCATCGGGCAAGTCGATGAGCATGTCATCAAAGCCATGGTGGTCAAGACGGTCGAAAAGCACCTGCTTAAGGAAAAACAGTTGCAGGGTCGGCTGGCGATCGGCAAAGACTCCACGCCCGGAAGTGACGATCAGGATCGGCGGATCAAGGTGTTGTCGCTGATCTTCCTGGACAAGGTCGCGGACTATCGCAAGTACGATGCAAACGGCACCCCCTCGCCGGGCAAAGTGCATCAATGGATTGAGGAGGCTTTGGACAAGTATCGCAAGGAGCCCCGGTTCAATGGCTTACCTGCGCTGACCCATGACAACGCCAAATTGCACGACGGCTATTTCGCACAAGACAAAAAAGGTAAAGCCAAAGACACCAAGGGCAATACCAAGGACGACGAAACTGCCTACGAAAAGATCATGCAGAACAAAGGCAAGTTGCTCGATCCCGACGATCCACTGCGCATCATCATCAGCCATTCGGCATTGCGGGAGGGGTGGGACAACCCCAACGTCTTTCAGATATGCAAACTCGGTGGTGCGCAGACGGCAACGCGGCGGCGTCAGGAGTTGGGCCGTGGTCTGCGCTTGCCGGTGGATGCAAGCGGCGTGCGTATTCGCGACAAGGTGATCAATGAACTCACTGTCGTTGGCGCGGAGGATTACACCTCGTATGCCAAGGGCTTGCAAAACGAGTTTCAGGAAGAGTGCGGCGTGACGTTCGGCATCGTGCTGCCGCGTGCATTCGCGGAGTTGGAGACGGTCGAAGGGCCCATCGGTTTTGAGAAGGCGAGCAAACTCCACGGTGAACTAAAAGATGCGGGGCTAATCGACGAGGAAAACAAGCTGGTGGAAGATCCAGACTTCAAGTCCATGCCCGATCAGTTGTCTGGTGCATTCAGGCCGTTTAGCACTGAGATTGAAAAGATTCTGCTTGAGCACAAGATCGAGCATCATGTTCGCCCCGACAAGCCTCGAACCAAAATCAAGCTGAACAAGTCGCTGCTGGATCACCCCGCTTTCAAGGCGATGTGGAAAAAAGTCTCGCGGCGGACAAGGTATCGACTCGATTTGGATTCCGACAAACTGATCAAGAATGCAGCAAAGTCCCTCAAGGACCACTTCATTGTCCATGACATCAGTCGGAAAGTGGAAATTACCACCAGCGACCTTAAAGTTTCCGCAAAAGGTGTGTCCTCTGGAAAAGTACGAGAGAACAAGGCCGAACAGGTTGATTCCAAAGAGCGGCTCCCAGACCCGTTGAGCTATCTTTCAGCTCGTATTGACCTGAGCCGTAAGAGCTTGTCGAGTATCCTCAAGGACTCGGGCACGTTTACAAACTTCAGTAAGCATCCGGCACGGTATCTCGAAGACTGCACCCGGCTGATCCGTCACACGTTGTCCGCAGAGCTTGTTGAGGGTGTTAAGTATGAGCCGATGGACGGCAGTTGCTACGAGCAGCGAAAGCTCAACGAGCTTGATGGGCAGGAAATCGCGCACAGCCTCGACCGCATCGTCAATCTGCCACAGGAAGAAGATGAGCCGTTGCGCAGTTTGACTCAACCCGTTGCTGTGGACTCAGCAGTTGAGTACAGCTTTGCTTTGGACATGCAGAACCGCAGCGATGTCCTGTGCTTCGCCAAGCTGCCCAACGGGTTCAAGGTTCCCACGCCTGTAGGCGACTACAATCCCGATTGGGTTGTCATCAAGAAGGATGGCCAGGATGAGCCCACCCTCTATCTTGTCCGGGAAACCAAGGACACCCTCTCCGAGGAAACGCTGCGAGAAAGCGAGCGATACAAAATCCGCTGCGCACGCAAGCACTTCAAGGCGCTTGGCATCGACTATGCCGTTTGCGTAACAGCGGATCAGGTCTAGCAACTGCGGTGCCAATGACGAAGGCTCTCAATGCTCGATATGTCGCACACTGCATTGCGTTCGACATATCGGCATACGGCTGCCAGATTCCCCTTGGTATCCACTAGAAATGACTTGAATCGGCTTTGATACACATACCTGCCCCCCACGGTGCCGATGTGCATATCATCATTTGTATGTGTCAACGTCCCCCGCCGTGATGACTTGCTAGTCATACTCGTGCATCGTCTTTCAACAGATCAAGACAGTTTTCTGCAGAGCAAGTAAACAACTGTTTTTAAAGAATTTTGCCGAACATCTTGACATCCTAACAGAATCCGTACACAATACCCTTCACATTCCGTGGCGGCCAGCATGTTGTTGTGTTGGGACTTGGTTGAAAACGCGACGCTACGGGGGATCATCAACGGTTTATGTGAGGAGTTTTTGATGGTGCGTATGGAGGTTGTTCCGGAGGTTTTGGGGACTCAAGTTAAGACGATTGGCACCAGTCAGGTGCGGTCAATTCAAATTACGGGTGGCTTTTTGGATGGGTTACAGTTCGATCTGGACCGAGGACTTAACTGCCTAATTGGGGCTCGCGGTACTGGGAAAACGACGATTCTGGAACTCGTGCGGTATGCCTTGGATGCGTTGCCTGCTAACGGGTCACCTGAGCGACATCGAATCGAAAACCTGGTCAAAGCCAACCTTGGCAATGGGACCATTGAGCTGACCATCGAAACACGTGATGGTGTGGTCTACAAGGTCACACGTTCCTGGCAAGACAATCCAATCGTTCAGGATTCAGATGGTCAGGCAGCGGACATCGCTTTGCGGACAGGTCGTGTGTTTCGGGCTGACATCTATAGCCAGAATGAAATCGAACGCATCGCAGAACAGTCGATGTCTCAACTCTCACTCATCGACAATTTTGAATCTGATGAGTTGGCAAAGATTGAACAGAACGCCAGAACGCTGACATCGCAATTAGAAACCAATGCGATGTCACTCAAGCCAATGCAGGACCAGATCGATGGGCTTAATGGTGAGATAGCAGGCTTACCAGGCATCCAGGAAAAGCTAGAAGCGATGGGCCCGATCACAGGCCAGAATGCTGAAGTGGTCAGCAAGGCACAGCAGGACAAATTTCTGCGTGAACGAGAAACTGGTGCGGTGAATGAGATCGGCGAGTTTGTTTACGAATACGGGAATCAGATCAAACAACAGCAAGGCCAAGTCTTGCAGCAAATTCAACAGTCGTTTCAGCAGGATTTGCTCAGTGGTCCCAATGGCGTATTGCTGAAAGGTGCCAATCAATCATTGCTCGCTGGTGCTTCAGAAATCGATGCCCTGTTGCAGAGTGTGTGTGACAAACTCACCGCCATGGATCAGGTGCTTTGTCAAACCCACAACACACTCAAGCAGACTCATGCCCAACAGGAAATCGCCTATCAAAACATCCTGAAGGAAAACGAAGACTTACGGAACCAAGCCAATGAACGTACTCGCCTTACGCGGATGAGTGGCGATTTGATTCGTAAGCAAAATCAACGTGATCTTCTGATCCAGAACCAAGCTAAACTCCAAGCAGAACGAGTTGAGATGCTTAACGCGTTGTCGGAACTTCGGGATCAACGATTCAATCTGAGAAACCAGATCGCCCAGCGCATCAATGCATCACTCAACCCGGATATCCGTGTGACCATTGAACAAGCGGGCAACCACTCTCAGTATCGCAGCTTATTGAGTGATGCACTGCAAGGTGTGCGTATCACGCGCAACGTTGTTGCTCAACGCATTGCAGACAGCATCTTGCCAACCGAACTCGTAGAAATCGTTCGCCGCAATGATGTGACAAGTCTTGTCGAACAATCGGGATTGAGTGAAGATCAAAGCCGTAAAGTTGTAGACGCTCTTAGCGACAGCGACGAATTGTTCGCACTGGAAACGGTCGAATTGTCCGACCTGCCACGGATCGAATTGAAAGATGGCGATCAGTACAAAGAATCCGCATCTCTGTCGACGGGTCAGAAATGCACGACCGTCCTGCCGATCCTTTTACTGGAAAGTGATTCCCCCCTTCTCATCGATCAACCTGAAGACAACCTGGACAATCGTTTCGTGTGTGAGTCCGTCGTCAATAGCATCCACACAGTCAAAGCAAAACGTCAACTGATCTTCGTCACGCATAACCCCAACATCCCCGTATTGGCAGATGCAGAGCGTGTTTTCGTTCTTGAATCTGATGGCAGACAGTCTGGCAAGATCGTCGAAGGCAACGTTGATCAATGCCGCGATGCCATTGTCAATCTGCTGGAAGGTGGCGAACAGGCGTTTAAGAAACGCCAGGAAAGGTATGCGTACTAATGCCATCACAAGCCAAACCCCAAGCCATCGACTTGGATGATGCACTGACGCAGCTCACAGAAAACCGTGAGTCCATTGCCTGGACACATCGCCGCAAACTGGTGAGTCGTGTCGTCAGCCAGATGTCATCCGGTCAGTCAGTGGAACCGTTTCGCACGCTGCTGCTGGTTTTGTCGGACGATCCCAAGCCGGAGGTCCGCAAGGAAGTGGCCAACTCACTTGCCACCCTCCCAGGCCAGAACATCTCGGAGTTGGCGGAGAAGTTTTTGAATGATCCGCATGCCTATGTGGCAAGTGCTGCAAAACAAAGCATGCGGCGGCGCAAGAAGCTTGCTGTGGAATCTCAAAAAAACAAACGCGGCCTGGACCTGGTGATCGCATTACATCAGCAGATCGAAGAGCAACATGGCAAAGAAGCTGCGGATAGCGCCCGTCAAATGGCTGAACATCTCTATGACACGTTAATCAGTGCATCGGTTCACGAGATGAATCACGTGATGACGTCACTCAAAGCCAACACCAATCGCATCATCGAGAGACAGAACACAGGCAAACTCACCGAGAAATACCTGCAAGGCAAGATCAAGCATATTGCAGGCAATCTGGATTTTCTCGAACGCATGCTTAATGACATGCGCAACTATGCCCGCCCCGTTTCTGATCAACGTCAGGGCGTGAGTATCGCTGATCTGGTCACTGAAGCCATCAGCATTGTGATGAGCAACCTTCGCGGTAATGGCATGGACCTTGGCCAGGTTGTAATCAATAAATCAATTCCCGCTGAGCTGAAGATCAAAGTCTCGCGTTTGCACATTGTCGCAGCACTTGTCAACGTGCTTAAGAATGCCTGTGAATTCCTGTCTTCAGATAGCCAATCACCTATGGGCACCGTCGAGATTGATGTTTCGCAATTAGATGATCAGGCCATGATTGTCGTGCGCGACACAGGCATGGGCATCCCCGCAGAAATGATTGCGGAGATCCGTCAGTGCTTGCCCGGCCGCACCACCCGTCGCGGCAACGGCACAGGCTTTGGTCTGTGCAATGCACAACGCAGCGTCATGGCTCACGATGGCATTCTGCAAATTGACAGTATTGAAGACCAAGGCACAACCGTCACATTAATCCTCCCCTTGGCATAATCGGGAACACACGAATCATGAAGTATCGAGCCTTGATCGTCGAAGATGTAGCAGACATCGCTGAAACGGTAATTGAAACCCTTGAGTCCTTGGGGCACGACTATCTTTGGGTGCAATCCCAGGAGGAAGCTCGCCAGCCAATCACCGAGGGTGGTTTCAGCTATGTCCTCATGGACCTGTCGATCCCGCTGAAGACTGGCAGAACTTTGGATCGCATTGAGTACGGCGTGAACCTGGCCAAGGAGATTCATCAATCACCAGCCATGCACAACGTGCCGATCATCGTGATGACAGGCCACGGCAGAGATGGAATCGAGTATGCAGCATACTTGTGCCAATACGGGGTTGTGGATTTTATCAACAAACCTTTTCCGACAATCGGTCGCACACTCGCCCAGGTCATCGATACCCAGTTGGCCAAAGCAACGCACAAATCACCCCTGGCTGATACCGGACAATCCAAACCAGACGCCCCCTTCCAAGGTGGTGAATTGGTCATCTTTCCGGATCATGCCGAACTGTGCGGGATCAATATCATCACCCGCAAAAAAGCCAGCCAGATGTGGGCCATCCTGAACATCCTCACCGAGCAATTACCCAGCGGAAAATTCAAAGCATTCCCATCTGCAACTTTGGCCAAGTTGGTGAGAAGCACAGGTGGCCAAAACAGCATCACCGGTAGTATCCGAGACTTCAGAAAGAACATCACTTCAATCCTTGGTGGTGAACTTGGCTTATTGGTTGGCAAAGATGATCTCATCGAAACCGCACGCTCCGGCTATTGACTCAAATCGTGGATCAAGCTAAAGGACCAACGCGGCCAGTCAGCTTGTGGTCAATCTGACATCTTCAATCCCGCCACTGGACCATGCAACGATCCCATCGAAAAACGCAAAGCGAAAATCATGGCATTGATCGAACGCAATCCCAGCCTCCGAATTCCCGGTATCGCAAATGCCACTGGCATGTCACAAGCCACGACAAAACGGGTGATCGAAACGTTGAAGGTTGAAGGTAAGATTGAATTTGTGGGCGCAACGAAAACGGGATTTTACAAAACCTTGGCATGACAGATTGCTGACCACATCGTCTCAATGCGTGTGGCAAATGCCTCCAATGCATGGATATGAGCATGCGTAAATCGACTCTGATCGTAGTCGCCTGCCAACCGTAGCAGGCTTCGGAACGGCAATAAATACGGACAAGACAAATTCTTCTCCCGTTCTTGAGAACGAAGAGTCAGTATTTTTGCCATCCGTTCCTTTGGCATCTGACGTCTTGCAGTCTGCCCGAGAGCGCAAAAGCCTAAGTTCGCTCCCTGCCATAATAGAGTGCCTTCTGGCAACTCATCATCTGTGATAAGTTCTTTGATTGTAGGTAAGCCTATCTCTATAAGCATAGATTCCAATATTGCGATGGCTTGGCTCTCTGCGAACAGGTCGTTACATCGTGTCAGTATTTGCTCCCACTGTTGTGCAATATCAGGACCTAGCCATCCCGTTCGCTGCGCGATTTCAAACAGTTTCATTTCAAACTTTTCGGGTGATTCTGAATGCCACAACCAAGGAAGTCTGGCAACAGCGAGTCGTGTTGCTACTTCGAATCTAGTTGCTTCTGCGCGTGATATGCCTTGGGGACAGCTGAAACACCATGTCGTCAATGAAGCTGCTAGACGTGCAGATTGAATGGCCTTTTCATACTGGAGCGGGTCTGGTGATGAGTTGTGTCTACGCTCAAGGGCTCCTGTGTTTCTACCTTTGTCATATTTATTTGCCATATCATCAAAGAATAAAAATGACCACACACGGTAAGTCAGATCAAGAAAATCGTCACTTTCCAGCCAACCTTCAGCATGCCCCGACACCAAGAGCACGGCGATGATGGCGAGATCAGACGACAACATGGAAGCAGGCCGGGTTTCAACAAACTGTTGCGATGTGCAGATATCAACAATCTGCTTGGTGATTTGCCGACCACGCCGACGTTCCGATTTAGTCAGGTCGTGTGTGATCTTTGTCTGTTGTTCGTTCTCTTGTTTTGTTTTAGCAGTCTCTGGCCGATCAACAGTTTCCTCATCACTGTCATCCTCCTCGATTTCCGGCTCAATCGCCTCATCGTTTGAGATGCCAAAATAATCAAGAAGGAGTCCGCGAAGCCCCAGGACGCGCGATGTCTCGTCCAACCGGCATATTTCACGACGATGTGCCGGTATGCGATAGTCTTCTGTGAAAAAATCCGAATAAGCCACAGATGCTGGAGCTTTCTTCTCATCCAGCTCTTTTGATTTGTGATTCACAGATGTAGCTGGGGTATGGGTCAGATGATCACCCAATAACCGCAGCACTTCAGTCCATCCATGGAAGCTCCATTTGCTCGGCGAAATATGATCACCAATCGCTTGAGCTACCTGTCGCTGTCGGCTGGTCGAGTTCAACATGAACTCGTGATCAACCCAATGTTCAGCGGAAACGTATCGCTTGCCATCAACAATAGCAGCCAATTGGACACGATTGATGACTCCTATGCTGCGAACTCTCACAAGTCCGTCACTGACCGTGATGTCGTTTTCGCTCAGTACATGACCATCAGTTAGCAATTCAATGGAATGGATGGATTTTAACGCAGTATAAGTGACCATAAGTTCCCCGTGGTCGTGACTGGCTGCAAGAATTCGGATGGGTGGGGACGGTTCGGGCAAAGAAACCGGTGGCAAAGAAGTGCGAAGGACGACCGGTTCATCAATGCGGCTTAGCCCTGAAGCTAATACCTTCTCAACTTCATCTGGTTTCATTTTGATGACGGCTAGGGCTTCGGCATTTCCAGCAGATTCTGGTAATATCAACGCCGCCCGGGAGCAATTTGCGCTTCCCACACAAAGCACAGCTTCTGACACCCCAATAAAGGCATAAAACTTGGCATGGATAAACGCCTGGGTATCTTTCCCACGCGAGGTTGCAATCGTTACCAGTGATTTAGGCTCTCGAACCTGTTTCCAAGCGGACTCGAGCAGTTGTGATTGGCCTGGTTGAACCATCACTTCGATCAGCACCCCAGGCCAATGTTTCGCAATTGAAGTCAGTGCTTCACCATCATCATCAAAGTAAGGCGAGCCAACAACGATACGCTGTACATCCAGATCGCCTACAACGTCAAACATCCGATGTAGCAGTGACGGACCTACGCCCACTTTGGCCAGTACAGATGATATGGGTTCCATTGCCCGTGCCCATTCATGCTGGTCAGGATCAAATGCATCACACAGTTCCTTGCGGGCCGATACAGGATGATTAGCACGCGTCAAACAAGACTCGCCAATTTCTTTGAACGCGACCAATGGGCCGGTGCCGTCCTGGTTACTCTGATATTGCAGCCAAATTTCATCGTTCTGACGCATGCCGCCATATGTGAGATTCCCACTACCAACGAACAGATCAGCTTGCTCTGTACCAGAGAGCATGACCATCTTGGGATGAAATCGAAAGCCAGGTTCCATACGAATTGGAATAACTCGGTAACGTCGTCCAATACGACTTACCCAACGTCCCTGTGATGCAAAGGTCGCAACGACTTCATCTGCGTCGGCAAAGATAGTTAGTGAAGGATGCCCACACTTCCGTAGTTCTCGCAGCAAAACATTCTCAATGAAAATAAAATCAATGTTGAATGTTGTTATGAAAATGTGTGTTAAGTTTTTTCTACCCGCCAGAAGTTTGAGAATGTCGTCACGCATGATCCGTCCCCCCGAGTTTGTCTAGTAACTGACAACCACGCAAGGAAAGAGTGCCGTTATCCTGATCAATCATCCCAAGATCGGTGAGGATGCCCAGCACGTTACCAAGCCGGTCGCCGCTAAAGCCCGCTGAAACATAGATGCCAGTAGGACGAAGAACGCGACCATCTGGAAAAAAACGTAGCGAACATTTCATGCCATTACCCAACTTGCGCAACGTTGTACTGATGTGAGATTCCACCGCTCCACAGTCAATCACATGAATCAGGAGATTGCGGACCGTGGTATCCGAACCAGCATCCAAGATGGGAAAGACGCGTTCAGCTCCCGATCCCGTCCGTGGAAAATGCTTTACGGCGTACAGTTCTTTGCACCGCTTCCATGTTGCGGTCAGCAGTGTCAGTCCGAAGATTGCTCTATCACGATGCGGTAGTTGGTTTACAGTTCTCCGTTCAATAGCTCCATCCAAAAAGGCTTGGGTACGAATAGCACCAGAGTAAGCCAAGAAATTTTCTGACCAATCAAATACAAAACCGCTGACAAATTGGTCAGTAATCGCTTGCGGTAAAGCAACTTCTTCCACCCATCCAGCAACAATATCATCAACAGTCGCACCATCCAATTCGCCAATAGCTGATGTTAGTGCACCAAGTAGTAGTTCAAGGGAAAAGTGCACACGCCGGTGCATTTCGTAGGCTGTCCATGCCAACGAAGAATCGGTTGGTTGAACTCCAGGCATTGTTGTATCAGCAAACATTGCCGCCAAGGCAATAGTTGAGGAACTGCACCCCGCCTGAATGGATGACAGTGCAAAGCGAACGGTCATGAGGAATCGCTTGTAGGTGTTTGCATCTTGGCCTTCTTCCGGCGTCAGAAGTGCCGTTTCGAGCAAGTCGCGTTCTTCCTGCGATTCCGGTTGATCAAGCGCACCTGCTGAAAACTGTGCGGCATCTTTAGAAACAATTGTGGCATCTAAAGAACCACCTTCAAGTATGCGTTGAACAAGTGGACTTCTAACTAGATTTTGGCATCGAATAGCGTGTATTCGACTACCTCGCAGAGTAACCTTGGGAGCTTCCCATTTTCCTGGAATGGCATCATATCCAAGCATGCCGATGGCCCGACACGGCGCGACGTATGTCCCGAACATTGCACCACCGCGACCGAGATTTAATGCAAGCTCACCGCCGTTGGCCAGAATACCTATCTGCTCGTCATACAAATCAATCCCCAACAAGCCGCTAGTCTTTCGGCCCAATTGTTTGTCAGTCATCTGTGTCGCCGCAATAATGACCAACTCCAGACGACGCTGCATTTGGCGGAACTCAGCCTCGTCTGGCGGTCTTGTGTTACTCGTGTCAAAACCACAAAGTTTGTAGTACTCCATAAGGAGCCACGGCAACAATGAAAGATAACGGGCCCGCTGGGAAATCGTAGTGATGCCTGAAACCCATTTTCTTTCCATGTCTTGGTCAATCTTGCGGAAACCGAGAATGTCAAGACCACGGATAACTTCTTTTTCACCAGCGTTCCAGAAAAGTGTGGGCATCGGTCACATCCTTTTGAACATTCTCGAAACAAATCAAGTAATAGCTGCAGCATCATTCATACTTAGTTGGCTGTGTAGCAGACTGATTTTCCTGGACAATGCTTATTACCTTGACGTTGGTCATTTGCGCCAACTCCATTGGCGAGATAACATGCCGATGCTTCATCATGGCTAATAGAGCCCATCCCGCTGCTTCCGCATCTGATCGTGCATGATGATGGTCGAAATCATGACCGACATGGTCGGCAACTGTAGAGAGGCGGTGATTCTTCAAAGTCGGCCAGACTCTTCGTGCGAGTTGGCAAGTGCAAAGGTATTTGAATGATGGGCATTGGATGCCAAAATGCTTCGATGTGCCACGCAATTTCCCAATATCAAACTGAGCATTGTGTGCAACAACCATATCAACAGCTTCGAGACGGGAGTAGAAATCGGAGGCGATCATTGAGAACTCAGGTGAATTGCAAACGTCCAGATGGGTCAGGCCGTGGACACTGATGAAGTCGGGACGAAAAAAACCGTAGCCTTTGGGTGGACGAACAAGCCAGTACAACGATTCCATGAGTTGATCGTTTTCAAAGGTTGCTACAGCAGCGGCACAAATGCTTTCGTCGCGAGTATTGGCAGTCTCGAAATCAATTGCGGCAAATTTCATACGACGACAATCCTATCCATACGAATGTTACCACCATTGTAACGGAGTGACAGATCATTGCGATAACAAGCTAAGATCGTTTCCGTCGAGACGGTGGACTGATATGCGATAAGCTATTGTGCCGGGTTTGACGATCATCCGAGCGTGGAAAAACACTGATGTGTAAGAGCCGCTGCTCAACCTGAAGTCCTTGGCCCACCATATTACTGGTTTCAAATCGAATGTCCTGGCCTTCGCCGACTGCTGCGAACGCTTCACATGTCTGTTCGCCAACATGTTCCAGGATGACACCGACCGATTTTTGGGTGAAGCTCTTACCTTCCGTGCCTCTGGCCATCTCGGCATCCATCGCATAACTGGCAACAAGTCGGCACCAAATCTCCTTGAGTGTCGAGGGGGAATCAAAAGCGTCCATTGCGACGAATTGACCACACACTGCAGCAACAACGCCACAGGCCCCTGATGGGTACAGCAAGGCGTCCTGATATCGTTCAATGACATCGCCGCGAGTGGCCATCGCATCCGACATCGCTCGGGTCGGTGACTGTATTTCACTGGCCTCAATGTGTTGTGCCACACTATCCCATACAGCTCCCTGATCACTTTCTGCTCGTCCCCTGGTTCGAAGGCTGTGCTGTACGTCTAGACTCTTGCGTTGCCGCAGACTGCTGGGGGCATAGTTGCCCGATTGAAAAGTCGGACTGATGTGGCTCCACCGACCTTCTTCGACACACGAAACGGGAAAACGTGTTTTCGACCTGGGCGGCAGCAAAACACTGGTATTGAGAATGCGGTTCTGCTTGGCTCCCTGCAACTCTTCACCATCAATAAGGAGCACTGGGGTGTCGCCATCGTTAACTGCCAAAAGCTCAGGTACGGTTCCAGCATCGCTGATCTCTGAAACAGTCAGGGCGCCAGCATGGATGGCTTCAGATGCCAGCAGATAATTTTGGAACCGGTCCTGCTGCACATCCTCCAGTAAGGGCACCAGCGTCAGATTACGGTGGCCAATCGCAGTACCTGACTTGAACGCTGGCAGAATGTCTTGCATCCGGATCGTGTTCATAGATGTTCCTTTCAACGCTTGGTTGTTGATATGAGCATAAATGGCACCTATGACAGGAATGGTCGCACCAAGGCAGAAAACTTGCGACAATGCCTCAAGGTGTGACCATATCTGTCGCGGGTTCTGCCTAAGCTAAATGCGTTGTGTGATTACACCGGATAATTGCAGAAAAGGGATTCGAACATGGCTAGAGGCGATAATCTGTTGCGTCAGTGGGAACTGATCAAAGCACTTCAGGCTCATCGTTTCGGTGTAAGCACAGAAGAACTTTGTTCTCGGCTGGAATGCAACAAAAGAACTGTACAGCGCGACTTGGGCTTCCTTCAGGACATCTTCCCAATCAGCTATGAGCAACGCGACCGTGGCAAGCGATACTGGAAACTGGCACATAACGTTATTGAATCCGAACAACTCCAACTGACGATGACCGAAATGTTGAGCCTGTTTCTGTCGCAGCAGATTCTTTTGCCACTTGCAGGCACACAATTTGGTGATGGCTTACAGACTGCAATTCAAAAGATTCGAGCCATCCTGCCAACACGGGCACTGACTTACTTTGAAGGCCTTGACGGTGCATTTTTCATCAAAAACCTTGCTAATCACGACTACTCAGGCCAGGACAAGGAAATCCGAATCCTCAATGAAGCGATCATGAACAAGAAGTGCGTGAAGGTGAACTACTGGTCTGCCAGTAATGGGTACGAGGTTAGCAGTGAACTCCACCCCTATGGCATGGTGTTGTTGCATGCATCATTATATTGCATCGGATTCCTGGCATGCCACGGAGAAGTACGCACGCTCAAGGTGACCCGGATCAAGGGGCTGACACGACTGGAAAAGAGCTTTGAGAAGCCTGATGATTTTTCACTTACCGGACATCTTCAGGGAACCTTTGGCATCATCAAATCGCAGAACCCCTGTAAAATCCGTGTCGAGTTCACAGATTGGGCCGCGACTAATGTCCGTGAAATACAGTGGCACACGAGTCAAAAGATCACAACTGACACGAATAATAAAGTCACCGCAACATTCGAGTTACGAGACACAATTGAGTTCAAACGTTGGCTGCTAGGGTTCGGCCCACACGCACGCGTGATTAGCCCTTCAACATTGGTAGCCGAGGTGTGTGATGATCTTAAGCATACACTGAGCCAATATTCAAAAGAGTAGTTGGCAAAAGTGCATAGGCTGGAGCATCATTATGATTCATATTTTTCAAAATATCATTATGGTGCAATGATCGTTGGAATGCTTGAAATACAAAGTGACTGCCTTGATTCAAGAGATAGTCGGTTGATATGTTCCATAATCCAATCGGACAAAATGTGACCATCGATCACTTTTATATTGCTATCTTCTGCATATTGATACGCTTCCGGAGTCAATGATCCTGATGTTAGAAACACTAATTGATGATCAGCATATTCCGAATTTTCTAGTTTCTGAATTTCCTTTAATTGATCAATACCATGTGTGTTTGAAAAGCCAGAATGATGTTTGACTTGAACCAACACACTGGTATCTGAACAACGATCAGGACGAGATGCTTTGATATCGGCATCTGCCTTGCCAGGCATTGCTCGCTTTGACATGATATTTGCATCATATCCATCAAGTATTAGCAGTTCTCGCACAAGATGTTCCAGACCGATACCACCTGTTTGAAGGTTGGTGTTTCCGGTTTGGATATGACTGAGTAATTGGTCTTTGAATGCTTCAGCGCTCTTCTGCTCTTTTTCCTCAAACTGACTTTTCCATGAGTAATCTTTACCGCTTTCAACTTTTGACAGTGCGATCATGATTTCCGGTTCAAATTCTGACAAGTCATTAACCGTCATGCCTTGCACTCGGATGCGTCTTTGAAATGCTTCGGAGAATTCACCTCGTGGCAGTGTTACAATTTTATTGTTTTCATTTAATTTGAATACAACCCTACGCTGATTGGCGCGATCAAATTTAATATACTCCGGATCGAAAAATATTCCGCCTTTTGCTCTGCCGATAGCAATTGAGTATGCAAGTGGAGCAACAATAATATCGCCATCCGTAATGGCAAAAAAACGCCGTATTTGATTGGCACGTCGCCCGATTCCGTAGTCCCCTTTGATCGCATCAATAACTTGTTGGGAAGTTTCCATTTCAGAAAAATTGTAATCAGACCATCCAATGCCAACGATTGATTTTTCAATTAGCTCTGGAATTGTTCGAACAAGATAACACTTAGGGGATTCGTGTGACATTGATACTTCTTTCTGTTGAATCAAATCAGCGATGTAACATTAGGAAAGAACATTAGATGCTGTAGATATCACATCTGCAACAAACTGTCAATTTTCATAAAATCTTGATCAATCCTCCACGCGTTTCTGTGGAACAAACCGTTGTTTTGTCACCTTTTTACCCTGAGTGAGAACCGACCGTTTGACTGGTGGCACAAATGCACGCTGATAAGTGATTTTGTATATGCCAGGTGGCAAGATGACATCACCATGTTCAGGATGGGTAATAGTTCGTTGGCAAAAAATGTGAATGATCGGGCCTGTTATTGCATTGGCATTGGTTTTTTCATAAATGGTGACATCCCTAAGTGAGTCCAGAATATGGCGACTGCCTTTGCTTGTACCTGGAGCTAGTTGTGGATTCTGGATAGATGCTTTACGCCAGCTCGCTGGGACACGTTGAAGAAGTTGGATATAGATATCGCCCTGACGAAACGTGTCTCCAATACTGGCAGCTTCGGGGAACCGTTGAGGCAAATCAGACTTGATGGATTCAGCAGCAGTCCGAACGCGATTGAGAGATTCGATACTTGTGATTGCGGTGGCCATTATGATGCTCCTATAAGACGTTTGTTTAAGCCCTGGCTCAGATAATGTTGTGCTTCGTCTACGGTTTTGCAGCTCTTGGGAACTTGCATGGCATAAATCCGGGCTGTCGATGGACACGCACAAACCAGAACTCGCATCTGGTGTAATTGCATGAGCGATTCTTCTGTTTGGCTGATGTCATTCCGTTTATGCTCGATGACGTAAGCATGACAACGTGACAGGTAACGGACCCACCCAAAGCGTTCGATTCGGATACGTTTAACATCAGCATTCATTTCATTGCGAATGTCTACGAGACTTTGTGTTTGTGGCGACATGATGATCTGTTTATTCACGATAACGCCATTAAAACAGTAAAAGCAGGTTCCGTCGCTAAAAGCGATTGCAGGCCCATCTTCACAATGGAGTTGCTGTTGTTGGAATGGCGCATCGGACATCTTCAGCGACACAGGTCGCTCGCAGAGAAGGCAAACATCCCGAAAAGGCAGCCAACACAGACAGTTTTTTGCCAGCAATTCCCATGCGTCACGTTGGCGAATGGTGTTATTGATGAGTCCAAGTTGTCTGAGCAGATCGTATTCGTAGAATGCATTGCCAATACTGCCATAGAGAATGTGTTCAATTATTTGGTCCAAACGCACACGGAACCGACCTTCACGAAGTGATGTTTGAAGCTTGTACTTCAGCTGATTGATCTGTTGGCACGCTGTTGACGAGTTGGAGGACAAATTCCTGGTGAGAAGCCAGGGATTTGAGCCAGCAAGAATGGCATCGACTATCCGGGATAAAATATCGTTTGTCGTCCGAAATTGTTCCCAGAATCGTTGTTTGATCATCAGACACAATGTATCCTGCAATGTACACCATTGGGGAATACGGTGCCGGAAAAGCGCGTTTGTTGCAGAGACATCCATCATTCTCCAATGAGCAGCAGATTGTGCTTGCGTAGCAGTTATATCAAGCACGGATGACAGTAGATTACCTTGCCCGGCAGACACATCATCTGCACCAATCTGGTCAATGATCATTGCATCCATGCACATAGCCAACGGGTTGTCGTACCAGATGAAGCGTGGTGACTGATAGTTGGCGTCGCGGTACAACGTACAGATAGTCTGCACCACGTCATAACGGTTAGCTGGTGCGGTAGCTGTGAAGGTTTTGTGGTAGTGCCTGTCGAGTAAAGTTATGGCTGTTTCATCATCCAGAGTCTGGTCGGGATCATGTGTCATATCGAATCCTTTCGCCATAAAGGTTGGTTGGCAAGATTGAAATCAAGTGTCAGAGCCAACTGAAAATACTCTACGCTTGCTTAGTGACAGGATGTGTCGCAGGTAAATAAAATTATTTACCTCTGACCAATCCTGTCGTACCTAAAAACTACACTTCGGTTGAAATGCTAGTCATGCCGGAACGTTTACCGGCATAAGTCAATTTGTTTTAGTATGGAACACTCGGATTCAACCGACAGGAGGAAATCATGGCACAAAACTTCTATTGCATGTATTGTGGAAACAAGTACAGCAGCGTGACATCTCTTTCAAGCTCAACTTGTACCCGACACCCAAACGGTTCACACAAGGGAAAGCATGCCTTGTATGAAGGCAGTGAAAAGACAAAGTACACATGTAAATACTGTGGCAATCAATACACTAGCATCACTTCATTAACAGCATCCAATTGTACTCGACACCCCAATGGCTCCCATAAAGGACGTCATTCACCTGCACTCTAGAGGGGTTATGTTGGCATGTTACAAAGTGTCGGTATTTATTCATAATTACCGACACTTTGTAACACCCAGATTCTCAGTTCACACTTCAATGGTAATAGTGCTTGAATGTGTGGACAAAACTGATTTCAGAGAAATCCTGCAATCTCAATCTTTTTTGCAAGACTTGTCTCACAAAATCTGGCACGAAAGATGCTTGTTTCAATACGAATGTTACCTGTAGATGAATCCCTCAAAAGTGAATGATTGTATGGGGCTCATTGATATAATCTTCACAATTGCCTGCATGTAAATCACGGTGCTTCTGAACTGCTGAGTTCTGTTAATCGATAGCTTGTGCTCCGGCCGCCACTGGGATTGGCCAATGGCCGAATTGGGTGTGCTATCGTTGATATGGCTCTTGCATGTGCTGACAGGACCAGCGACCTTTTTTACAGCATGTCATCCCAAATCGAAGCTCAACGCAAAGATTACTACAGGAACCTGGAACTCACGCAAGCTGGCGATCTTGATATCACACGTTGGATCGAATAGTTTTTAGCATGCTTGGATCATGCAATTGATGGCGCGGAGCAACTGCTTGCAGCAGTTCTGTACAAAGCTCAACTCTGGGCAAAGATCAACGAGCAGCCTGTCAATGACAGACAACGCCTTGTGATCAATCGAATGCTTGATGATTTCAAAGGTTTTCTGACTTCATCGAAGTATGCCAAGCTGGCCAAGTGCTCAACCGATACTGCTCTGCGTGATATCCGTGAATTACTGAACCGGGGAATACTGGTCGCCACATCGAATGGATGAATCGTGACGAACCAAAAATGTGCTATCGCCGTTTTGATCACGGGGTCGACTTCTGGTGATGCATTGAACCACTTGAGGAACTGCTTCATTTCAAGTGGTAACCGATTCGCATCGGGAGCATGAAAGTGAACCTTCTCTCGACCGATTGGACCGGACACGACCTGCATTGGGCCTGATTCAGTTGTCCGCCATTTGCCAACGGTAATCCGCTGCATCCCGCTACGACCTGTGGGAAACAACGAGGCATGCTAATCGAAAAGTCGTTCAGATGACAGTGGCTTTGAATAATTGCGTGTGGCATCGAGCATCATTTCCACAACACCTTCAACGTCCCGACCAGCCTTGGGCATGCCAGCGGTGTCCAGTCCCATACGTCTGGCAATGGACGAACGCACTTCACCTGGGTTGAGCAATTCACCTTCAATCGCTGAAGACTTGACGACGTCACGTGTCAGAACATTTAAGCTTGCTTCGGACTTGTGCTCAAAGCCCAAGGTTTCCATTTTGCCAAGCAGACGACCTTGCTTGTGCCGGACGGCAGCAAGTTGCGCAGACAATGTCTTGTCATCCCAGATAAACTGGGGCCAATCGACATGCATGTTGATGCACTATTTGATTCGTCGCATAATTTGCGGTGTTTATGCCCGCAAATCACCGCAAAGGGCAAGAGGTATTTTGAGGAATGGCATCACATCAACTATCAAGTTGCAGCGTATTTATTTGGATGGATCATAGCGGACAGAAAGATTATCCAAATAGGTAATCGCAGTCTGATTGTCGTTGGCGACAAATCCATACCATGATAATTTCTTAAATGAATTCATTTTCAATTCATGGGTTTTGCTGGAGTCACCGATCGCCTGCTTGCAAGTAGCTGTGCCCTGATCCAGATTGAGTTGAATCTCAAAGTGACACCATTGGCCCGGGAAGATCGTTTCGATCGCATGGCTGTTGAGGATGGTATGTCCTTGTTGATCGATCTGAAGCGCAATACCGTTGACGTATTTGGTGTCGTTATAGTCACGTAGATGCAGATAAAACTTGCCTGGACTTTCGGGATTTTGCATCAGGTCGAATTGAATCTGGAATGTACCGGTGGTTAGTTGTTGGTCACCTTTGAACCAACGTTGCAGCATCGGCAGCCAACTTTGATTGGACTTGGCATCGGTAAACGCCAAAGACTTCTTGCCAGTGGCCGAAACCACATCTGTCACCAGTACCGATGAACCGGATGATGCTTGAACACCGGTGACACTTTTGCCAACTGGCAGGTCTTCGAAATCATAACGTTGGTCAAAGGATTGGGCATGGTTGGTAATTTCGACATTGGTTTTGGATAGTGGTTTTGTGGACGTCTTTGACTGTTGGGTTTGAGTCTTGACCGCAAACTTAACGTTATCCAAATATGTCACAGCCTTGGTATTACCTGCAGAGACATAGCCCAACCAGTTGATTTTGTTGAATCCTTCGGTGTTCAAGGAGTAAGTTTCTGTTCCTTGTTCTGTGGTTTGGACACATTGGCCTTGTCCATCAGTCATGTTGATTGTTGCGTTAAAATGACACCATTGGCCGGGCTTGATATGCATAGCATTTTGCTTGTTGATGGTGACTTGGCCCAGGTCATCAATATCAATGGACAAGCCGTTGACATATTGATTATTTTTGTAATCACGCAACTGAATATAAAAGCGTCCTGTCTGATCTGGCGCTTGCATCAGGTCAAAGGAAAGTTCGACGATTCCTGAGTCGATTTGATCCTTGCCTTTAAACCAATGTTGACGCATGGGGAGCCATCCCTGTTTAGCGGGCGCATCCGTAAATGCCAAGGCATGCTTGCCGGACTGTGATACTTTGTTGGTGATTTTTATTGATGTACCTGCGGCCACCACCGAACCGGAGACGCCATCACCGACACTACGATTTTCAAAATCTTCCAACGCAGTGTCTGCCACGGGCGTGACGGGCGTGGACTCTCGCAAAACCATCAACGGCATGGAGGTGATCAAGCCTCTTGGACTAAGCAGGTTCAAAAAACAGGCGGACGTATTGGCAGGCACGGTTGCGGTGACAACACGTTGGCTTTTATTGACCATAGCGTCAATACTTTCCCAGGGACGTTGACGCCAATCGGAATTGGTGCTGGTGGTGTAAACCAACTGTGCCTTGTCACAGGCAACGGCAGGTTGATAGCGTGACTGTATCTGCCCCTGAGTTTGTTTGTAGTCATAACCCTGAACCAATGTCGAAGGTAGCTGCTTAAGTTTATCATCAGCAAATGCGTAGATCTCCGGCGGCTGCCAACCGGCGGTGTGACTGTGTGTCATGGCAATACGAATCGCTGCGGTTTGCGGCGATGAAACAAGCAGTCGTGATTTGCGGAAGGTGTCCAAGGTGAAATGTTTGTCGTTGGTACCGGTTAACCAGAGGAAGGATGCTTTGGCGTCTGGCAGATACAAACTCGGATCGCAGGTTTGAATCCAGCGTTTGGAGATCGCCACTTTCTTTTCGAGTAGTTGCATGTATTGCGGACTTTCATACATGAACCCACAACCATAAACCGGGATGGCAATCTTAAACCGATCATCAACCGAACCTGCGATACAGGTCAGGTAACCGCCCCATGAAATCCCGGTAATGCCGATGTGTTCTGTATCAATCTGAGGAATGGATCGAAGCAATGAGTTGGCGAGCATGATCTGTGAGACGGCTTGATGCGTCCAAAGGTCCTGATCAGCCAGTGAATCACCCCCCATGGCCATCTGGGTAAAACTCCCCCAACCATCGGGACCACCATCAGCATGACGCTGGCGTTTTCCCTTGCCATCGCTGTTGATGCAGCCGGTGGTGTCCATGGCGATGGCAGCATAGCCGCGATCGTTCCAGATTTTGACCCACTGGTGAAACGCAGTCCCACCCCCACCATGCACCAACACCATGGCAGGGACTTTCTGTCCTGGCTTGATGTCGGGCATGCCCAGATACGCAAAGACGCGCGTCGGCTTGTCTTGGAAGATGGGACCATCATAGAAAACGGCTTTGATGTTGCCTTGATCATGTTCCGGAACATGTGTCACGGTCGGCGGCTGATCCAATCGCGCATGATCCCATGACAGTTTGCCTGCTTGAACACTGTGGCATAAGCACAATAAAACAACAGCGATCCGCCATCTTTGCCAATACATCTGTGTACCTCAGGATTAAATTTTATTTGATATCAAGCGGGAACAAACCAAGCTTGGGATGCAGTGAGAACAAACCTGCCCCCTCGGCCACCGTCATCGTCTTTCGCGCATCATCGCTAATCTGCTCAAGCGTATCCGCGTCATTGATTAATGCACCAAAGCCGATGTGCTTGTATTTAGCCAACTGGTCTTTGCTGCCAATTTGAGACAAGGGGATGGCAAATTCGTAAACGGTCATGCCAGCCTGATCATCACGCTGAACACGACATCTCAGTTGCGAATCATCAAGCAACTGCCCCATCACCGGTGGGATGGGTGGCGGGCCGATCACTTCACGCGCGATAGCTGCTTGCTGATCCGTAGGCAGATGCAAGCTGATACGTCGCAACGAACCCCAATCACCGTTGGCCCGCAAATCCAAGCCAAAAGTGATTTGAATCGAATCCCCCCGCCATGTTTGATTGGGATTGGTTGGCGGCAGGTGGGTGTCGTCTGAGACTTTGAAAATGCCATACAGCGCTTTGTCATCATGCGCCAGCGCGTAGTCAAACGAGAAATCTTTTGGACCGATCAAAGGTGCTTTGCGATATACCAGTGCCTCATCCCCGCCAACACGTTGAAACATTTCCAGTTGCCAATCCCGCCAGTTGCCGTCGATTTTGGGGGTGTGGGTAAAGGTATTGAGCAGGGACCGAGCCGAGACCGAAGCTGTAAGTTTGCGACCTGCCTGATCCCATGCATTGAGTCGGTAAAAACCATCGTCCAACTGCAATTGCGAACCTTCAAGAAACAGTGTCGATGACTTATTGGTTGGGATGGCAAGCGTTTGAAATTCGTTCTGAATTTGTACTTTGACTGTTTGATCCTGATCACTGAAATTTTGGACCTGCAATTGATATCCGCTGGTTGTCTTATCTTTCGTGGGCATGAGTTTCATTTTCAGTGCGTTGGCAACCACCAGCCGTTTGAAGTTGGAAAGTTCGCCAGTCTGTGGATGTTGGGATGCCAATAGCCACGTGCCGGTCTGCATCAATGTTGGAACTTGATTGCTTAAAAGAGTAGCCGTCTGCGCACCGCGCATGGCCAACATGGGGGAAGATGATTGTTCGAGAGATTGCCCGGGATATGCCTGAACCGTTTGATTCGGCAAACAATCACGCGATAAACCGATCACATAACTCGGCAAGTCACTGAGTGTCACTGTGATCATATGAGCGTCGGTAATCAATGCACTGCTGTTACCAAAACTATCACATAGCCTGACGTTGTTTTGTGCAGGAAGTTTGATGGTATGTGATTTGCCATCGGTGGACCATAAGGCAAGAATCGTCTGGCCATCTCGATCAAAGGCATAGCCTAGGACGTTCACCCCCATATAGTCGATTACACCTAGATTGGTGGTGCCTTCCAGTAGTCGCGTCATCGTCGCCACGCCCATGGTCAAAGGTTTGGGACTGATGATCGTCGGGCCGTATCGGGGGTTGGGTTCGAGATTAAAGGCCATGCCCCCACCGCGTTTGCCTAAGTCCGCTGCGTAGAAAAACCATGTTGCATCGGCTCCTTCACCGAGCACGATCAAGTGTCCGCGTAAGTTGTGACTCATCTCATCGCGGAGTTGATCGGGTGAGATGGATTGGGTGACGTAATCACCATCCCAGTGATCGCCCCATTCCGAGTGCATGATCATGGTGTCAGGGCCCATGTATTGATGAACCATCTGCACCAGGCGCTGCATCTGCGGGCGAATGCCGATCTCTGGTGGAGCTTTGTAGGTGTAATAAGCATGGGTGACAATGCCGTCCATCCACTTGCCTAATCCCAGGCGAAACATTCTCGCCATCCAATCATTGCCTGTTTGCAGGACACCGAAGTTACATCCGAGCAATTGCGCGTTGGGGTCCGCTGCATGAATGCTCTGATACGCGGTGCGGTACATCTGCACTAACTGCTCGTCACTGCCTAACCAGTACCAATCGGGTTCCCATTGGATCTGGTAGTAGTTGTGCTTCATGTATGTGAAGCGGTGTTCGTGAAGATTTGCCATTTCCCGTGCAACTTTTTCGAGAATATTGCCATATGCTTGATCGTCACGTGGGGGATATTTTTGGGCATCGAACGTATTGCTGTAATTTTTCTGTTCTCGCAATTCACGCGGCCCGTCAATGAGCCACTGGGGCACACCGTGGGCATCGACAAGCGGAGCCATCCGGTTATCCCAGTCATAGGGCCATGCGTGTTTCAAGGACTCAGCCGTGACACGTGGTTTAAATGCATTGGGCACAGGTTCCAGTTCGTGTAACCGGCGATTACGATGCACCCAGCGAACACCCAGCGCCTTGTAATAGGCATTGTAGGGATCGCCCTGCATAAATTTGCCGGTGTCGATAAATGTTGTTCCCTGCACACCAAACCGTGAGTCATCCATATGTTTAAGTGGCAGTGCCTCAATATTCGGCAGGATACCGAAGGTCACGCATCCTGCGGGCGCAGTCCCACGCTTAGGCAGCATCACGCCGGAAAGTGACAGGCGTGCTTTGACTTGGAAATAACCATAGCGTTCAGGTGAAAGCGTAATGGATTGACTGAAGGGGCCACTGCCTGCCGGGACAGCAATCTCGCCCTGCTTGAGCTTTTGTTGATGATCAAATAACTGCCAGAGAATCGTTTCACCTGGTGCTCTTGAACCTTGTACGGTGAATTGCAATTCGACTTTTTCACCCGGCTCGTAGATCGCGTACCGATTTTTTGTCGACCATTTTGCCTGGAGTTTCAAGTCATTTTGCGATGAAAGTAAAAGCTGTTTTTGTGTCAGACCAAGAATATTGAGGTTGGCAAAATCATAAACACCTTTGCCCCCATGATTCACACAACTCACACGTACCGACACCGCACCATCAGGGACTTCACGCACCTGTGCATACTTTTTCCAGTCGGCACTATTGGGCACCATCAACTTGGGGAAACCACCCAATCGCTGTCCCTTGGCATCATAAAAGAAAAACTCAAAGCAACCACGTTGGTAATCCTGTCCGCCATGTATGATGCCATTTCCACGCAACCATGCAGAAACACTCAGTGCTTTGACATCGGGCATGAGCTTAATACTTTGCGTAATCCCCCCTCGCCCCATGTCAGAAAATTCCATCCGCAGATACCGAAGATCACCTTCCTGCTCAATGGACAGGACTCCCCGCGATGAGTTGATTATCTCCCATGATGCAGGCGGAAAGGTCTTGTCAGCAAAGCCGCTGTTTTCGATGAGGTTGTTTGCATCCTGTGCATGCAGCAGAATCGCATGACACAAACATAGCAGCAGGACAATATGAAAAGACTTCTTGATCATAGGTCAATTACAGCACGATGAAATTAAAAAAATGAAACGGACATCATGCACATCACTGTGTAATCTGCACAAGATCTTTGTTGATGTAACGGGACTCGCCCATTGCCTTGATTTGAGCGGGGCCCATGCGATCAACATGACCATCAAGGTGTCCAAAAGCAGCGGTGTCCGAGTGTCGGGTGTGAATCGAGATCCCGCCGTTAAAGGCATAAGGTTGATAATAGTAGTACTGCTTGCCGTTACTGGAACTGACGGTGTCCACCGTAAGAAATTGCTGGGTTGGCTTGGGCGCCAACTCAATGTTGTAAAACTGCCCGTCGCGCCAATCTTTGGAATTAACGCCAAAATAGGAATAGTTGCCGAAGTAGGTTGTGGCAATGCCGTAGGTACGATATGTGCCGTTAAACCCATCACCAATTGTCGGATCCGTCGGATAAGCGGGGCAAAACGAAATCGCTTCAGTCATATAATTGCCCTCAATCAAAAAATTGGACCAAGGTTTGGGCCCAGTTGTCCAGTAAAATCCGCCAACCACACGACCATCAAAATCCTGTGAATAGACTAACTGACATACCATCACCTGTTTCTGTGAACTAAGGCATTTGACCTGCTTTGCACTATCACGAGCTTTACTCAAGGCAGGTAGCAAGATGGCAATCAACAACGACACAATGGAGATCACCACCAACAACTCAATAAGCGTAAACGCCCTATGCAACTTGCGTAAACATTGGGATTGGATCATCGCGGACTGGGACATGGGGGCTTCCTTTTCGGTCAATCCATGGTGTCAGCATCACTTTCATTTCCAAAAAAAATGCCGAAAAAAGTGACACTTCCTTGAGAACCGTGTATGATTGTAGGCACGACATAACCCTTTCGCAAGCGTTTGCGGAGAAAATAATGACTTTTGCAAAAATGCAGACCAAGGCTGTGAGCCTCAAGGAAATTGCCGCGGCGGCCGGTGTCTCGGAAGCGACAGTCTCACGCGTGATCAACGGCAAAGGTGAACTTTCAGCCAAGACCCGGGATCATGTCATGGCTGTGGCAAGTACTTTTAACCGTCAGGAAAATCGACTCGTACGAGGTTTTCAAACCGGTCGCACGCAACTCATTGGTGTGATGATCAGTCCCAGCAGCCCCTACTCCAGCCAGATCTTTGCGGGTGTCCATGACACTCTGCTCAAACGCGATTGCGCGCCACTGGTGCTTTATCCTGATCGCAAAAAAAACATCACCGAGCAACACCAGTTACAACGCATGCTCGAATATCGGGTCGATGGTATTTTGCTCATGCCGTCGATGTTTCAAGCGGAGGACAGTTACTTTAAAGACGCATGGGATCGCGGTATTCCGATCACCTGCATTGATGGTTGGATGTGTAAGACGCATACCGATTTGGCAACTTTCGACAATCAACAAGGAGGCCATGCGGCTGCACAATACCTGCTGTCCAAAGGCCATCAACACATTGGTCAAATCTGCGGACCGCAATATCATCCTGTTGCCATCGATCGTAAAAAAGGGTTTGATGCAGTCATGCAGAAAGCCGGGGTAAAAAGTTATGATCTGGAAAATCATGGCTTTGCCAGCAACCCGGAACAAGCTCAGGCGTTTCTACGCCAACACCCTCAGATCACTGCGATTTTTGCAGCCAATGACACAAGCGCCCAAGGCGTCTATGAGGCTGCTTCGAAACTTGGACGAAAAATTCCAGACGATTTATCCGTCATCGGCTTTGCCGACTTACCCCTGGCCTCGCATCTGACGCCCGGCTTGACCACCTTTCGGCAAGACGCCTATCAATTGGGATGCCAAGCCGTGGACTTGATGTTCAAACGCCTTACCGGCAAGCTACCCGCCGACAGCCCACAATCCCTTTACCTTCCAGTCGAATTGATCCAACGAGAATCGGTACGCGATCTCCAACAGTCATAAATATATTTGCCCAATTCACCCTATTCGGATACCAAACGAGCCAGTCCGTGTTTATGAGCCATGTCGCTGAGCGGTCGGGGACAACGAAACACCCTAAATAGCGATGAAGTGTATTCAAATGTTTAGCACAACAACTTATTTTTTTGATATCTCTATGAATGATCGATAACAGCTTCGAGAATATATCGAATGCTCTGCTCTGTACCAGGATCGCAGCCCCAATTTAAAAAGCCTGTCCAAAAGGATTGGCTTTTTTTATTGGCGGGATGGACCACGTTCTCACCATAGATGCAATTGCTCTTCCTGATTTTGGGATTTGGCATGAACTGTCAGATTGGTCAGGCGACAATGACTGGATGTCAGGTCCAGATTCTTACAACCACAGAGTGTGGTCACCAAGTCATACTTTCGAGCGATTTGATTGACTCTCGCGTAGCCACTGGCACGTACTGTCGCAGGCAAAGATACCGCACGAATCGATTGGCCTGAAACGCGCGCATCACCAGTGTTTGAAAAAGCTGAAAGAACCCGTTGGCTCAATGATTCATCGGACAGCTTCTGCTGTATTGATCGCGTGATGGCGGGTCGAAGAAACAGGTAACTGACCGATACATGCCTAATGCCAAGCTTGGCAACATTGAAAAACAAATCCTCCAACGAGGAGGTGCTATCGGTGAGTCCTTGAATCAATGGATCAACTCGCAGAGATAGCTTCACGCCATGATCCATCAATTGTGACATACAGGCCAGACGTTGCGATGCAGTTGGTACATTGGGTTCAAGTATCGCATTCAAATGGTCATCGGTGGTGCATAACCCTATCTGCCCGGAAACCAATTGAGGGTATTGAGCAAACAACTTCAAAATCGGATTAGGGACGATACCTTTAGTAACGAACTGCACGCCGACCCCACGCGTCAACAACAAACGCATGGTTTGATAAGCTTGATCCAAAACTTCTGGTACTGGCATGAAGGCATCGGATGAAGGGCTGAAATAAACTGTTGCTGGTTTCTTGTGTTTTCGTTTGAGTTCATCGGCAATTTTGCCTGCGGTATCACGATAAACTTGCACAATCGACTCACCAGGATACTGTGAATATCCACGGATATAACAGTAAATGCAATCGTGCACACAGCCGTTGGTCAGATTGACCGTAGGTATCTCCGACAAACAACGTATATTCGACGGCGTCAGAACTTTGCCTTTACGATCAATCCATTGCACGATCATCAAAACCCCCGTTCTGAAATCACCAGCTATTTGAGCATAGGCTTGAGATATTGACCGGTAAACGACTTCTTGTTCTTGGCAACGTCTTCGGGTGTCCCCTGGGCGACAAGTGTGCCACCCCGGTCGCCGCCTTCGGGGCCCAGGTCGATGAGCCAGTCGGCATTCTTGATGACGTCCAAATTATGCTCGATGACGATCACCGTGTTACCGGCATCAGCTAGTTGGTGCAACACTTCCAGCAACTTAGCGATGTCTGCAAAGTGTAAGCCAGTGGTCGGTTCGTCGAGAATATAGAGCGTGTGACCGGTGGAACGTTTGCCAAGTTCCGATGCGAGTTTGACGCGCTGAGCTTCACCGCCGGAGAGCGTGGTGGAGCTTTGACCGAGTTGAACATAGCTTAAACCGACATCGTTGACCGCGGTAAGCATGCGATGGACATCGGGAATATTCTCGAAAAACGCCAGCGCTTCTTCGACGGTCATATTCAGAACGTTGGCAATGTTCTTATGTCGATAGCTGATCTCCAGCGTTTCACGGTTGTACCGCGTCCCGCCGCAGGCTTCACATTGCACATAAACGTCAGGCAAAAAGTGCATCTCGATTTTCTTGACGCCCTGCCCCTGACAGGCTTCGCATCGACCGCCCTTGACGTTGAAACTGAAGCGTCCCGGCAGATAGCCACGAATCTTGGCTTCACGAGTCTGGGTAAAGAGTTTGCGGATGCTGTCGAAAACGCCAGTGTAAGTTGCCGGATTGGAACGCGGGGTTCGACCGATGGGAGATTGGTCGACTTCGATGATGCGATCAACATGCTTGAGATTAAGCACCTTGGTGTGCTTGCCGGGCTTGTCTTTGGAGTTGTGCAATTCACGACGGACAGCTCGCAGCAGAATCTGGTTGACCAGCGTACTCTTTCCCGAACCTGAAACTCCAGTCACGCAAACCAGTCCGCCAAGCGGGAAGGCAACATCGATATTCTTGAGATTGTTTTCTGATGCACCGGTGATCGT
The DNA here is from genome assembly GCA_002704825.1 of Phycisphaeraceae bacterium. Taxonomy (GTDB): domain Bacteria; phylum Planctomycetota; class Phycisphaerae; order Phycisphaerales; family Phycisphaeraceae; genus UBA7800. The sequence continues at coordinate 42,686 of PAIY01000205.1, forward strand.
CAGCGCGTGATTATGATCCAGTTCGCGGCGTTTATCGGGAACTTCAAGTTTGAGTTGCCCCGTGAGATATTGGCCGGTCTTGGAGTCCTTGCATTTGGAAAGGTCTTTGATGGAACCTTGCGCAACGACGGTCCCGCCATGACGTCCGGGGCCGGGGCCGATGTCAATCACGTGATCCGCTGCACGAATCGTGTCCTCATCATGTTCAACGACAAGGACGGTGTTGCCAATGTCGGTGAGGTGTCGGAGCGTATTGATCAGTCGATCATTGTCGCGTTGATGCAGACCGATGGTGGGTTCGTCGAGGACGTAACAGCATCCAACGAGACCAGATCCGACTTGCGTTGCCAGACGAATGCGTTGACCTTCACCGCCGGAGAGCGTTCCGGTCGCGCGATTGAGGTTGAGGTAACCCAGCCCGACGGACATCATGAACCCGAGTCTTGCCTGAACTTCCTTGAGGATCGGAGCAGCAATTTGTTTTTGCTCGTCATTGAGGACGAGATTTTCAAAGAACTGAGCTGCATGCTCGATGGTCATCTCGGTGACATCCTGGATGTTGAACAGGCGTGGGTATCCCAATGCCATACCACTGCCATCATGGACCATCCATTGTGATTCAATGAACACGTGGAGAGCTTCGGTTTTGAGTCGTGCGCCGGAGCATTCTTCGCAGGCTGCTTCGGAGAGATAGTTGTGCAGATACTGTTTGACGTATTCGCTGTCAGTGTTTTCCCAGCGACGTTGCATGTGCGGGATGACACCTTCGAACTTGTAGCCGAACTTTTTGAGATCGCGCACCGTCGTGCCATGGATGAGAATCCGGCGGGCGGTCTTGGTGAGTTTTTTGTAGGGCTTGTTGATGTCGACATCGAAGTATTTGCAGAACTTGCGAAGCAGCTTGCCGTAGAACATGTTGCTTCGTTTACCGCCGGATCGCCATGCGTCGACTGCACCTTCCTTGAGGCTTTTTTCAGGGTCGGGGACGATGAGGTCTTCGTCGAATTCGAGCACGATGCCCAGGCCACTACACTTGGGGCAGGCACCGTATGGACTGTTGAAACTGAACAGGCGTGGTTCCATGTCCTGCAGGCTGGACTCGGGATGCAAGGGGCAGGAATACTTCTCGGAATACAGCGTGTCCTGCCATTCGTCTTTGGCTCGATCTTTGAGTTCGCTGACGATGATCAACCCTTCGGAGGTCTTAAGTGATAACTCCACGGAGTCTGCGACGCGGTTGCGGACTTCGCCTTCGGGATCGTCCTCGGGTGACTTGATGACGATACGATCGACGACAGCTTCGATGTTGTGAGCCTTGTAACGGTCAAGCTTCATGACTTTACCGTCTTCGCTGTCACTGCCTGCCTGTCGGAGATCGACGACGGTTCCGTTGACGCGGGCGCGGACGAAGCCTTGCTTGACGAGTCCGTCGAAGACTTCCTTGTGATTACCCTTCTTGCCCCGAATCACGGGTGATAAAAGCATCAAACGACTGCCGGGGGACATGGCCATAATCTGGTCGATGATCTGGGTTGCGGACTGGCTTTCGATGAGATGCCCACAGGGCTTGCCGTCTTCGTCGACATGCCAGCAGCGTGGCTGACCGCCGCGTGCAAAGAGCAGTCGCAGGTAGTCGTAAATCTCCGTTGTGGTAGCAACGGTCGATCGCGGGTTATGCGAGGCCGAGCGCTGCTCGATGGCGATGGTCGGCGGCAAGCCTTCAATGGATTCGATGTCAGGCTTTTGAAGTTGGTCAAGGAACTGACGGGCGTATGCAGAAAGCGACTCAACATACTTACGCTGGCCTTCGGCATAGATGGTGTCGAAGGCGAGTGTACTCTTGCCACTGCCTGAGAGTCCGGTGATCACCACGAGCTTGTCGCGTGGGATATCCAGATCGACTTTCTTGAGATTGTGTTCGTTGGCACCCCGGATTGAAATCGTCTTTTGCGTATCAGTGCTGGTCATGAGGCACGCTCGATCCTTGCATCGTCCCCCGTTGACGATTGAAAGTAAAACAAAGTGTTATCGAGTTCCATCTCGACGCACTCATGTTAGGGAAATTTTAATATCAGAGCAAGTGGGATGGTGTTGGGAAAGATTGGTTAGAGTAGTTCAACGAATTAATCTCAACTTTCCGTCACTCCCGCGCAGGCGGGAGTCCAGTGGAACTTACAAGTGCGCACAGTATGCCACCGGATTCCCGCCTACGCGGGAGTGACGAAACCTAAAAAATGCATGGAGATTAATTACTTGAACTGTTCTCGATAATGTGAGGTTTTATGGACCGCTAAACCGCAAGCGGTTTGCGAGGGATTCCAGGGAAATTTCGGGGGCCCGGGGGGCCGGGGGGCGCATGAAAAAACGGGTCACCGTGGTGGTCACCCGTTTTTTGTGATTCGTTGCAATCAACTCGGTATTACATGGTGGCCGAGGTGAAGGGCAGCAGTGCCATGTGACGGGCACGCTTGATGGCGTCAGCGACCATACGCTGTTCGCGGGCATTCAGACCGGTACGCTTGCGGCCCTGGATCTTGCCGTTGGGGGTGAGCATGCGACGCAGGGTTTCCACGTCTCGGTAGTCGACATAGGTCGTACCATTGCTGGCGGTTTTGATCGGGCTGACGCGCGGCTGATTGAAGTTCTGAAATTCTGCCATGGTGTGTTTCCTCCGTCATGGTCTTGTTAGTGGCCCGGCAAATCGACACGGGCGACGGTTCAAAATTACAAGTCACACATTGTATGGGAAACACTCAATCTTGGCAAATAGATCATTCAATCCCCCCAAATGATGATTAATACATCATTTAGCTGCATCGCATGCGATGCGTTTTCCTCGTACAGATGTACCAGGCGAACGCATCACAAGTGATGCGGCTAAATGGGGAAAGAATAATCATTACCCGAACACGTTGGGCGCCTGATCCGCAGTACTGATTTGCCAATTGATGCTCCGTGCACCTCGTTCGATGAGCATATCACGGAGTCTTGGCAGGAATGGGCGTTCGGTCTGGGTGTGTCCTGCAAGCAGCAGATGAATACCACGATCGACTGCAGCGAGCATGTCGTGGTGACGCATCTCGCCGGTGATGTAGAGGTCGACATTTTTCAGTGATCCCAGAAACGAGCCCCCTGCTCCAGCACAGACACCGATGCGGCGGATACTCGGCTGATCGTCACCGGGGACTTTGCAGATTTCCAGCGTTTTGACGCCAAGGTGTTTTTTGAGTCGGGCGATGCAGGTCTGCAATGACAGTGATTTCTGCAGTGTGATGATGCGGCCCATGCCCTGCTTGACGGTGACGGGTTCGGCATGCAGCGGGATGATGTCGAAGGCCGGTTCCTCATAGGGGTGTGTCTGCCGTAAAGCCGTGATGACATCGGGCAGACAATTGCCGGGAGTTGCGGGGACGATCATTTCGAGCTTGGCTTCGGGGGCATATTCGAGTTTACCTGCTTTGCCGACAGTTGGGTTGGACGCTTTGTTACCGAGAAAGGTCCCGGTGCCTTCTGTGACAAAGCTGCATTGTTCGTAGTTGCCGATGACGCCGGCGCCTGCCACAGAGAGTGCGACGCGGAGCATGTCCATCTTGTCCATGGGGACGAAGGTGACGAGTTTGTATTGCTTGCTGGTCGGCGTGACAGCCGGTTCGATGGGAACGACGGTGCCTTTGCCGAACGGTTCAGTCAGCCAATCGTTGACACCGTTTTCTGCTGCATCCAGTGCGGTATGCGGTGAGTAGATGGCAATTTTCTTTTCGATGGCTCGGAGCACGATACGCGACTTGGTTTCATCATCCGTGACGGTTTTGAGTGCTTTGAAAATCGGGGGGTGATACGCCACGATGAGATTGGCTTTCACGGCGATGGCTTCTTCGAGAACCGCTTCGGTCAGATCGATACAAATAAGGGCTTTACGGACATTGGCCGTGCTGTTGCCGACGAGCAGGCCGACATTGTCCCAGTCTTCAGCCATGTGTATTGGGGCGATTTCGTTGAAGATCGCAGTGAGTTGGTCCATTTTCATGGTTAAAAAGTCTCCGGTTTCTCGCTGAAAGTTACAGCAGATGACAGTTTTGTGCCGATAACAAGTGTAACAGGTTTAACTGAGGTGTTGTTGATGTCCCAGACTGTCAATTCGTCAAAACAAGTGATCCCCGGCCTGCCTCGCAAGCCGCTGACTCCCGAGCAGCAGTTGGAGGCGTTAAACCGCGTGCAAAGCCAGGCTGAAGCGCGCGTGGAATTGGGACTCAAACTTTTCAAGGCTGCGGAGAACCATACACGGAGCCAACAGAAAATGCTTGATCAAATCAAAGCCGAGCAGCAGCAACTCCGGGATCAGGTCAATGAAGATGTCGCCAAATCCCTGCATGCCTATGATCAATGGGTCGGGCAGATGGATGAGAATTTCACACGATCCCTTCAGAATCTCGAAGCCAAGATCGAACGCCTGCAGGAAAACTGGATGGCCACGCAGCAGCGCATCGAAGCCATGATCGAACGCTCCGCACAGATGTTTGCCGTCACGCATGGTATGGATAATCCCGTGACTGACGAGGCTCCCGAGCAATCACAGGCTCAGCAACAAGCCCAGGTCACCGAAGAAGAAACACCCCACGCGATCTCGATCGCCCCGGTGGAAGACGATACCGAAATACAAGACGAATCAAACGAATCGGACGCAACCATTGAGGCTCAAACCGCCGAACCTCAAGCTCAAGAGCAACCAAAGGTCCAACCCCGCTTAAAGCCCGAATCCGGTGCCATGTACACCGATCTGCTTAAGCAATTACGTCAACAGGCGGACGAGAGGAAGTCGGAGGAGTCGTAAAACCGATGAACCCATCGGCCGCGTCCAGTACAACATTGGAGAAAGAAAAGCCCGGCAAATTGTCGGGCTTTTTTATTGGGAAAGTAAAAAAAGGGAGCAGTGATTAGGGAGTAGGGAAAGACAAGAATCGACATTGTTCCAAAATTCACATGCACAAATCACATCTTGCCAAACACAGAACAAACTGCATACAAAGTCCAAAGCCCTTCAGTGGGGGATTCAGGTAGTTTGGAGGGCTGACGACAAAGCCCTCCAACTCATATTGCACGCAGTTCAATTTAATGTTTTATGGGGTCTGGGGAGTTGCCCAGCAGCGCAGCGTCGAAGCGCGAGCAGCGCACAACCCCTGGCTTGAATCAAAAAATTGACGACTTGATCACCGCACCAACGCCCGACGCCCCACCACTGACACGCGTCCCTGACACAGCGCTTCCAACGCTTCGATATATGCAATCGTCTCCTGCTCAAAGACACGATCCGCCAACTTGTCCGCATCGTCATCAGCCAGTACGGGGCAAACCCGCTGCACCAGGATCGGGCCGGTATCATACGTGTCATCACAAAAATGCACCGTACACCCCGAAACCTTGGCGCCATGTTCAATGACAGCTTCATGGACATGATGACCGTACATCCCCTTGCCCCCGAAACTCGGCAGCAATGCGGGATGGATATTGATCACACGATTGACAAAATCTTTGGGGACCGGCAACAACACCATGTAACCAGCTAAACACACATAGTCCGCCCCGCTCTCACGGATCAATTGCCAATTGGCGTCTGCAAACGCCTGCAAATCCGCGTAATCCTTGCGGCGAATAATATGCGTCGGCAAGCCCAGATTCTCGGCGCGCGTCAAGCCATACACGTCAGGCAGGGAGCTGATCACCGTCGTTATTTCGGCATCCAACTTGCCTTCTGCGATCGCATCGGCAATATTCTGTAGTGTCCGACCTGACCCGCTTAAGAGCACAGCCAACTTCAAGTGGCCCGATGGGCATGTTTGTGGTTCTGTCATGTCGGCAGGATACTTTACACCATGGCATCTATGCAACGTACAACCCGACTCGCACCCTCACCCACCGGCGCACTTCACCTTGGAAATGCACGAACCTTCCTGATTAACTGGGTCTTAGCCAAACAAAACCATTGGCAAATTGTCCTGCGCATCGAAGACCTCGACAGCCCGCGCGTCAAGCCCTGGGCCAAGCAGCAAGCCATCGATGACCTCACATGGCTGCAGATGGATTGGGACAGCTACGTCGGCTTTCAACTCGATGATCTCTCCCCCTACGAGCAAGCCATGGATCACCTGCGAGACAAGCATCTGATCTACCCCTGCCAATGCACACGCAAGGAAATCGTCCAGGCCCAATCCGCGCCGCATGACGATGATCACGAACTTTGCTACCCCGGCACATGTCGTCCTGCTGATATGGCCACCGTCCCCATCACCGCGCCGGAGTCCGCGTGGCGAGTAATCGCTGCAGACCATGAGATCACTTACACCGATGCCTTTGCTGGCAAGCAGGCACACAATGTTGCCCAGCAGGTTGGGGACTTTGTCATTGCAACCAAAGCAGGCTTACCTGCGTATCAACTGGCGGTCGTGGTGGATGATCACCGACAAGGTGTCACAGACATCGTCCGTGGCGATGACCTGTTACGATCCGCTTCTCGACAGATGTGGCTTTACCAATGTCTGGGGTACGACCCCCTGCCAACCTATTGGCATCTGCCGTTGGTACTCGGGCCTGATGGTCGACGACTCGCCAAACGACATGGTGATACGCGGCTGAGTTATTACCGTGATGCTGGGACGCCTGCGGAAAAAGTCATCGGCCTGATTGCATACTGGTCGGGCACGCAATCACAACGCGCCCCCATGTCGGCTGCGGAGTTTGCTCAGCAATTCGACATCACTCAACTTTCACATGATCCGGTGACCTTCACCGAAGAGGATGACCAATGGCTTATCACAAACTGATCCAACGTATGCTTCTGTTCCTGGCGCTGGCATTGATCGCCTGCACGCCACAGGACGCAGACACCAACACCCTGCCGGTGACGATTGGCAAGCAGACGTTCAATCTCGAATTGGCCATCACGATCAACCAACGCTTCCAGGGCTTATCGGACCGCAAAGAGATTGCTGGCGATGGTGGCATGCTCTTTGTGTTCAAGGATGCCAAGAAGCGGACGTTTGTGATGCGCAAGTGTTACGTCCCCATCGACATTATCTTTCTGGACCCCAGTCAGCGGATCGTGAAAATGCATGCCATGCAGGTCGAACCCTATGACACACCCGAGCAGGACCTCAAGGGTTATCCCAGTCGATGGCCTGCGATGTATGCCATCGAGTTGGCCGGCGGGACACTTGAAAAACTCAAACTCAAAGATGGCGATAAAATCCCCTTTCACATACCTGAGGACGTTAAGCAGCAGGTGCAATGACCCGATACCAAGAGACAACGGCCCGTTGATCCTGTTTCTGGAAGCTGCACTGTCTCATGCCCATCAAGACGCTGACAATTCTCGAATCGCATCCGACAGCACAAAGCGCCTTTCTAGCCAATGGCGTGCTTTCTTATTGGCATAGCGAAGAACGTCCGGAAGTCATCAACCTGACGCTGGACCAGTTCGTCGAAAATCGCCAATACCGTGAACGCACCGCGGTGGCATGGATCATTCTCGATCAGTTCGGTGCAGCCAAGTTCACCAACGTCTGCGCCAAGCTCCAGGAAAAAAACATCCCGATAATGCTCACCCGCACCCACGAAGTCGCCGGTGCCGGTTCAGCGTATCAACCCGGTATCGTCATCGGCCCGCCCGGTGCGCCGCCCGCAGCACTTTGTGCGATTCTCCGCACGCTCTGGTGTCAGGGTGAAGTCGTTGAGCATCTACATTCTGAGATCCGTTATCTGCAGGCTCATCAGGGTGGTCTCTGTGATCAGATGGGGAAGATCGACGAAGAGCTTCGCTTGGCTGCTCAGCTTCAACGTGAGTTCCTGCCACGCACGATGCCCGATATCCCGGAGATGAATTTCCAGATTCTCTTCCGTCCCGCCAGCTATGTCAGTGGTGATATTTACGATGTGATTCGTCTTGATGAAGATCACATTGGCTTCTTCCTGGCTGACGCTGTTGGGCATGGTGTTCCTGCTGCATTGATGACGATGTACATCAAGCGATCACTGCGAACCAAGGAAATTGATCCCGATTCAGAACGTGGTTACCGCATCATCAAACCCTCTGAATCACTGGGGCGTTTGAATGTTGACCTGGCTAATCAACCCACCGAACAAATCCGTTTTGCGACGGCGGTCTATGGCGTGATCAATCGCAAAACGTTGGAATGCACCGTCTCCCGTGCCGGTCATCCCCTGCCGCTTTTGCTGCGTCACAAGGGTGAACCCGAATGGCTTGATCCCGAAGGTGCAATGCTGGGCATCATTGAAGATGAAGTCTACGAAGACCAGACCGTGCAACTGCAACCAGGCGACCGTCTGATGTTCTACAGCGACGGCTTTGAACTTTCCTTCCCTGACGGGGATGGCAATGATGATCAGGGACAGGGTCTTGCCAACACGCAGTATGAAAAAGAATTTCTCGATCTGGCACGCGTCCCAGCCGAAGTTGCCATGGAACATTTGGCGATGAAACTCGACAACCAATCCGGCTCACTGCATCAGCGTGATGACCTGTCCGTGGTCTGGCTGACCATCCGTGACAAACAAGCTGCCCAGGTGGAAGCCGAGTTCGCCCGCAATCAGGCCATGATGGGTAACGTCCCGTTAAGCGAAGCAGGTTGAGTCGACTGCATCTCCCGCGTCTTTGGTATAAAGTATTTCAGCCACAGATGCACACAGATCAACACAGATATTCAAGACAATGATAAAAGCCGTGTCGCTCCTGCTGCACGAGTTGCTTGACCTGATATCAAACAAGGCAACCCGCGACCCGGGAGGGTCACGGCTTTGATGACGAAAAAATGAATTAAATGTTCGCTTCTGTCTGGTTGTCTTTATCTGTGTTGATCTGTGTGCATCTGTGGTTCATTTGCCTTGGTACATTGTGCATTAAATGCATCACCGTTTATCATTGCCACCATGTCCGACGACGTTCCCGATCAACTTGATGCTCAGTTACTGCTGCGTGCTTATGCCCAAGGTGCGTTCCCGATGACCGAGCCGGACACGGGGGAGATTTACTGGTATCACCCCGACCCGCGTGCAATCCTGCCATTGGATCAGATGCACATCTCACGCAGTCTTCGACGCCGATTAAGACAACAGCCGTTTGAGATTCGGCAGGACACGTCGTTTCGCCAGGTGATGATCGAATGCGCCAAACCACGCAAGCATGAAGCTGAATCGTGGATTGATGATCGGTTTATTGATGCGTATACCGACCTGCATGAGATGGGGTTTGCCCACTGCGTCGAAGCCTGGGAAGACGGCGAGTTGGTTGGCGGTGTCTACGGTGTTTCCATCAACGGACTCTTTGCAGGTGAGTCGATGTTCAGCCGACGAACGGACGCTTCCAAAGTCTGTCTGGTTCACTTGGTGGAACATCTGAACCAACGTGGCTATGAGCTTTTGGACGTGCAATTTCAAAATGATCACATTGCACAATTCGGCGTGATTGAAATCCCACGCGAGCAATACATTCAGCGATTAAATGCTGCAATTCAAGCACCAATCACCTGGCAGGATATCTGTTCTGAGGATGACGCTGACGATTGAAAACTGTCATTTAATAGAGCATTCCAATCATTTTACTTCACACCTTGGTTGATTTCGTCATTCCCGCAAAGGCGGGAATCCAGTGGCATTCAGTGCGCACTTGCAAGTTCCACTGGACTCCCGCCTGCGCGGGAGTGACGGAAAGTGGCGCTTCGTAATTTTAACGACTCAGGCTACGAACAGAGAGCTGGCATGTCTGCATGGCCTGTTGCAAAAAAGATTAGTCGGGCAACTTCAATGTTTGTCCGACGTGAAGTGCATCGGCTTGGTGGATACCGTTACTGCGGGCGATATCGAGCCAACGTTGACCGTTGCCATAGTACCGCATCGCGATGGACCAGAGCGTATCACCCTTGCGGACCTGATAAACATCGGGCTTGATTTGTACCACCGGCTGAGGCACAGGGACAGGCTCAACTTCAGGCTCTGCCATCACCAACGTTTGCTGTGAAACAGGAGCAGGTGTCGCAAGCAATGCTGCAATCGCACGGTCGGTCTCGTCCATTGCCTCCGGTTCCGATGGCCTGGCTTGCTCTGTTGTGACAGACTCCGAAACAACCACATCCTGTGATTCGCGCATTTGTTCTACCGGAGCTTCATCACTTGTTGCTGTCTGCCTGGTTGAATTGAATGTCTGAGGTTCAGCAACAGCGCCAACATTCGGCGTCGAATCCATTACATCATCAGTAGGATTGGCGACATCCTGCAGCGAGGCAGCATTCTGATTCTGCTCTTGCGAATCATTGCCCAGTAAAACCAGCTGTTCATTACGCTGCTTCTGAGACTCGGCAGGAAGCGAAGTCTGAGTTTCGGTTTCATCTGATGACGCCATGATCGCCTGCAAGATCGGCGAGATCGTGGTGGTCGAACCGGTCGGTTGGCCTGTCGGCTGATACGGTTGAGATTGCAACTGAGATTGCTCGATGGGCAGTAACACCAGTGCATCGGACTGCTGAACATCAGGCAGAGTTGATGGTTGAATGGTTGGCGAAGTAGATGATCCATCCGCTGGCTTGATCCAGGTGTAATCCACCTTGGTCTGGGACGAGTTCTCGGGAGCAACCATCACTTCTTGCTGAGACAAAACCACCGGTTCACTCAAGACCGTTGGCATGATCGGCGTGTTCATATCCTGCGTCACGATAGGCATGGGCGGAGTTTGCGGTTGCACTTGAGGCTGCCATGTTTGGACGGGCTGCGTTGTCGTCGACATCGTCGTCACTGGCATGGTTTGACGGTATGGCGCGTATGGCGAAGTCGCACGCGGCGGCGCGGGGGTCGGATGCAACACAGGTGTCTGCACCTTGGCGTACTGCGGATTGCGTGGCATTTTGATGTACTCAGAACGCGAAGGATGACAACCAGCCAACACGCCCAAGCCAAGCAGCAAACATCCCAATCGTTTATCAATCATGCCAACCCTCCAGTGAACTTTCTCAAGCGGATCATACCATATTCACTGCAACCGCTGGCTGTTTCCAATCCATCTGTGAAACTTCCGACTCAAACAACGCAGGAATCGTCAACACACGCTCATCCTGTTTTTCCGGGGTAATCGTCGGGAAAACATCCAGACAGGCTTCGAGCAATTGACCAGCATGAAATCCAATACGCTGCATCGGCAACTTGCTTTGAACAGGATGCGGCCAATTGCAATGTGCAATGACATCCAGATCGTGTCCGACCTCAAGATTCAA
>PAIY01000206.1 GCA_002704825.1 Phycisphaeraceae bacterium
CAAACCTCCTTGTCTTAATGCACAGAAGTCATATCGGCTCGAGACAAACATCTATCCCACATTTTGAAAATGACAGACCACTAGTACTGATGCGTTGATTCTCACGGATCGCAGCATCATCGAATTACTCGACGATTAGGTGAATTGGCTATCATGGGTGTCATGCAAACCAACACCCCCAAGCAAATTCTCGTTATCGGTGGCAGTGGCTTTCTCAGCGGGACCATCGCGCGATTGTCTGTCTCACTCGGACATCACGTCACCATCGTCACCCGTGGCAATAAACCCATCCCCGACTCCGTGGATACCATCAAGGTCGATCGCTCCGACCGTGATGCGTTTGCTCAATTGCTCTCAGAACGCAACGTGATGTGGGATTTGGTTGTCGACTCGATCGCATTCTCGCCGGAAGATGCGCAACAGGATATCGATGTTTTTGCTGGTAAAACCAGGCGATTCGTGTTGGTCTCCACGGACTTTGTTTATGATCCCAAGCATCGCAATATCCCACAGAATGAAACCGATGCCCATTACACCACCGAAGGCTATGGTGGCAAGAAACGTCAAGCCGAGTTGATCCTCGAAAAGATGGACACCGCGTCATTGCCTTGGACGGTGTTGCGCCCCGGGCATATTTACGGCCCCGGTTCACTACCGGGTTGCCTGCCGCTTCATGGTCGTGATCCGAAGTTGATTGATCTGATTCGTAATCAGCAACCTTTAACATTGGTCGAAGGTGGCAAGATGCATCAACATCCCATCTTTGCGCCGGACCTGGCAGCGACCATTCTCAGTGCAATGGATGACGAAAAAGCCATTGGTCAAATCCTCAACGTCGCAGGGCCTCAGAGTTTTGCTTCCGTGGATTATTACCACACACTCGGCCGACTTCTTGGTCAGTCGGTGACGATTCAATCCATCGACACCCAAACCTTCCTGGTAGAGAATCCGGACAAAGCACCATTCTGCTGTGAACGTGTCTACGATCTGACAGCGATCAAGTCAACGGACTTAAGCATGCCAGCCACATCTCTGGAAGATGGGCTCAAGCAGATGCTCGATGCGATGGATTGAAAGTATGGGAAGCCTAGTTCTTGACCAGCAGATAACCACCGAGCCCGATCAACAAACTGCCTGCTGTGAGTTTGGCAGGACGTTGATAAGTCAACTGACGTGTGCGTACCGAGATTGCTTTTGCGGCATAGGCATAGGCCAGTTTCACACTACCAACACTCACCGTGGTGATCAGCAGGATCAGGGCAATATCCCACATCCCCAATGTGGTCACATCCACAAACACCGGGAACAGGCTTGCATAAAACAGGATCGCTTTGATATCTCCAAGCGTCAGCAGAAGTCCGGCAAGGTAGCTGTTGGCATAGTGTCCCGAGGCTGGCTGAACATTGGTTTTCGTGTTCTTCAGACCACCATGGATCAGATCAAAACCAAGCCAGAGCAGGTACCCGGATGCCAGATAGCGGAAGCCTGTGAAGACAGACCCTAGCCATTGCGAGAGCGTGGTCAGGCCCATGATCGCAAGCAGGACAAATATCAGATCACCGGTGACGATACCCAACGTGGTGGCAATGCCGTGTCTGATGTTATGCGTCGCACTGCGCACGACAACCAAACCGACACTGGAACTGGGGATGGCTGCCAAGAGCAACATGATCAACGTCAGAATCAGTGTGTCATACAAGTTCATCACAGTCTCTCAAACCTGACTTGAACCACGTGATTTTGGCGATTTGTTTATCGCTTGAGCGTGCGGTACTTCACGCGATGTGGTTGGTCTGCTTCTGCTCCAAGGCGTCGTTTGCGGTCTGCTTCGTAGGCCGAGAAGTTGCCTTCATACCAATGCGTTTTGGAGTCGCCTTCGAAGGCAAGGATGTGCGTAGCAAGTCGGTCGAGGAACCAACGGTCGTGGCTGATGACGACCGCACAACCTGCGAAGTTTTCCAGTGCATCTTCCAGGGCACGCATGGTGTTGACGTCCAGGTCGTTGGTTGGTTCGTCGAGCAGGATGACGTTGGCGCCGGCTTTGAGCATGCGGGCAAGATGCACACGGTTGCGCTGCCCGCCGGAGAGGGTGCCGACGGGTTGTTGCTGGTCACTGCCGGTGAAGCTGAAGCTTGCAGCGTAGGCTCGTGCGTTGACATCCTGATTGCCCAGTCGGAACGTTTCCTGACCATCTGCAATGACGGACCAGACCGGTTCCTTGTCATTCATCGCATCACGGGATTGTTCGACGTAGGCAAGTTTGACACTCTCAGCAATGCGCATTTCACCGCCGTCGGGCTGTTCCTGGCCGGTGATGATGCGAAAGAGTGTGGTCTTGCCTGCACCGTTTGCACCGATGATCCCGACGATCCCGTTGGGTGGGAGCTTGAAGGAGAGGTCTTCAAAGATGATGCGGTCGCCATAGGTCTTGGTTAAGCCGTTGGCTTCGATGACCAGTTCACCAAGACGCGGGCCGTTGGGGATGAAGATTTCCACGTCGTTGACGCGTTTGTCAGCGTTTTCCTTGACCATTTTTTCATATGCTGCCAAACGCGATTTACTCTTGGATTGACGTGCCTGCGGGGATTGGCGAACCCATTCCAGTTCGTGTTTGAGTGCCTTTTGACGAAGCGATTCCTGTTTCTCTTCAACCTTGAGTCGGTTGGATTTTTGTTCCAGCCAACTGGTGTAGTTGCCTTTCCACGGGATGCCGTGGCCTCGGTCGAGTTCGAGAATCCAGCCAGCGACATTGTCCAGGAAATAGCGGTCGTGTGTGACAGCGATGACGGTGCCTTCGTAACGCTGAAGGTGCTGTTCCAACCAGCCAACGGACTCGGCATCAAGGTGGTTCGTGGGTTCGTCAAGTAGCAGAATGTCCGGTTGTTCGAGCAGCAACTTGCATAACGCGACACGACGTTTTTCACCGCCGGAGAGTTTTTCGATAGGGGTGTCAGCTGGCGGACAACGCAGCGCATCCATCGCGTGTTCGAGTTGGCTGTCAATGTCCCATGCGTTACGCGCATCGATTTGATCCTGAAGCTTGCCCTGGTCATCGAGCAGCTTCATCATCTCATCATCATCCATCGGCTCAGCCAACTTGTCGGAGATGGCATTGAACTTGTCGATGATGTCCATGGTTTCCTGCACACCACGACGAACGTCATCAATCACCGTCGGGCCTTGCAACTGCGGTTCCTGTGGCAGCAGTCCGACAGTGTACCCTGGGGTGACTTGCGTCTGGCCGTCAAAGTTTTTGTCTTCGCCTGCCAGGATGCGCAGCAGTGACGATTTACCCGAACCGTTGAGCCCGAGCACGCCGATCTTCGCGCCATAAAAATAGGACAGGCTGATGTCCTTGAGGACGGTTTTCTTTTCGTACGTCTTGGAGACGCCGATCATGGAGTAGATAATTTTGTTGGGGGAATCTTTTGCCATAGGCGGAGTATTATCGCGACTTTTGCTTAGTTGTCACATTCTCGTTGTATCACTGTTTTGTCAGAGCCTTGATCGGTCGGTATACTTTTCACTTGATATTGTGTGACTTACTTCTCGAATCGATCTTCCCATATTCTCTGTGCAGACAATGATGTCTTGAATGGATACTCCCGTCATTTTTGACGTGGGGGCGGCGATCAGCATAATTATTCGTTTCCGACAGACTTGAAATAACCTTAACCGTGAGAGCAACAACATGCCCATCACCATCGACAGTAAAGACTTTCCCATCGATCTGACCCAATTCCGCCGCATGGCATTGGACCCGAAGGTGAGTAAACTCACCGACGAGCAGTTGGCGGACCTGAAATTCAACATTCAACTCTGCCGCGATGCCATCGTCTTTTTCACGGCCATGGCAGACGGCAAGGGCCTTGGCGGTCATACGGGTGGCCCGTTTGATACGGTTCCTGAAACGCTCATCAGTTACGCGTTCATCGAACATGCCCGTCAGTCTGGTGATGACAACATCGTGCCGATCTTCTTTGATGAAGCCGGTCACCGTGTTGCCACGCAGTATCTCTTGTCCGTGCTCGAAGGCGATATGCCCGCTGAGAAGCTCAAGCATTACCGCGAGTACCTTTCGCATCTGCCCGGTCACCCCGAAAAGGGCTTTACCCCCGGCGTGAAGTTTTCCTCCGGCCGATTGGGTCACATGTGGCCGATGGTCAACGGTGTTGCGATGGGCAATCCCGGCAAGGTGACGTTTATGCTCGGTTCCGACGGATCACAGATGGAAGGCAACGATGCTGAAGCCGCACGTCTCTGTGTCGCCCAGAATCTCAACGTCAAGCTCATGCTCGATGACAACGATGTGACCATTGCCGATCACCCGTCCAACTACATGCCCGGTTACGATCTGGCTAAGACGCTTGCTGGTCACGGCCTTCGTGTGTGCGTCGGTGACGGTGAAGATCTCACCAGCTTGTACACCCGCATGGCCACGGCTTTCACCTACGAAGGCCCCGTTGCAATGATCAATAAACGTCCCATGGCGCCAGGCATCGAAGGTCTCGAAGGCTCCTGTCACGGTCACGATGTGATCAAGGTTGCCACCGCGATTGAGTATCTTGAAAAACAAGGACGCACCCAAGCCGTGACCGAACTTCAGAACCTCGAGAAGGGCCCCAAAGCTCCGACGTACAAGGGTTCCACCGGCTCAGGCAAGAACCGCTCTGCATTCGGCAAGGTGGTTAACGGCATTCTCGAAAAGATGACGCCCGAACAACGCCTAGCATCGGTGAAAGTCTTCGACTGTGACCTGGAAGGCTCATGCGGTTTGGATGCTATCCACAAGGCCTATCCCGAAATTTTTGTCTCTGCGGGCATCATGGAACGTGGCAACTTCTCCGCTGCCGCCGGCTTTGGTTTCGAAGACGGTAAGCAGGGCATCTTCGGCACGTTCTCCGCCTTCCTGGAAATGATCATCTCCGAAGCCACAATGGCACGTCTCAATGGTGCTAACGTCCTCTCGCACTTTTCTCACGCCGGCTGCGATGACATGGCAGACAACACCTGTCACTTCGGTATCAACAACCTCTTCGCTGCCAACGGTCTTCCCGATGAAGGTAAAGACACCACCCGTGTCTACTTCCCAGCTGATCAACACCAGTTTGCCAAATGTGTCACCAAAATTTTCAACGACCCCGGTCTGCGTTTTGTCTTCTCAACCCGCAGTGCGGTTCCCGATATCCTTGATGACAATGACAACCTGCTCTTTGGTGATG
Source organism: Phycisphaeraceae bacterium (assembly GCA_002704825.1). GTDB lineage: Bacteria > Planctomycetota > Phycisphaerae > Phycisphaerales > Phycisphaeraceae > UBA7800. The sequence goes on from PAIY01000206.1 coordinate 5,223, forward strand.
GCTATGAATTTGAAGTTGGCAAAGATGATGTTGTCCGCGAAGGCACCGCTGGCTACGTTGTGAGTTTCGGTGACACGCTCTACCGTGCACTTGATGCTGTGATCACACTCAAGGAAGCGGGCATCGACGTTGGTCTGATCAACAAGACCACGCTCAACGTCATGGACGAAGCCATGATGGCCAAACTCGCCAAGGCACCAGCAGTGCTCGTCGCTGAGTCCTTCAACGTCAACACAGGCCTGGGCTGCAAGTTCGGTACGGAACTGCTCAAACGCGGCTTCACCGGCAAGTACAACAACATCGGCATCAACAAAGAAGGTTCCGGCGGACTCTGGCAGCAGCACGGCTACCAGGGCATTGACACCGATGGCATTCAAGCCAGCTTCAAAGCCCTCATCGGGTAATGGTTGAATCTGAGCAGATCTTGCCAACGCGTCAACAATCTCGCTCAAATGTACCACCTAAAGCCCGTGGGACTTTAGTCCCTGGGTTCCTTGGTAGATTGAGCGATGATGATAAATTGCAAATTTAGCGAATTCACGACAGGCTGCCCAACTCGGCAGCCTGTTGTCATATCATGAGGGATTGAACCTGCTGCGCGTTACAATACGGGTTCGCTTTGTTGTTGTTTAAGGTGTTTAAAGCCATGTCCGACAAACCCATCGATTGGGAAATCAAAGACTCCTTTGCCACACAGGATCAAGCACAACCGGCTGACGGTGCTACTGCCTCGGACGGTGACTCACCGCTTTGGGAAAATCTGTCCATCACGCACATCAACAGACTCTCGCCCCATGCGCCCAATCGACTTTATGAAACACGCGAAGATGCGATTGCCCGCAAACACAACTTCACTCGCTGCCATTCACTCAACGGTCAGTGGCAGTTCCACGTCGCTCCCATCCCGCAAGAGGTTCCGACGGACTTTGAGCAGCCGGAGTTTGATGACAGTCAATGGTCAGCCATCACCGTCCCCGGTCACTGGGAATTGCAGGGCTTTGGCCAACCCATTTACACCAACATCATTTACCCCTTCACGCCCAACCCGCCTCACGTCCCCGCGGACAACAATCCCACCGGTTGTTACCGCCGGACATTCACCTTGGACGAAACATGGAAGGACCGCAAACTCATCCTGTGTTTCGAAGGCGTGGACAGTGCGTTTGAGTTATTCCTCAACGGCAAGTTCATCGGATATTCCACCGGCTCGCGCATACCCGCAGAATTTGATATCACTAATCACGTGGTCGATGGCAAGAACCAACTCGCCGTCAAAGTCTACCGCTGGTCGGTTGGCACATATCTCGAAGATCAGGATCAATGGTGGCTCTCGGGTATCTTCCGCGAAGTCTACATCCACGCCTTGCCTAAAACGCACATCACCGATGTGAAAATCACCACCGACATCGATTGGCAAACTGGCAAAGCCGATATCCATGTGCAGACGAATTTAGACCAAACCGTCCACATGCAACTGCTTGATCCGGCAGGGAACGTCCTGGGCGAATCAATATCCGATGGCAAGGAAACCTTCACACTCACCAACCCCAGTTTATGGACAGCTGAAACACCCACGCTATACACCTTGCTGCTCTGGCTCACCGATGAGCAGGGCGAGTCAACCGGATACCTTTCCTACCGTGTGGGCATCCGTGAAGTGAAAGTTCAAGACGGTCAACTCTTCGTCAATCAAATGCCCATCAAACTCCGTGGCGTGAATCGGCATGAGTCCCACCCACGCAAAGGACGCGCCATCGACGAAGCAGACATGATCCAGGACATCCATCTGCTTAAGCAACACAACTTCAACGCGGTCCGTCTGAGCCATTACCCCAATCAATGGCGATGGTATGAATTGGCTGACGAATACGGCTTGTATCTCATCGACGAAGCAGACCTCGAAACCCACGGCTTACAGGACAAACTCTCCACCGATCCGGCATGGGAACAAGCTTATCTGGAGCGTATGCAACGCATGGTCCTGCGGACACGCAATCATGCATCCGTCATCGCATGGTCCATGGGCAACGAATCAGGTATGGGCATCAACTTTGAAAAGTGTGCTCAGTGGATTCGTGAGATCGACCCATCACGGCCGATCAATTATTACCATGCCATGTCGCATCCCTGTGTCGACTGGGTTGGTCAACACTACACACGCCTGGATCAAATCCGTGATGGCTTGAATCAGTCAGATGTCGATGGTCGCCCGATTCTGCTTGAAGAATACGCACACACCATGGGCAATTCACTGGGCAATCTCAAGGAGTATTGGGATCTTATCGACAGTGAACCTCGACTCATCGGCGGATTCATCTGGGAATGGTGTGACCACGGCGTTCTCCGAAAAGATGAACAAGGCAATGAAGCCTACAGCTATGGCGGAGACTTCGGTGATACCCCCAATGACGGCACATTTTGCATCGACGGTCTGGTCTTCCCTGATCGCAAACTCAAACCCGCAATGACGGAAGTTGCCAAGGTGTTCCAGCCTGCAGCCATGTCGTTGGACATTGAAAACCAACAACTCAAACTCACCAACAAACGCTTCCACGCATCACTTGATGATCTGGCCATGAAGTGGTCTCTACTCATTGATGGCAAGATTCTCAATCAAGGTGTTTGTGATCTCCCCATAATTGAGGTACAGCAAACGGCAACGCTACAACTCCCGTCGGAGATGTTCGTTAATGTCTCAGCTTTGGAACGCGTGTTGACATTGAGCCTTGTTTTAAAGGCAAAAACACCATGGGCAGATGCCGGTTTTGAAGTCGCCTGGGAACAGTTTGCTTTGCCAACCTTGCCAGTGGAGTCACACAGTCAGCCGACGGACAAGACGGTGCATGTGGTCAAAGACTCACACAACCTTGCTGTGAGTAACGGTGCTTTGCGCTATGATTGGCAACGATCCGAAGCTACGATGACAGTGAAAGATCGTTTGCTTCAGGGACCGGAACTCAATGTGTTCCGCGCGTATCTGGATAACGATGACGCCTTTAGCAAGGATTGGGATGATGTCGACTTGCCGACACTTTCGCGTAAGGTGATTCAATGTGAAGTGACGCATTATGATAATGACCATGCCAGCGTGATCACACAGACGCATCTGTGTAACGCCAAGCGCGAACCCGTGGTCGGAAGCTTGATCAAGCATACTATCATGGCTGATGGTTGGGTGTTGCTTGAGCAGACGGTGACGCCGTCGGAGGGATTGCCGACTTTGCCACGTGTGGGGATGACGATGCATTTACCCACTGAGATGGATCAGGTCTCGTGGTATGGCAAGGGACCGATTGAAACCTTCTGCGATCGGAACACTGGTGCGAAAGTCGGATACTGGCAGGCGGAGCTTGATGATCTCTATACCCCATACATCCACCCCCAGGAGTCCGGCTTGCGCACGGATGTCCGATGGGTTTCGCTGTGTGATACGGATGGTAAAGGTTGGTTAATCGTCGGTGACCCAATGCTCCAATTCACCGCACGTCGGTACACCAGTCATGATTTGCATGCTGCCAGACATCAGGAAGATTTGACCAAGCGTGATTTCATCGAGTTGGCGATTGACTACAAGCAGGCAGGGACGGGCAATACGTCGCTGCGTGCTGAACGATTGGAGCCGTACCTTGTGAATCTCAATGAGCCACTGATATGGCGATGTCTGCTAAAACCCCTTGATTCAAGGGAGCTTGATCCTGTCACGCTTTGGCATGATGCACAGCGGTTACTCAAGTGAGATCGCTTGGATTTGCATCTTTGATGCAACAGCAACACGCCGTGTTGCAGCTATTACAGCACATCAATCTCACATCACAAAACAAAAACACCAACCCGAATTGAGTTGGTGTTTTTGTTTGTTTTGTGTTGTGAGGTTTGCGATCAATCCATGCGATAGAAATTTTTGGGATTGTAAATCATGTAAGCATCCATCGGATCAAGCGGGGGGAGTTTGCAGTAGGTCTGTCCCTTGTCGTCTTCCATGAACAGGCGGTAATACCAGGGCATGGGCGGATCGCCTTGCGGACGCTTACGCATCGACTCTTCGCGGAGTTCATTGACGATGGTGTTGACCCATTTGAGTTTGACAGCCTGGTCGGCAAATTCGTCCCAGTCACCGGTCTTGCGATGATCATACATCTGTTGTTTGAATTCTTCGATGCTGATGCCCATCTTCGCTGCAACAGGTTCAGCAAGACGACGTTCCCATTCCTTCATGGTTCGGACGGTCTGTTCGATGTCGGTCATGTTGCCATAGACGCCTGCGGACATTTGATGGTGCATGATGATGGCGTTGGGGTAGGCATAGGAGTGATCTGCGAGGGTGGTGATCACCGCTGCCATGGAAGCGGCAAAGCTTTTGACGATGACATGAACCGGGGCGCTGGAGGACTCGATGGCTTTGACGATGCGATACCCCTGCATGACCGAACCGCCGGGGCAGTTATCGATGACGATGAAGATGGGCAGGTCATCGTTTTCGTTGTTGAAAAAGTGAATCCGTTCGCAGATGTAGTCTGCTGTGCCGGTGATGATCGGGCCGTTGAGTTTGATACGACGGTCGGAGATATAGAGTGTGCCGGTGTCTTTCTCGAAAGGATGATCACGATAGTCAATGTCATCATCAAGCTGCATTTTCTGCTGCTCGTCGATGCTTTTGAGGCTCAACTCGCTTTGTGCCAATTGCAATTCGGTTTGCATGGCGTTGGTCTTGATATTGTTTTCAAGTGTCTGCGTCTGAAATTCAGCCTGCTTGACAGCCATTTCGAGCATGAGCTTGTCGCGTTGATCTTCCAGTTCAGCATACTTTTGGGAATTGCGTGCCTTGTCGAGTTGACGTTCAGTGGAAAGGCGTTCGATCTGGGTTTTCATCTCAGCCAATTCACGTTTGGCGCGGGCTTCGCGGAGTTGCATGAGGGTGTTGATCTCAGCGATTTCGGCTTTTAGGTCGGCACTGTCACGTTCCTGCTTGGCTTTTTCCAGAGAGGAGATGGCTGAAAGTTCCTGCTTTTCCAATTCCATCTTCAACAGGGCGTTGGCCTGACGCTGCTTGGCAAGGGTGGCCTGCATTTGCAAGCGTTCGTTTTCTTCCTTGAGTTCAGCGAGTTCTGCTTCAAGTTGCTTTGAACGCAGTTGCGCTTTGGCGGTGAGTAGCTTGGCTTCTTCGCGGAGTTCGTCGGCTGGGTCGGACTTCTTTTCGACCTTGGCTGAATGAGCTTCTTCGGATTTAGTTTCCGGTTTAGTCGCTGGTTTTTCAGTGGCTTGCTCGGTCATTTTCTCTGCTGCAGCGCGATTGATATGTTCGACTTCATCTGCCGATTTTTCGGTTTCTTTGACCTGCTCAGTTTCGGCAGCAACTTCGACTGCTTCTGCTGTTTCCTGTGCCCAGAGGGTGTTGACGGGCGTAAATGAAAGTGCTGCCATACCCAAGGCCACACTCAATGAATGTCCCAGCTTTGTCATGTAAAGTCTCCTTGTGACTCAGTTGATCAAGTCCATGTCCCGGTCCGTCCGTGATGACTTGTTTGATGCTTACTTAATATAGACACATCAGGTGAGGAAAAGTTTCATGTGTCGGTTTGTTTTTATAATCTGTTAAACATCATAACGTGTCCAGATCATGCAGCATTGCCAATGTGACAGTGTTTTGTCGCAAAATGGGGAAGATCCCTGCGACAAACTGTGTTGGGTTGATGATGTGGTAGCATTGACAGGCAATGCGTATTTGCGCGTCAATTGAGATTGAACGTTGCGAAGATTGGTGCGTGATCCGAACCTGCCAGTTTGGATTCGTCTGCGGGTAAGCCGGTCTTGGACTTGTCCAGATGCTTGATGAGTTGCGGGCCTGCGAGGATGTAGTCGATGGTGCTGCGGTAGGGCTTGTGCAGATAGGTGATGCGATTGTCTGCAGGCAGGTGGCTGTGTGTGTCATGCAGAAAAGCAGGCTTAGCCAACAGGTGTTGGATGGTTTTGCTCTCGGGCGTGTCGTTGAAGTCACCCATGATGGCGATCCAGTGATCGGGATGGGCTATGCGGGTTTGCTCCATGATCTGTCTTGCCATGGTGGCTTCCGCCAATCGCCATTTGCCGGACTCGGGGTCGCCTGAGGTGGAACGCTTACTCTTGAAGTGAACCAGGAAGACGTCAAGAATCTGGCTGTCGGTGACCTGCACGGTGACCTGCACCAAATCTCGGGCGAAGGACCATGTGCGTTTTTCGCCGGGGAGCGTGAGCGTACGGAACTTGTGGCTGGTGATACTGAGAATCGGCAGGCGACTCATCACACCAATCTGAATACCGCGGCCGGAGTTGGATTCGGTGGCACCAAAATACTTGTAACCACACTCAGGCAGCAGGTCCATGGCCATAGCTCGGAGGATGTGATCGTTTTCCAACTCCACACAACCAACCACGTCTGCGTTAATTTCCTTGATGGCCTTGGCGACCGCTTCGATCTGCTCTCTGGGTTTGACGCGCGTGGATTCGTCCTGCGTGTATGGATCATCGTAAATGTCGAACATGTTCCAGAGATTGTAGGCAGCGAGTTTGAGCTGCTTTTGACTGGATTGGGCTTGGAGTGTTGATGGTGCGAAAAACAACGTGACCAGGAACAAACAAACCAGACGACTTGCCAGACGATCAGAACGATGCATGACTGTCCGTTTCGTGAAAAGAGAATTTAACTTCATGCCCAAAGATTATACCGTCTTTGCAGGCGGGGGCGGTGTGGGATGATCGACCCACTGTTTCCAAATCGTTAATTCCAGCAGGGCGAAAAGACGGTGGGTGTTGTCCGCCTGATCATTGACATGCTCAGCGAGCAGGCGTTGGGCAACGGTTTCATCCAGGCCCAGTGTTCCCAATGTGCCGGATTTGAATAGTGATTCAGCCGGTTCGCGAAGCTGGGTTTTAAACCAGTGTCCGATCGGCAGTGCGAATCCCTGTTTACGACGCTTGACGATTTCTTTGGGCAAGACTTGGGCTGCAATCTGACGCAGCAGGCCTTTGGGTTGACCTGAGGGCATCACCAGGGCTGGGGGCAGATGCGTTGCCAACTCGCAGACGCGTGAATCGAGCAGGGGACAGCGGACTTCCAGGCCGACTGCCATGGAGGCACGATCCACCTTGCGGAGCACTTCCATCGGCAGGTAATGCATCAAATCCCAACGCATCGCAGCATGTACCGGATCAACACCTTCAGGCCACTGGGGCATGGCGACATAGGGTTGGGCCGCATCGTGATTCTTGATCCCCAACTCCTTGATTTGTTCTTCATTGAACAGATGCATCATGCTCTTGTACTGCGTTGGCGCATCTTCCTGTCGTGCTGCATCGATCAGACGCTTGACGCGGCTGACCTTGCTCTTGGGGTTGGTGGAGTTGAGCATTTCAGCAGGGACGTGCTTAAGCCACCAACGGTGTTTTTGCAGCAACCGCATCGCGCGATAGCGGTCATACCCGCCAAAGAGTTCGTCACCACCATCGCCGGATAAGGCAACGCGCAGGTGTTTGCGGGTTTCCTTGCTCAACCAATACGTGGGCAGGATTGAACTATCCGCAGTGGGTTCGCCATAGACGCTGATAAGGAATTTCAGATCACTGAAAACGTCGTTGTCCGGGCTTGCCTGCATTTGGGTGTGATCCGTGCCAACATGTTCAGCGACCATGCGTGCGGCATCGGACTCATCGTATTCGACAACGGGCATTTTGACGCTGAAGGTTTTGAGTGGTCCCTGGCCGCGACGCATCAGTTCGTTGTGTGCGTAGTAGGTGACCAATGACGAATCGATGCCACCTGAGAGAAACGCACCCAGTGGGACGTCCGCTTCGAGTCGGTAGTTGATCGCTTCGGTGATGATGCTGGTGGTGTCATCAATGAGATTCAAATCCGAACTGTGACGCGAAGGTTCAGGCGGACGCCAGAACGGGTTGGTTTCATGCTTGCCGGACTTGTGGTCGACAATCATATAATGCCCTGGCATCAGTTCGTGGATGTCATCAAGCAGCGAGTCATAGCTGGTATAACCAAGCCGCAGGTATGTCAGCAGGGCGGATGGGTTGACTTTTGGGACCCCGCCTGCAACGGTTGTGAGTAACGGCGGGATCTGGCTGGCGAAGCAAATGGCTTTACCGGTTTGGCGGATGAAGAGCGGTTTTTGACCGATGCGATCGCGTGCCAGCAGGAGTTTTTTCTTCCCGTCATCCCAGAGCGCGAAGCTGAACATCCCACGAAGACGCTTGGTGAACTGCGGCCCCCATTGTCGGTAGGCAAAGAGCAGCACCTCGGTATCGCTGTGATCGGTCTTAAACTGGTGACCGAATTTTTCGAGTTGATCGCGGAGTTCACGGTGGTTGTAAATCTCACCGTTGAAGACGACGGTCAACGTGCCACAACTGCCCGTGGCAGC
>PAIY01000207.1 GCA_002704825.1 Phycisphaeraceae bacterium
ACTCAAGCCACTCCCAAAACCTCACCATTCCCGGCACCAACACCCTCCGAATGAATGACGGCAACGACACAACGCGTCAGTCTTAAGACCGACACGCATCGCATGTTCTGGACCACGTTGGATTCCTTTCCCCGGCCTTGAGAAGACCAGTCAATCAGACCACCCTGCCAACTTGTGGCAGAGGGATGTGGTGCAAATAGCGCGCCGTGAAACGTGTTTTGAGAATATGTTGAATGTAGTGGTATTGTGAAATGGACACACATCTGCGACTGCCATTAATGACAACACAATACACCAATCTGTCATACTGGCAGAACACGTTATATATTTTGATTAACGCCAATCAAAACACCCATACCATCCACCATTGATATTATTTTTTACCTGACCAGGCTTACCCCAAAGGGTATATATGACGAATATATTTATATAATACCAATGGCCCTTGAAAACATATATTCATATGATATTTTCTACACCCCGCCTGTCTATTTGTTCCCATTTTTACAAGGAGTTCCCCATGACAACATCCAATGTGGCAATCGAATTGCGCAGGCTCGTGCAACAGCTTCATGACGAGCGTGCGGAGCACATCAAGGCTATTGAAGCCATTGATCAGACATTCCATGATCTTGGGCTTAATCCATCCCAGACCAAGCATGTCGCTAATGCACAGCCCGTTAGCTCAAAAAACACTTTAATTTCAGGCAAAAAACGCAACCGCAAGACGTTTGCAGTCACATCTGACGCATTCGTGCTGTCGTTTGTTCAATCCAATCCCGGCTGCACCACGGCACAAGTCAATGAGCACTGGATAGCAGAGAGCCGCAATGGCAAGGCTGATCAAACTCTGTTCAAACTCGTTAAGACTGGCCAGATCGCGCGTAAGAATATCAAGGGACGTCGTGGAAGCATGTACACCGTAAAGTAGACACTTATTTTCACAAATTAAATCATATATAACCCAGCTTAACGCTGGGTTTTTATTTGCCTATTCGTCGTGTGCCCTTTCCGCTCACATATTGGAAGGGTGATCATACTATCGTCCCGGAAATGAGACGGAACCACCATGAGCTAAAAAATAAATCGTCAGGCTATTCCCCCAGCCTGGGGCTTTACTACTTAAACCGATAGGAACCTTGTGGGATGAAGAAGTCAGTTGGCAAACTTTCATTTCCACCTATCGGCAACAACGATGTGGGCCTTTGACTTATCGACAATTGTCTAAAATCGATGAGGCATGTTGTGCAAATCCGAATCTTGGCCACCAAGAATTCAAGAGCATCCTTAATGATGAATGTCAACTCAAACACTCTCAATCCTGAGTGACAACCCGCTGCGCTGCTACAATACAATCTCGAAGTTCTCAACGGCATAGGCAGCTCGAAGTGAAGTATTGACTTCGGGATCCAGTGATGCTTGATAAAGTGTCTTGAGTGTCTGCTTGTCACCGATCCGATGCAAAGCCTGGGCTGCAACACTTTGTACCGTGTAAAAATCCACACTGCGGTCAAGGATTCGCTGAATCATTCCAGCAGCAGGTGCGTCGCTCAGTCGGCCTAACGCTGCAATCAGGGCAACTTTCAAACGCCAGCTACAGGCATCACCGACCATTTCACCCGAATTATTCTGCGCATACAACTGTGACACCGGGATGCGTTCTTCCACATCTAATCGATCGCGCACGAGCTTGGCGAAACGAGTCAATTGTTTACGCCCAATCCATTCGGCGGCAGCGCAAACAACCGGCCATTGATCGCTGGCCATCGCAATGGATAGTCGACTTTCCAGTTTACGATCATTGCTTGCCAACACTGCTTCATACATGCAGTACTCTGTCTCTGCAAACCATGTCGTTAACCTGGATGACAAAGCATCATTACTTTCAAATGCTGGCAATGCTGCCAACCGGTCATCCATATCCCATTGCTGGATACCATGACAATCCTGATCACGTGGTGTGGGGATTGTGATCGGCAATTCGTCGACATGACCATCCGGGCCAATCCATCGACAGACCGCAGCAACCATGTCCAGTTCAATACGATGACATTGCCCATCAGACTGAATGTCCCAACATTGCACCCCATGGCTTTGAACCGCGAGGTTTGTTACATCTACGCCCAATGCAACGGCAAATGAAGCTTGCGTGCCATCCGTTTCCAAAGACAAACGATCCGATGACAATTCGTGTGTGCGTGGGTAACCCGGTACATGCTGAATTGATTGATGATAATCCTGATCCCAAGCCAGACTGACGAGATGGTGCTTCGGCAGGAAAACCTGCAATTGCCTGTTTCCGGTTTGTTTTGTGTCAGGTCGCAGATATACCTGCCATCGCCAGCGATGTGAAGATTGTGCAGCCAGATCATCAATGATCAACCCCAGTCCCCAACGTCGACTCCAAATGGACATGCGTTTAGCAGTTGTCACATCAAACGCAGGTTTGTAAAAATCAATTGCTGAGGCACAGGCCAATTGGAGATAATCATCAAAACCATAGCAGGTGGCTTGGCCATTGACTGCGCGTCCGGGCCAGTAAGCATCCTGATCGTCGATCACGATGGCATTGGCAGCGCCAAGCATGCCTGCGAACTGTTCTTTGACGAACTGCTCTACAGTGCAATCTCTCCCCAAAGAGGCATAGCTGATCAAACGCCTGCGTGCATCATCAGTGAGTGTACTCATGGCCTGGTGGATATCGAAATCAAACGGCTGCGATTTGTCCAGTGGGACACCGTCCTGAAAAACCGGCTCACCATGCACCTCCAACATCAGATGATTGGGGTTGACCTGCATACGCCCAATCGCAGTAAATGACTCGGCACAGATATCCCATGCCTGAACCAATCGCGTCTGACGTTGCGGATCTTCCAAAGCGGCAGCCGTTTGCGGCAGGCACCATCCCTGTCTTGGTGGCGTTTGTGATGTTGGTGACCAATGCTTGTGTTGTTCAGGCCACCAGATCAACGTCCACATCGGATTGTCATTGCCCCAGGCCATCATCCCCGGCGTCGTACCGATCCCCAAATCATTGATCATGGTCAACAGGGATTGCTGCTGATCTGAATCAACCAATCCTGCAAGGTAGGCCAATACCGAACCGTTGGTTTGAGCTGACCAGCCGTAATGATCCCAAGGCAGCAATTGCCCGGTGGGGCCAATGAGTTTGCGTTCCATGTCAATGAGGTTTTCAAACGTCGTGCCATTGGGCTCAAAACCCGCATGATTCACAGGCATATCAAAAGTCTTGAACAACTGATCAAGCCAGCAGAATAAAGGCGTATTCACATGTGAGGTGTAAGTTGAACCTTCGCCCGAGTAGCCATCACAAGGAAAGAGACCAAGTAGTCGGGGTAGTCTTTGAATCCCATAGGAAAAGAGAAAATGCCCCGTAGCATAACGCGTTAATTTGTGACCAAACAGGTAGCCGACGATGGTACAGTACAACGTCATGGCAATATTCTGATTGTCCGCAGAAGGTACGCGGGAAAGCAGTGTTGGATAAGCATGTTTCCAGGCAAGCCCAAGGTGCGTCTGAGCAATGTGTTCAAGTTGCTGCTTCGTGAACGGTTCACGCCAGTGCAGCCAATCTGTAAACAGTACGTTTCGCAACTGGGTTCCGCAGACACACCATGTATGCAATTGCACTGCGAGATCCAAATCACTTTTCTGTAATAACGTGCACTGATTAAGTAAACGCTGCTTTGCTGGTGCGACATGATTCCCGGTCAATGTCGCATAAAACGCAAGCACGTTTTCATGTGCTTGTGAGTCGTCCTGAATTTTCTGCTCAAACGTTTGCCAGAGTCGGGCAAGTGTACCAGTTGCATCTGTAAGCTTCACAAGCATGCTCTTGGGATCACCCAGTAAGAGCGGCCACGCATCTGCATGAGCGAGCATCGTATCGGTTATATGAACCTGATCTACCTGGTGATGATGTTGACTACTAATCATCATTTTCTCTTTTCAATGCTTGTAAGCCTGCTTGATATAACTTCTGAACTTCTGAATCATCGAGCATGCGTGCATAGATGCGAACATCATCAATCATCCCTTTAAATAGAAGTACCTTCTTGGGATGTGGTTGTTTCTTACCAACCTCGAGCAATGATCCTGGCAGTGGTAACTGCGTCGGTGCAGATTTGGTCATGGCGATTTGGCCATCGAGATAAACCGTCACACCACTTTGATTGACAACTTGAGCCAGGTGATGCCAACGGTTAAGAGAGACTGTGCTTTGCGACTTGATTAGATCGCGTTCTCCTTTGGGGCCAAAGGCATAAAGTAAGCCGTCCTGCATCCAGACACTGGGACTGTGGCGTGCATGCTTCCAAAGTCGAACTAAAGCTGCGTCCTTACTCTGTGGTTTAAACCAGATACTGATGCTGTAAGGTTTGCCAGCCAGATCATGGAGCAATGCTCGTTGACGCAGATAATTGCCATCCCCGTTGAGGTACAACGCCCTGCCAAAAACGGCATCATCACGAAGCTGGATATTCCCATTGACCATCTCACCGAACTGCTCGAATGGCGTTTCGTCAGGTGCAAATTTCGCATCCATCTCATCCAGCGACCAATGCAGGACGAGTTCTTCACTTGGCAGCGCTTCGTCATCCACAAACGGGATTTGGGTGACGGATTCGCCGGGTTTTGCCATCCATTGGCCAGTGAATGCTGGAGTGATCTGCACCCATTGTGACGCGTTGGGCTGCTGATCCTGCACGGCATTGAGTTGCATCACGTTTGATTTTAACTGACCGGCTGTAATTGTCAGTTCGGGCAAAAAGCCCTCTAAAACATGTGGCGAAAGCTCGAGCAACTGCATCGGCAAACGTAGATCATGATCCAACGGCTTGTCGATTTGCGCGGACACAGTTGCCACTTGATCCCCGCCTTCATGCAATGTCTTGCCATCACTGATCAATTTGACATGAGGCAGGTGCGTTGGGTCATTGGGATACAACAATGACGAGGCAAGCCGCTGACGTTCGAGTGTCGGTGATTCCCAGAGCAGACTCAATTCCGCAGGTTCATCGCCCCAGAAACCGTACTCGACAGTGATTTGATATTGTTGTCCTGCCACCAGGTTGACTGGCGAACTCTCAGGCCGTGCGATGTTTCGACGATCCGGTTGAGCATCTGGATGCCAGCGATTGATGATCGGACGACCGTTAATCCACATACGGATACCGCCACGATCATCATGCCACTTTTCACCATCGGTGAAACGAGTCTGTGATGCATTGATGATGGCAAATTTGAATGGCTCGGTATAAGGCGCAACCAATGTTCCCGTCCAACGCACCGCAAAGGGTTTGTCTCGCTTAAGGCCGGTAACGACTTGTTCCTTCTGCCAATTCCCATGCACAGGACGTTTGTCACGCAATGCAAACCAGATGCTTGAATCGACCTGCTCGGTAATAGGTTGCCCATCAAATTTGAGGTTGTCGTAGTATCTGCCGGTCAAACCTGTTCCATCAAATTTTGCTGCAATTGCAGGCTTTTCCAACACCAGTGCCCCCTGCATGCGTTGCCAATTTTTCCAACCCCTGATGCGAAAGACCGGCGTGTTCTGATTGCCCATGGCATACCAGATGACCTGATTGTCATCAATCTGCGCAATCGAACCAATCGTCAAAACGTCATAAGGCACCACGCCATCGCGCAACGTAACGCCATCACGCCACCAGCAGTAAACCCGACGTGGCAAGCCATCATCAACGTGACGATCAAAAATCGACCCGGCATACAAGCCATCCTGAGTGTAGGCAACGACAGGTCGCACCACGCGATCACCAAACAGGACGCAATCATTGACGCCACCGAGGTTGACGATCCCCAGAATATCCCGGAGATCATGAAATTCTCCTGGTTGATGCATCTGATAAATCGTAGACCCCGGTGACGCGACTGCATGCTTGCCCACCACCCATGCCATCGAACCGTCAGCACGACGTTTGATCATGCGACTGGAGCCGGAGTCCACCGTCGGCCAACCGGCGGCAGGTCGATCCCAATTGGGATGTGCCTGGCCTTCCAAACTCTGATAAACGTTGCCTTCCTGATCAGCCATGATTCCGCATGCTCGCCACGCATCAGGTCGTTCATGCTTGGTAATATCCCAGCCTGTGGTTTGCGTCAAAGCCTGAATATCCCAATCAGGAATATCGGTAGAAGACTGTGCGTTGGCGTTGGGCAACGTCAACCAACCATCCAAGGTCGTTAACCGCATGTTCCAGTTTTCATCGGTATACACCTGCCAGCCGATCGGTGTCATTGTCTGAGGTTGCTTGGCAATACGGACTTCTTCAACCGTCAATTGCCCATCGGCATTGCGATCCGACCACGAATAAAACACGTGATCTTTGAGCTTGACGGGGTCCTGCCCATCGGCTTTGAGGGCTTGAGCAAGCAACGGAGACATGCCTTCTTTGTGGTACTTGTTCCAAACACCGGCACTGGCCAGGGGCACCAGCTTCCCGGCTTGACGATCCACGCGAACGACGCCCCAGACCCTGCCACTGTTGCCAAACAGGTAAAGTTCATCACCGCGACGATGGACTTGCCAACGCACGCTGTAGTGTCCGGGCGATGGGAACATGCCATCAAAATCCGTGTGCGGGTAATCCTCAAGCACTTCCCATTGCCCGGTTTTCAGATCCATTTGTGCAAGGGTTTTGCTGCCTTCATCTGAACGATAAAAAATGCGTGATGGGTCAGCCGGATCAGGACAGGCGTAATTGAAGAACTGCGGGGAACCATACCATGTGCGGACATGCTTGCCTTGTGCATCCATGCGAACGGTTCGACGCAGTGCACCGTGTCCGCCTTCCTGTACGATGAATCCGCCATGCCCATCATCCGCAACATCGCAGATGTTTAAAAAATCAGTCTTGATAAACACACCACCAAGTCTCCCACCAGCTCGCCCATAGGTGCGTAGTAACTTACCCGTGGCAATATCAAATCGCTTGACCACATGGCTGTCACCGCGTTCAGCAATGAGCAGTTGATTAGACTTGGCGACATAGGCAATGCGATATGGCGAATGAAGCCTGGAAGCGTCGATGATCGTTTGCGTTGAACCGTTTTGCTCCACACGCAGAACCTGATCATCACTGATGACATAGACCATGCCCTGTGGTGTACCAATCATGTCCACCGGTTTTGCCAGTGTGGTTTTCGTGAAGGGTACTGGTGCTTTCTTATTTTCCCGCTTTGCTGGCTCATACCATCGCAGCGCATCAAACTCGGGATAAGCAATTACAATCCATTGACCGGCAGTTGTCATTTGATACTGGCGAACCGTCCCGAAATCTTTCTCATCCCAAATGACATCGAATTGAAATTTTTCCTGCCCATCCTGCGGATCAATGGCATGCACTGATGCTCGCGACTTATGAGTCGACAGGCTAAAAAGCAGATCACCAGCCAGCGCCATGCTTTCATCGCGTGCCCATGCAAAACGTTGATGAGCTGTCCAGCGCAGATCATTGCCATCCAGTGAAACACACAGACTTGCAGGTACATTCTCGCCCATCCCGCCGAGATACAACCATTTCCCGTCAGACACAGCCGAAACCGGCATACTATGATTGGCAAACCAATGATCATAGGAATTGGGGACGGCATTGGTTCCAAGCATACCGATGTATTGCGCTTCGAGGCCCGGTGTGCGTAGCAATCGCCATTGGTATGTACCGGGTGCAACGGCATGACCGTAATGATCCAATCCATCCCAGTCCACGTGGTATTGCCCGGCATCTTCCGGGACGCCGGACTTGAGTGTGCGCACCATGGTGCCCTTGGCATCGTAGACTGCCAGTGACACACGCCCACCTTCTTCAAGCTGATAATCAATCGATAGCAAAGCAGCGAGACTGAAAGTTGGCCCCAACAATGCCACCGAGCACATCACGATCCAACTCATTCGAACTACAGTCAAAATTCCATGCATTACAACACCAATCATTGAGTAATAAAAAAAAACAGGTATGTCCATCGAACGGATCGATCAAGGCTTCACGTCAGCTGCCCCCCATTGATCAGGCAGCAGGCGGCTTTCATTGGGGATGTCATTGGTGACAAAAGCCGAGAAGCCACGGTTGTGCCAATAGGCCCGTGCCGCCGTTGCCGTCCCGAGTTTATTGCCGAAGATGTAGCCTAAATCCATTTGAACTGTTTGGCCTGCGACAGGCGTCCATCCCAAAGCGTTCAGTGGAATCGCAAGCTCAGCGTCGAAGCCTTCATCGCGTTGTGTCAGCTTGACCGTCACGTTCGACAAGGACGTAATTCGATCAAAGGATTCCTGGCCGGTCGGCGAGGTAAACAGCTTGGATTTGCCGGTGAATCCTGCAACTTTCGGGCGGTAGCACATTGCAATGGGTTTACCGTCACGCATACTTATCAAGAGTCGAACATCTCCAGGAGCAGGTGTTTTGCGCGAGGCATCTGCATTGGGATCGGTGCCCATCTGCAGATCAATGAGATTGCCCCCCTTGAAAATCAATTGCTCATCTGAAAACTGATTTAGCAAGGGTGATGGACTTTTCACATCGTATCGCAGATACAGATTTTCATCGTCGTAGGCAACGCGTGCTTCAAACTGTCGTTGTTCATCCACCATGGCTTTGACGGGTCTTGCATTCTCCATCGCATCACGGCCATGAACGATTTGCAGACGTCCCTGGCCGGTGAGACTTTGCTGATAAGCAACCAGTTCCTCCTGAACCTGCTGGGCCTGTTGTTGCGTGATCGTGTAGCTGAACGTTGGAAGTTTTTTGACGGTATCCAGGCCTGTCACTTCCCATACGCGCGTGTCCTGCCCGCCGTGAATGATGAAGTAGCGATCCTTATCTTGAATCCTGAGCTTGACGAACTGCCCGCCTTGCCCTTCGGGCTGCCCGTTGTTTGCATCAAGTATCCCCAGACGCTCGTCTTTTAAAAGTGCAGTGACGTAGACACCATCGCGCGTGAATAAATGATTGACGCCGAAGTAGGTCATCATGCCAAAATAGTCGTTCACCACACCCATCGGCCCGGTCATCCCCCAGAGTCTGCCGGGGCCGACGATAGGTTTATCCAGTGCTTTGCGCCATTCAATCAGGTTGGTGTATTCCCATTTCAGTTTGCCGTCGGGCGTGTAGCCTTGCATGGCATTGTTCGATGCCGTGTAACTTGTCCCGTCGGGCTCACCCCAGAGATAAACATGGGCATAGTTGGCGTGGCGTCCCGTTGACAGGAACGTGGATTGAATCTTGCTGATGTCATAAACCGGCTGGCCTTCATCGGTCAGGCGATGGGGCTTTAGACGATGTCCGGTGGTGAAGACCAGATTCAAATCCGGGTCCATGTAGGCAATGGAAATTCGCTTGAACTGACTTGGCAATGCGGTCACTTCTTCATGCTGGACACATTGATCGTTGTTGGCATCCTGCCAGAAGTAATTGCCCTTGGCATAACGCTGTGGGTCGTCATCGATCAACGGGATGTCCTGGCCTTTGTATCGTTTGTAGTTGGGGTCGGTTGCCATCATGCAGACAAAGGGCTTGAAAAGATCACCCACACGGCGAGACAGGATTCGTTTGCCTTGACCGCCCCCCCAGAGAAACTGCTGGCCGTTATCTGCGGTCATGATCTGGATCGTACCTTGGTAGCCACTGGGGTTGGGTGCTTCGATCATGTTCGGCGATGTCTTGCGCCAGGTCGTCGTCAGTGGTTTGCCTTGATATTGATCCCAATCGATCCCCCAGAGCACATGGTGCGCATAGATTTCACTGGGCTTTTTCGGATCAATATACCCATAGCCGAAGTAGGCACTACCACCAAAAAATTCCTTGAGGTTTTGGCCCGTGTTCGTATCCCAGACACTGATGCGTTTAGGACCATCGAGCGTTTCAGCAACCCACAATCTGCCATGTGCGTCGATGCTCATCCCACCGGGCATGTACATTCCCTTTGGGTCATAGGTTCCCTTGGCTGGCCGACCACCGAGTTTGCCGACGTAACGCAGAAACTTACCGTTGGCATCAAACACGCTGACGGCCTGCGTCTGGCCTTGGTTGGCAACATAGATTTGCCCAAGCGCATCCAATGTGACACCGGCAGGTTGATCCAGATGATTCTCAGCCAGCAATCTGGTTCCCGTCGCCGAGATCATACAGAGTTTGTTTTGACTGATACCAATGAGTTTGCCTTGCGGGGTTATCGTCAGTGCACGCGGTGAAGTCACGTCCCACGTTTGCAAAAGTTCACCTGTGTTTGCATCAAATACCGCGACAACATTGCGCGATGCATAGGCCACATACACACGATGTGCATGACAAGCCAATCCCGTGACCGCGTTGGTTTGATCCTGTTCGTCGTCAGCATGTTTGGGAGTTTGTTGTTCAACATCACTTTGAGGAAGATGCAAAACAAACTCGCCATTACCCAGGCTCACAGGTCGCCCATCCTCCACAGCAAACACGCGAACCACATCCGCACCAAGATGAAACCCATGACCGCCAGAAGCAAAAAAACGATCACCATCGACAGCTAGAAACTCAGCATTATGCTTACTGCCCCATTTTTTCCGTCCGTCGATATCAGTGCGGATAATGCCCCAGCCAAACTCAGAAACGCTCCACGCCAGGAGCATGCCATCATTCAACGCGGCCGTCGTGGTCGGCGAGCCGTGATCCCCGCCCCAACCGCCAGTGTTGTCATCGGTCGGCCAAGGTGGATTGCCGGAATTGTTCACACTCAAACGCCATTGTGCTTCGATCGGATCGTGGATGAGCATCTGCACGTCATATCGCCCCGCGGGTAACGGCTTGCCAAGATCATCGAGTCCATCCCAGTTTTCATGATGTGAACCGGCAGCACGCTGAGTATCCGCATGCAAAATGCGCTGCACCTTCTTGTTCTCATCAACGAGTTGTAACGTGATCTGGCCGGCTTGAGGCAGTTGATAGCTCATTTCCAGAAGCTTGGCCATCTGTGATTCGATACGTCCTTCGACCATGACGCGTGGCAAGTTACCAGTCTGTGAAAAAGTCAGAGAGCCCCAGCATGCCGCTTCCTGAAATGGGAAGCCAGGCTTACTCATCACGTCATTGACCCATGCCGAAGCGCCCGCCGTTTCCAAGCCATCGGGCCGGCTCCAGAAGACGCAAACGCATGCCGCAAGATCATCACCAGCTTTGGGAACACGCTTGAGTGCTAGCGTGTCAAACGGGATGCGATACTCAAAGGTGTATCCCTTGCCATCCTCCGTCGGAATGTATGCAGCATCAAACTTGTCACGTGGGATCAGACCATCGGCATGCCAATCTGAGTGAACCGGCTCTTTAAATTTCATGCCGTGATACATCGCCATGTTGGGTTCATTGCGATCGGTGAAATACCACAAGTACATCGTGGCAACCGGGCTGACAGCATCCTCTTTCTTGAAACTGCTATAGGCAAGCGGTGTTTGAGCATCAGGGTCGAGACTGAAAAATATCTGACATACATCAGCGTTCCATGCTTTGCGTGGGTCAACTTCCGGATCGTGGCGATTCATCATCGGCGATTCGTCACGCACATTGCCACTGACATACAACGCCTGATCGTCATACATCATGGTGATTTTTGCACTCTGGCGATCCATGGTTTGAGGTATCACATAGCTGAGAATCTGCCCGGACAAATCCCAATCTGACAAGTCGCCATCGATCTTGATCTTGCCTGCAACAGGTGTCGCGTAGATTTTTTTGTGCAGCCCGCGACCGCCTTGTTCCTCTGCCGATGCAAATGGGCTTGCCATAAAACAGAATAAACATACGACACAGCAAACTATGTGCTTTTGCATTCTCAAACAACTTTCCGCGAATTTTAATTTCATTACGTTTTGTTGCATCACTGCCTGATGCAGAACGAACACCAGAGGGATCACATGACAAAACAATTTTTCGATAAATAGGCAAATGCCTACAGCCCTGCGCATATAACAACGGTCACGCAGAAACAAACTTGCCAACAACTCAATGGGTTATTAATTTTCCGGTGCGGCAATGGCTGGATTGCCCCCGCCATACTGCCACAGATACACCCGACCTGCCCATGCTCCCGATCCATCATTGCAAAGATAGGCACCACCTGAAGGCAAACCGTCACCACCGGTATGTCGACTCGGGGAGCCAAATGAGCCACTTGAGATATTAAATGCTTCACTGACAATAATCGCATTAGACTTGAGCGAACCCATTCGCGGCGGGCCGAGCTCCCCATCAATAAATGCTGTTTTTTTATTCGCAAACCGGGCAAGTGTTGTGGAAGAGATCGCAAATTCTCCACCTTGTCCTTCACGCCCGGGCCAGGATGTCGTACTGCTAATCCCATTCCATGCTCCGGGGTCGCCTGCTTTCCAGCTTGGCGGATTCGTGCCGGTAATCAATCGTGGCATTAGTTTGCCATAACCGCTGATGTAATTGTTTGAGGTAGCATTCGTATAAAGATCGCTGGTACTGAAATCTTTGCCATTACTCGTTCTTGCATCAATGCAAATCCATATTCTTCCGTTTTTGTTTGAATATTGATCCACCAACAATTTCTGTTGCGACCATGTCTTGAGCAAACCAGAAGAATTCGTATCACCATTGGTCACAAAAGGCATGTATCCCGCAGAGTCCGTTGCATACGCATAAAACGCGACCCCCTGTTGATGCAGATGACTGGAGCATTGAAGCTGACGCGTCAGTTTCCGGGCCTTACCCAGCGCGGGCAAGAGGATCGAGATCAAGATCGAAATGATGGAAATCACTACAAGCAATTCAATCAACGTGAAACCTGGCAAAGCAAGTTCCTTCTGAATACTCAATCGTCGTATCGCAAACATAGGTTCACTCCCATATCGATAAAACTTACAAACCGAGATACTCATCTCACACCAATGCACATCCGCAGACTTTATTACTTCATTCAGACAGCTTGATATTGATCCTGATGAATGGCAGGCAGCAATGTAAGTGAAGCTTTTTGTTTTGGACGTTGAGTCGATTGCCTGACAATCAAATCAATTGATTTGAGCAGCAGCTGCCTGATGTCAAAACCAATGCGATACACCGGGACAAGCGTGCGCGTGATGAGCGGGAAATTCGTATATGCCACGACGTCAAAATCACAAGGGCCAGCCAATCCTGCTGCCAGAACACCGGCAGTGGCGGCTTCGACCAATGTGTCATCAGCAATGATCAATGAGTCGGGACGCTTAACCTGTTGATCGTTGAGCATCAAGTGAACCAGTTGCGTCGTCCAGCCAAGACCTTTGACACCCATGCCCTGAATCCACCACGGCTCAACCGTCATTCCCGCCTGGGCAGCACATTGCTTGAATGTTGCCACCGACTCCTGGGTCGCTCCATCAAAAGGCGATCGCATATCCGTACCCGCCATCAAAAGCGCAGGACGTTTTCGGCCCTTCTCAGCCAAATGAGCGACGGACTGACGAATAAAGTCCTGGCGATCCGGGTAAATGGCAGGCGTCGCGGAATAAACGGACTTCCCACCCACAACCACACGAGCAATATCAGGTAACGACATCAAAGGCGTGGCATCAAAATGGTGCGGCGATGCAGCAAAAATCATCCCGCGTAGACGATGACATTTAATCTCATCAAGCAATTGCATGTACGACGCGTTGTCGATGTGAGCATTGATATCATCAAAGATACGTATCCGGTAATTGACGCCCAATCCCGATCCAACCACGTCATACATTGCCTGATGAAACAACGACCAGAAATTCTCATCCGTTCCCATGATCTTGTCTTCAAAGACCAAGGCGAGATTGGCCAGATGCGGCGGCCTGTCACAGACAAATGTCCCCTGACTACCCATCGAGACAACAAAACCATCACGTCTGAGTTGATCCAAGGCACGTTGAACCGTGATTAACGTCGCACCAAGTTCAGCAGCGAGACTGCGTTGCGTGTCCAATTGCTCACCAGGCTTCCACCGTCCTCGAACAATGCCATCACGTATGTCGTTCAGAACATCGATACCTTTTCGATTGCTTTTTCCCTTTGACACTTTTTGATCCATTTTTTTATTGTTTTTTTGAATCATACCAGCGGATCATTCAATGTCAATATAAAAAAGCCCAATGTACCTCCATATTTCCAGTGCCAAATTCGGTGCCATAAAAACCGCCCCGGTGCCAGAAATAGTGCCAAACGTCAGTCTGGGATAGGCGATTGCTGTCAAGAATTGACAAACAGAACACGCCCCAAAAACAAACCATATTTGCCCTAACTCTCGCCCCATGCGCAAAATAAACAACGGCTGACATTTGCTGTCAGCCGTTGTCAAAGAGCGGGTGAACGGACTCGAACCGTCG
>PAIY01000208.1 GCA_002704825.1 Phycisphaeraceae bacterium
GACGGCAGCTACGGTGAAAAGGGTTTTGTCACCAACAAGCTTGCTGAGATTTGCGAACAACAGAAAGTCGATTTCGTCCTGGCCATCGGGCCGATCCCGATGATGCGAGCCGTCGCCAATGTCACCCGTGACCTGGGCATCAAGACGGTCGTGAGTCTGAATCCCATTATGGTCGATGGCACGGGCATGTGCGGCGGCTGTCGCGTTCAGATTGGTGATCAAACGAAATTCGCCTGTGTCGATGGGCCGGAGTTTGATGCCCATCTCGTGGACTTTGATACGCTCATCGCCCGCAACAGTCTCTACAAGGAAAAAGAGCAGAAGGACCTGGCCGAGTTTCAGGCCAACCCCCTGGTTGTGCTCGAACAAGTCCGTCATCAATGTCGCCTGGATCAGGTCGCAGAAGCGATCAAGGCTCGGAACTGATTGTTCAACGATGTTATGATGGTTTGATTCTCTACCCGCCGACGCTTAGATATTTGAAAGTCAACAGACGCTCATGGATCGACTCCCACCCAAAGAACGGATGAAGATTTCCCGTAGCAGCATGCCTGAGCAGGATGCCAGGGATCGCGCACGGAACTTCCTTGAAGTGAACCTGGGCCTGCCGGTGTTGGCAGCTCAGCATGAAGCCCAGCGATGCCTGGATTGTGCGGACCCCAAATGCGTGGGCGCTTGTCCCGTGGGCATGCAGATCAATGACGTGGTCACGCTGGTGCTTGACGGCGACTTCATCGGTGCTGCCAAAAAAATCCGCGAAGACAACGTCCTCCCCGCCGTCACCGGCCGTGTCTGCCCGCAGGAAAACCAGTGCGAAGGCGCCTGTGTGCTGGGTAAGAAAATGGATGCCGTCGCCATCGGCTACATCGAACGCTTCGTCGCAGACTACGAACGCGAAACCGGCAACGTCGGCTTGCCCGATCTCAAACCATCCACCGGCAAGAAAGTCGCCATCATCGGCTCCGGCCCCGCGGGGCTGTCCTGTGCAGGCGATATGGCCATCAACGGTCATGATGTCACCGTCTTTGAAGCACTCCACGAAATCGGTGGCGTGCTTGTCTACGGTATCCCCGAGTTCCGCCTGCCCAAGGACATCGTCAAAAACGAAGTCGACAACATGAAGAAAATGGGCATCAAGTTTGAAACCAATGTCGTCGTCGGCAAGACGATCACCATTGACGAACTGATGACCGAAGAAGGTTTCGATTGTGTCTTCATTGCCACCGGTGCAGGGCTTCCCAAGTTCCTGAAAATTCCAGGCGAGCATCTGGGCGGTGTCTATTCTGCCAACGAGTTTCTCACCCGTGTGAATCTCATGAAGGCATACGACCCTGAGAAATACGATCAACCGATTTACGACTGTCGTGGCAAGAACGTCGCGGTCGTTGGGGGTGGCAACACGGCGATGGACTCCGTGCGTTCAGCACTGCGTCTGGGCGCCAAAAATGCCTACATCATCTACCGTCGCGGTGAAGAGGAAATGCCCGCCCGTAAGGAAGAAGTCCATCATGCCAAGGACGAAGGCGTGCAGTTCATGACGCTGGTCAACCCCGTCTCATTTCTCGGTGATGAGAAGGGCAATCTCAAGGTTGCCCACCTTCAGCGGATGGAACTTGGCGAACCGGACGCTTCAGGCCGCCGTCGCCCGGTCCCCAAGGAAGGTTCGGACTTTGAAATGCCGTTGGATGTGGCGATCATCGCGGTGGGCACTGGTGCCAACCCGTTGGTCCAAAGCACCACGCCTGACTTGGATACCACCGACCGCGGCTACATTCTGGCGGACGAAGAGACACTTGCAACCAGCAAACCCGGCGTCTTTGCAGGCGGTGACATCGTCAGTGGCAGTGCAACGGTGATTCGCGCGATGGGTGCCGGCCGCAAAGCCGCCCGCGCCATGCACGAATACCTCACCGCCCAAGCCCCGGTGTAAATCAAGCCTATCGCAAGGTCGGTATTGCCAACCCAATCGCTTGCGGTTTAGCAGTTCTACGACGCCATCAATTCTGGGGGTTTCGTGAGCCAGTTACACACACCTGATCTGAGCCTGTTACCCACGTCATACAGGCAGATGCTTGAGCAGGAATGTCTCGAGAATGAGACCGTGTTGTGGTACGAAAAAGCCAACCGCTTTGCACTGGTCAAGAAATCACAGGTTTTGTTTTGGATTCAAATCCCGTTCTGGATGTTTGCAATCGGTATTTTGTGGCTCGGCTCGGGAACGAATCTTGTGTCTCTCATAATGGCAAGCCTGACGGCGACGATTGGCTGTGTCTTATTGGTTTCTGCGATCTTGGTATGTAGTGATGCAACCCAGACGCTTTACGCCCTGACCGACCATCGTGCCCTGATCCTCGTGGGCACAAAACGTGGTTGCCAATGCCACAGCTACCATCGTCACAATCTCAAAGATATCGAATTCTGGCAAACGGACACGGGAACCGGAACCATCATTCTGGACCGATGTCATCACCTGTATGACAAAAGCAACTGGCTTGGGTTCTATGGTATTGAGAAGGCCAAAGACATCTACCAGTTGTTGTGTGAGATGCGGGATACACTGCCGCATCCGGAAGTGGTTGGTTCATTGCAATCACAGGCAACGCAAAAGCAACTCACGCCCATGACGCGGTCCGTTCATCCTGGTCTGGTGCAGGCGATTCATGACACCTGCTGGGAAAACGAGACCATTCTCTGGCAGGGGCAACCTGACCCCGCGGTGTCCAACGACAACGGTGTTTGGGGGAAACTTGAAGGTTGGCCGTTGAATGTTCTTTCTGCAATGCTGGCGGTCCCACTGGCATTGATCGGGATGGCTGTGATTCAAAAGTCCGACGACAGCCAGGGATTGAGCCTGTTTTTGTTCGGTGTGCTTTGGAGTGTGTTCTTTTTGAGCTTGGCCGGGCTTGGATGGAGCCTTGTCGCAAGGCTCAAGCATTCGAATCACAAGTCTTCCAATCAGCTTTATGCCCTGACGAATCTCCGCTTGATCTCGTATTCGATCAGACCTCGGCATACCAACCTGTTAACCCTGTTTTATCACCAGATGCCACCAGTCGAAGCACAGATCAATGCCAACGGTTCGGGGAGTTTGGTTCTGGACGCCAAACCCGGTTGCAGCAATGAAAGACTACGTCTTCTGGATAAAGTTGGTCTGTATCAAATCCCGCAAGCCCGATTGGTCAAGCAACTATTGGATCAGCAAATTATCGCAGCACAGTCGGATCACACGATACACCCCACACCAACTTTGGATATTGAGAGTGCAGACGATTTATCTCAACTCGGTGATGATGAATATGATTTAGTCAGAGAGAAGATCAAAGTCGGTGAGACCGTGATCTGGGTCGGCAAGCCTTGGGTCAAAAGCTTTCCTGTCTTACATCGCAAAACGGCAGCTCGAACGATATACATACTCACAGACAAGCGGGTGATTCGCTGGGCACCCAAGACCTTTTCTCAGAAGCTTGTTGCATATGAGTATGTTGACGTGGAATACCTCGATCTGGAGCGGTTGCCCGATGGCATGTATTCGCTGATCTTTGGTCGAGATTATTCAGGTTATGAAAATGGTGATGGCTGTTCGCCTGTCACCGAGCATGGCTTTTTCTATGTAGCTGCAGTCCCCAAACTCCACGACTTCATCAGCCACATGGTTTACAGGGATCGTCATGGGCGGCCGGAATCGACATAACAATCTTTAACAGACCGATAGACGATACAATCGCGTCTGTGAAGCGAACCACCAATGAATCTGCAAGCTATCTCTCCAAACGTATCCGCGCCTTTGGCTGTGCCTTTGTCGGACTGTATGTGTTATTGCGTGACGAGCCGCATGCGAAGATTCACCTGTTGGCAACGGTGATTGTCATTGCCTTGGGGATTGTTTTACAGGTTTCGAAAACGGATTGGTTATGGCTCACGATGGCGATCAGCAGCGTGTGGACGGCCGAAGCGTTCAATGCTGCCATCGAACGGTTGGCGGATCGCATCACCAAGGAGCATGATCCGCAGATTGGCACAGTCAAAGACATCGCAGCAGGCGCGGTGTTGGTCACATGTCTTGGGGCAGCAGGGATTGGGGCGATGATTTTTCTGCCGAGTTTGGTATCTTGAATGCAGGTTTGATGATCATCTCAATTCTTGGGGCTATGCATGAACACACCCATCGAAAATCGCACCACGCCCAATCTGGATCAACTCTCCGATGCCAGGCAGCAGGTGGTGCGGAACCTGCTTTCACCCGGCGAAACATTGCGATGGGTCAGTCAGCCTGATAATTCCTGGTGGGTGAAAACGCCTTGGATATGGGGTGTTTGTGGTGTGGCAACCGTGGCCGGCTGTGTGCTGAGCGTGTTGATTTATCAGCATGTTCAGACGATTGAGCAGTGGGTGATGTTCAAGGATTTTCCAAGCATCCTGGTGCGCATCTGGTTGGCGATCGTGTGTTTTAATCTGGTCTGCTGCTGGCAGTTCCCATTGCTCATGGCGTGGATGGGCAAGCGGTCGATTCACATGCTTACCGATCAACGGGTGATTAACGTGATGGGCTATTTCCCGATCGATTTCAAGACGCAAATGCGGTTGGATCAAATCACAGATATCAAAGCCAAGTCGCGGCGCAATGGTGTGACGTATGTGAATCTCTATGGCAAGGGGACGGCGACGGCGGTCGTGACATTTCCCGTCCAATCCTCGAAATTCAAACCTGCGATCTGCATGCGACTGACGCAGGATCAGACACAGGTCATCGACATGATCAGACAGGGGATGACACAGGCGGATTGATGCAAGCGATAAAGCGATTCTGGTCTGATATTTGTTTTTGCTATCATGTCCGCTCCTCATACTTTCTGGAGTCCTGCCTGTGTACAGACGAAGTGAATTGCCTTTACCCAACCCGATGATGCTGCCAACGCGTTTGCAGGGATCATTGAATAACGAACTCAACGACGGTGAAACGATCTTGTGGCTTGATCAGCCGATCGCTTCACGCATGGCACGCGGTGCCTGGCCGATCGTGCTCTTCGGTATTTTCTGGTCGACCTTCTGTGCAGGATGGATGTTTTTCACCATCAATATGGCGATGAAAACACCGGCAGACCAGGCGGGGTTGTTTGCATGGTTGTTCCCGGCATTCGGCTTGCCGTTCTGCATCATCGGTTTGGGAATGCTCACCAGCCCGATCTGGGTTAGGCGGCTGGCCTTGCGGACCGTTTACGTCCTTACGGATCAACGGGCGATGATCATTTCGCGATCCTTTGGCAAGACCCACGTCCGAAACTACACGCCTGAAAAACTCAACGACATCAATCGCAGTCTCAATGACGATGGCAGTGGTGATCTGATTTTTGAAAAGGTCATTTCCAGCCACACTCACACCCATCGCAACACGCACAGCCTCGGACATGGCGGACATCGCGCTGGCGGCGGACGCAGCTCGCGCACGCGGACATCGACCACGACCTACGGCTTTAAATGCATCAAGCAGGCCAAGCAGGTCCACGAATTGATTGATGGCATGGTGTTGGCATCCAAGCCTGTTGCCGAGCAAGACTGAAGCGATTTGTTATGCTGTGATGCATGCAAACACTCAGTATCAAAACGCATAGCCGGGACCAGATGGTCGAGATCACGTCGCAGGTTCGCAACATCGTTCGCGAGTCGGGGGTGACTGAGGGGACGGTGTGCGTGTACGTGCCGCATACGACAGCCGGGGTGACGATCAACGAGAATGCCGACCCGGACGTGGTGCACGATTTCTTGCTGCAACTGGATCAGATGGTGCCCTGGCGTCAGTCTTTCTACCGCCATGCCGAGGGCAACAGTGCTTCACACGTCAAAGCCTCGATGATGGGTTCGAGTTGTACGGTTCTGATTGAAGACGGGCGACTGATACTGGGTACCTGGCAGGGGATTTATTTCTGCGAATTCGACGGCCCGCGTACCCGGGAGTTTCATGTGAAGGTGGTCGCCGGGTGAGTCATTTCCGAGTCATATTTTTCACCGCAGAGACGCAGAGGACGCAGAGCTAAGAGAGATGAGAAGAATTCATTGTGTCAAGACAGTGTTGCTTACGCTGTTTTTTGCGTATGCGATCCCCCTGTTTGTTTATGCCATGTGGGCTTGGTCAAGATTGCGTAGCCAGACATGGATAGACGATACCCCACCCGAGATTGATCCACTGGGATATGCGTGGCAGTATTGGAAGCCAACGCTATCGAATGGGGTGGGGGGCTCATCCTATTGGGCCGCTATTGAGCAGGGGGAACGTTGGTGGTGGGTGATGGTGATTGCTGCTGGTGTTATTGTGGGTTCGTTCATTTTTGTCTTGTTTGAGCGTTTCGTCATTACCAAGACTAAAGCAGTTTAAGTCATTAATCTCCATGTCATCTTTGATATCGTCATTCCCGCGCAGGCGGGAATCCAGTGGCAAGCAGTAGAAAATTGCAAATTCCACTGGACTCCCGCCTGCGCGGGAGTGACGGAAGGTGGAAATTAATTCTTTGCATTGCTCTAAGCAGTAAAAAGAAAACTGTATTATCAAACTCTCTTAACTCTGAGTCCTTTGTGGTAAAAAAACTGCCTTGAAAATGTCTTGCAGATTCGACCATCCAGCCATTTCAAACGCACGATTATCCGGACGCAAAAACAGCCTTCCAAGACACTGTGAAAACAAAAACCCCGCTGCCACTAGGTGACAACGGGGCGGAGGGGAGAAAGCTCTATCATTCGTCAGATCGGCAAGCCGAGACGATTTACTTCAACTTTTAGCCCATTGGATTCCAGAAATCAAGATATTTCTGGTATATGTCACTGGTTTTTTATCAGACTTACGAATAAATTAGCCCCGCGTGTTAACCTGGTTAAGCTTTGAGACGTGAAGCGGCAAGCAGCGCCGCACCAACCAATCCGGCGTCATCTGCGAGTTGGGCTTCAACAATCTTGCAGGATTTGAGTTTGGACGGGAAAACAGTGTCCTCAAAGGACTTGCGGGTCCATTCAACCACCTCTTTGCCCATCGCCTCCGTCAAACCACCGCCCAATACCACGCAGGGCAGACTCAGCATGGTGACCATCCCGGCGACGGCAACACCAACGTAATGACAGGCATCCTTGACCACGCGGCAGACCAGTTCGTCTTTCTCGGCAACGGCCTGCTTGAGCACCTTGGAACGGATCCTGGTCAGATCGCCATCGCAGAGGTCGGTGACGATGCTGGGGTGGTTGGCTTTGATGAGGTTGGTGATCAGGTTGACGATGGCGGTCCGACTGGCGAGATTTTCCAAAGTCCGGCGACCCAAGGGGGCATCGGAGCGGAGTACGACGTGGCCGATTTCACCTGCCGTACCGTAGGTGCCCTGGTAGAGGTCACCGTTGAGAATCAGCCCACCCCCGATTCCGGTGCCGATAAAGACCGCCAGCATATTGTCCTGTTTCTTGCCAGCCCCGACCTGGTACTCGCCCCAGGCGCCGACGTTCACGTCATTGTCCACGACGACGGGGATGTTGAGCTTGTTCTTGAGCGTCTTGGCAAGGGGGTAATTGTTCCAGCGGAGATTCACGGCTTCGATGACGATGCCTGCCTTGGAGTCCACTGCACCCGGCGCCCCGATCCCCAGCGCGAGAATGTCCTTGAGAGACAGGCCGGCTTCTTCCATTGCATCACAGCAGGTCTCACAGACACGGTCGATGACTTTGGCTGTGCCGCCTTCTGCCTTGGTTTTCTTTTTGGCTTTGGCAATGACCTTGCCATCGACGGTGACGATACCCGCCTGGATATTGGTTCCCCCAAGGTCCACACCGATCAAAAATTTGTTGTCCTTGGCCATGGTTTATTTCCTGTTGATTGGAGTCAAAATGAATAGGCGAAAAAACGAAGAGGATACAGCCTGCACTGAGAGTCGGTTGCTTTTCATGTCATTGCTCTCGGTGTGGGTCGTGTCCTCTGGATAAAGGTTTGTTGGATTTTACCCCAGTTTGGGTCGCAACGTGTGATGAGACGTTGCAGTCTGGAACATCTGTGCAATACGCAGCAGCTTGGCGTCCTCATAGGCATTGCCATACAACTGAATCGACACCGGCAAGCCGTCATCACTCAAACCCGCGGGGATGGTGATACCGGGGATCCCTGCGAGGTTGGCATTGACGGTGTAAACGTCGTTGAGGTACATGGCCAATGGATCGTCGGTTTTGTCACCTGCCTTGAATGCAACACCGGTGGTGGTGGGGCAGAGGATCGCGTCACATTGCTCATAGGCCTTGTCGAAGTCCTGCTTGATCAGGCGACGGACTTTCAACGCCCGATTGTAATACGCATCGTAATACCCGCTGCACAGGGCATAGGTCCCGAGCATGATGCGGCGTTTGACTTCATCACCAAAGCCTTCTGCACGACTTGCGGCATACAGGTCGTACAAGTCCTCAGGTTTCTCGGTGCGGTGTCCGTAATGCACACCGTCGTAGCGGGCGAGGTTACTGGATGCTTCAGCCGTTGCGACGATGTAGTAGACCGGAATGCCGTACTCGGTGTGCGGCAGGTCGACTTCGACGATGGTTGCCCCCAGTGATTTGTAGACTTCGATGGCATCTTCCACCGCCTTGGTGACCGCCGGATCGTTACCTTCTGCCATGTACTGCTTGGCGATACCGATGCGGAGATTTTCGATGGGCTTATGCAGTTCCAGCGTGTGATCCGAAGCCGGCAGGTTGGCGGAGGTTGAATCTTTGGGGTCATGCCCGCAGATGACATCCATGAGCAATGCTGCATCTTCGACGGACCGCGTGAACGGGCCGATCTGATCCAAGCTTGATGCAAAGGCAACCAGGCCGAAGCGACTGACCTTGCCATAGGTTGGTTTGAGGCCGCACACACCGCAAAGGGCCGCCGGTTGACGGATGGAGCCGCCCGTATCGGAGCCGAGCGTTGCTGCTGCAAAGTCCGCCGCCATCGCCGCCGCCGAGCCGCCGGATGATCCGCCGGGGACGCGGGTGGTGTCCCATGGGTTTTTGGTCATCCCGAACGCTGAGTTCTCCGTGGAGGAGCCCATTGCAAATTCGTCGAGGTTGGTTTTACCGATGATGATTGCGCCTTCGGCTTCGAGCTTGCCGACCGCGGTTGCCATGTACGGTGCTTTGAAGTTGGCCAGCATCTTGGACGAACAGGTCGTGTGACCGTATGGCGTACACAGGTTGTCCTTGATGGCAATGGGGACACCAGCGAGCTTGCCGGTGATCTGGCCCGCATCGACCTGGGCGGCACGTTGCATGGCATAATCGCCGTAGAGTTCATTAAACGCGTGGATCGATTCGTCGTGTTGGCCGATCCGTTCAAGGTATGCTGTCACCGCATCCACCGCAGAGACTTTCTTCTCAGCGATGGCTTTTTTGAGTGTGACCAGTGATTCAAATTCAGGCTGCATGTTGGTGTCCGTATGCAGGATTGTGTTGATTAAAAAAACGTTAACTCAGAGAGTGATTATGCGCCCGAACCTTCGCCAAGCACCTTGGGGACTTTGAAGAAGGGCGGGTCCGACGCCGGCGCGGTAGCCAGGGCTTTGTCCACGGGCATGCCTTCGACGGGAACGTCTTCGCGAAGCACGTTGGACATATCCAGGGCATGTGCCATCGGTTCAACGCCGTCGACATCCAGTTCGCTGAGTTTATCAATGTAGCCAAGCACGCGGCCCAGTTGCTGGGTGTATTCAGCAATCTGCTCGTCGGAAAGTTTAAGCCGACTGAGTTGGGCAACGTGTCTGACATCCGCATCGGTAATGGGGTTGGCCATGATGCAATTTACTCCTGTTTTACAGATTGCATAGACTATCAGGAAATCGCCCATGCTTCACATCACGTTGCAATCGCAGGCAAATTCGCCGTACAATCCGCCTCTGTGGTTAAGACAAAAATAAGACAAATCTGCAAAGGCCCACACCATGCCTGACATCAAACTGCTCGAATGTTTCCCGACCCCCGCACCCGGCCGAGATTTTCTCATCGAGCATATCTCCGAAGAGTTCACCAGCACCTGCCCCAAAACCGGTCACCCCGACTTTGGCACGGTCACC
>PAIY01000209.1 GCA_002704825.1 Phycisphaeraceae bacterium
CCGTCGGTCTTCCGCCGCATCTGGAACCATCTTGTAGGCATCCCACCGCACCGCTATGTCATTGAACGTCGCATGATCCACGCCCGACGCCTTCTTGCAGAAACCGCGATGACGATCTCAGAAATTGCCTACGAAGTCGGCTATGAAGACCCGCTGTACTTCTCCCGACTCTTCCGGAAGAACACCGGGATCAGTGCGAGTATGTATCGACGGTATCACCGATAAAAACATTTCTACGATCAAGGAGACAGAAGCATGCCTTTAGGATTCGGGGTACGTGATAAAAAAGGTCGTGATGTATTTGATATAGGTGTCAATGTCGATACCGAAGTACTCTATTACCTGGCGCAATTCAAACAATTCCCGTGGGTATGTCAATTAATTGATCTTGATCCATATAACAACAATCAAATCAAGATAAACAAAATCAATGGACTGCTACATGAATTGCCACAGTTACTGAAGCTTATCCGAGAAAAGAAAGTCCCACAGCCACCCCAATATGTTGGATCAGAAAGCTTCACCATGCCACAAACCGGCGAACCTTTTAATATGGACAAGCTAGAAGTCTTGATTTCAAAATTAATCCAAACCCTTGAATGCGGCCAGAAGCATGGCACCGTTTGGGCATATGGTGATTAACATCAATCTACAAACAAAAAAAAACAGAATCACTTGACTTGTTCATAAACTAAACTAATATAAACTCAATGAGCCAATCCGACACACAATCCGTTCTGGCGTTTGAGCCCCAATCCAATCTGCCTTTGAATCAACAGGTGGCATCCTTCATCCGTCAGAAGATTCAGAGTGGCTCGTTACCTCAAGGCGCAACACTCCCAGCTTCCAACAGCTTTGACGGCGTGAGTCATGTCACGGTCCTCAAGGCTTATCAACAGTTGGAAAAGGAGGGACTGATTGAAATCCGCCGATCACGTGGTTCGCGTGTGATTGCGCCGGTGCCCGTGCAGCAGTATGTGTTGATCACGATGAATGCTGACCATCATGCAACGTTATACGAAAACCAGATCATGGCCAGTGCGTATGACGTTGCACGCTTTGAAGGTCAAACCGCCCGGGTGATATATCTGCCCACCGGTCGGATTGAAGATAAGGAGTTGGCTGGTGTTCACCTGGCACATGCCCTTGAACCGCTACTTGCAGCCAACCTTGTGCGTGGCGTGATCGTCAATCATCCCGGCACGATGCCCGGCGTGTTGGATTGGCTATCGCAGTGGAAAATCCCGGTCGTCGGACTGAGTAAACAGGCCCCCAATCATGTCGGTCTGAATCATCGACAGGCAGGGATCAAGGCAGTTGAACACCTTAAAAAAGCAAGCTGTCAAAAGATTCAGGTGCAATATCCGCCGGAGTATGTAACCCATGCTCGATATCTCGCAAAGAAACACACGGACATCAAATCCATCACGTATGCAAAGCATGCCAGAACACTGGGCATGATCCAATACGGCAGGGAACTGGGCAGACAACTCGCGCAGATGCCTGCAAACAAGCGACCTGACGGCATGGTGTTTTTTGATGACATGCTCATGCTTGGACTTCGTATTGAGCTGGCAGAACACAGCATCAAAGTCCCCCAAGCCATCCGCATGGTTCTGTGTTCACATCACAATCAGATTCTTGATGCCTTTGACAACATTGACCTGCTTCTTTTTGAAACTGACAACATCATTCACCAAGCCGTGGATGTTATTGAGTCCATTATCAGCACACGCAAGGAACCGCAAACACGATTGGTTGATTTTCACTTTGCTGACTAAAAGCCGATCGCCAATCTCACCAAGGAGCCAGAACATGCGACCCATCCGTCGACATGATTCACCCCAGAACCATCCGGGTTTCACACTCATCGAACTGCTGGTGGTCATCAGCATTATTGCCATTCTCATCAGCATCCTCCTGCCCGCGTTGGGTAAAGCCCGACAGTCTGCCAAGGCGATGGGATGTCTGAATCAACTGCGGACCATCGGCCAGGCGGTCCACATGTATGCCAATGACAATGATGACTTCGTGCCCGGTTGGCTTAATTCACTTTCCAATACGTCCGCTAATCAGCGTTGGGTGAGTGTGCTCATGCCTTACACGGTTAAAGCCATGCCATGGGTCTGCACCAATGCCCCTGAACGTGCTTTGAGTCAGCACATTGAGACGATTGAAAAACGCAAAGACCCCACCGATCTGAATCTCCAAAGCGCCACCTCGGCAGTTCAGACCATCGGCATTAATGCCTTCAAATACCCATCCAATCCCGAGCGTTCCTTCGGCACAAGTTCCAATCGACTGGGCAACATCCCCTTTGCATCATCACTGATTTATGCAGGCGATTGCACCGGCAGTCAATCGGATTTCTACGCCGTCACCAACCCCAACACCCAGCGTCTGGTGCTTGGTATGATTTACCCCGACAACGGTTCAAGCTTTTACCCGCATCACAGTGGCGGGATTCAAATGCTCTTTGTCGACAGTCATGCTGCAAGAATCCACGAAGACGAAGCGCACATCTGGTCCGACGGCAGAGACACCACGCATCGCAAACGCTGGTTGGTTAACCCTTGATTTTGATGCCTTTTTTTGCCCAAAGGATTCATCCATGCTCCGCTATCTGCTCATGGCCATGTTGCCCGCATTACTGCTGACCGCCAATCAAATCACTGCACAAACAACAACGACGATTGACACCTCAATGGTGATTGATGCCAAGCGTGATTGTGGCGCGGTGGGTGATGGGATTGCTGATGACACTCTGGCCATCCAACGCGCTTTGGATATGGCTGTCGGTGATACAACCCTTCGCTTCCCTGAAACACCACGCACGGCTCCGCGTCGTGTGTTCATCCCCGCAGGCACCTACCGCATCACCAGAACGCTACTGATGACCTCGGCACATACCAATCTCCGGCTGGAAGGTGCAGGCTCGTATGGTGGTCCGATGCGTGCCATGACGCGACTGCTCTGGGATAGCGATGAACATAGCGTACTCATGCAATCCTATGGTCAACTCGGACTGGTCATGTCCGACATTTGTTTTGACGGAAATCACAAAGCTCAGGCAGCTTTCGCGCTGGACTCCATCGACAAGGACACATCCGACCCGCAACTTCTCAAACGATTCGGCGGACGTGCTGGTGCGTTGCATGTTGTCACGCGATGCACCTTTGCCAACGCGACGGTGGGTTATCGCTGTGGCAAGGACTCATGGACATGCGCTTCGGACATGTCGTTTTATGACTGTACTTTCAGCAGCTGTCGCACCGGCTTTCTGACGATGGCGGATCAGAATCTCAACTACCTGTTCATGCGCCCCAATGTCGGCATGTCCAACATCGGCATTCACTTTGCCAAAGGTGGCTCAGCAACCATCAATCAACTCAATGGACATTCCCTGCGAACCGCGCTTAAAATCGACAAAGGCGGCATCAATGCAGGCACCTTCTCCATCAACGGTATGCGGGTCGAATCCCGCCCGTTTGGTGGTTATGACAAATCGCCCAGAAGTTCATTCATGAATCCGGCAGAGCCTGAGAGTTCGGACATTCGCCGTACGTCGTTGCTGGATGTCGCGGGTGAAACCAACGTCTTTGTCAACGGCATGCTCACCACCTGCATGGGTATTGCCGGGAATAACGGTGATGACCAAACGCCGATGATCCATGTGCGTGATGGTGCGCAACTGCGCATCGTCTCTTCGCAGTTCTCGGGCATGATCGCTGACATCTCCACCAGCAGTGACAAACCTGTCTCCTGGCTGAGCATCAAAGACAGTCGCTTCCGATTCCTGGCAGACCCACGGGAGCGCATCACCTGTGATGCCAACAGTGGCTATGAACTGACCAACAGCATTGTCTTTGACGACCATATCGACCCGGAAAAAGGCTATCGCATCAACGGTTCGCAGTTTATCCCCCTGCTCCAAAAGCTCCCCGTATCCAGCCAGTAATCCCAAACTGCAGTCTCAATACGACTGTTCTTTCAAGCCGGAAATTTCATACCATCTTGTCTGCCCCCCTACCCATTGACGCAAATTCCGGGTAAGATTGGGTGCAACTTATACGTATCAGTTACGTTTATTCAGGAGACACATCATGTGCAACGTCCGTCTATCTTTAGCTGTCTTTTTCATGTTGGCAGCCACCTGTCTGACTTTGCCTGCCCAGGCGCAACTTGTTGGATACTGGCCGATGGAGGGTGATCTCAACGAAGCCACCACCGGTTCAAACAATGCTGTCGCCAAGACGGGGCAACCCACTTTCACCGATGAAGTTCCTGCCGGCATCAAGAGCAGCAAAGCCCTCTCACTGGCTGACAAAGCAACCGTCAACATCCCACACACCGACGGACTTCTGGATGGCAAAGCCTTCACCGTCAGTCTGTGGTTTAACGGCCAAGCTGACAGCCCGGGCATGTGGTGTCGTATCATCAGCAAAATGCAGCGTGTTGAAAAGCAAAGCATCGGCCTGGAGATTCAGCGTTCGGCCAAGACCGATGAACTGCATTACCGTGTCGACACCCTCAAGGGCTTCAACCAGCATGGTCCCATCGGTAAACTCCTCAACGGCAAGTGGCATCACGTTGTCTTCACCTTCGATGGCACGAAATTAATTGACTATGTCGATGGTAAAAAACACGAACACACCATCCGTGCAGAGAAGGAATTACCTTTGGCAAACACGGCTGATCTGATCCTTGGTCAATCCGGCATCGAAGGCAATCGCTTTTTCACCGGTCTGATCGATGATGTCGCAGTCTGGAAAAATGTGCTGACCGAACAACAAATCAAAGATCTCAAAGATGGCAAACTCACGCCGACTGATATCAAGTAAACACTGCTATAGCAGCTTAAATGAACTTCTCTAATCTTCGTGCCCCTTGCACAGATGAGAGTCCATGAAAATTTGCAGGCGTTCACTGTATGCCACTGGATTCCCGCCTGCGCGGGAATGACGAAATAGCAGACGTAATGCAGTTTCTGATGAACTGCTTTAACACAACATATAAAACAGCCGTCAATCACTCCGATTGACGGCTGTTTTATATTGTCTGAAATGTATCTCAGAGAGAGCGGTTGGCGTTGATCAAGTCCAATCGCTGCTGCACACACAGGTGAGATTTAAACGGGTCCTGCGGCGTGTTGATGGTGTAATCCACCAGGCGGTCAATGGTGCTCGTCGCAACATGCATGCGTGTGTCCGACGATGCGTAGTAGATCAACACTTCGCCGTTGTCGCGTTTCACCCAGCCGTTGGAGAAGGTCACGTTGGACACATCGCCCACGCGTTCTGAACCCAGCGGTGCGATGAAATGACCGCTGGGCAGATGTGTCACCTTCCACGGTTCATTCAGGTCGGTCATCATCATGTAAAGCACGTACCGTAGGCCTGAAGCACAGTTGCGTACGCCGTGTGCCAGATGCAGCCAACCTTTGTCGGTCTTGAAGGGGTGCGGGCCCTGCCCATTTTTGACTTCATAGATGGTGTGATACGTCTTGGCATGGACGATGGTTTCGTGATCGATCACGGGGTTGGTCATGTCCTTGCAGGTTCCCCAACCAATGCCACCACCTTTACCGGTGGAGATAAAACCGTCTTGCGGGCGGGTGTAAAAGGCATATTCACCGTTGACGAATTCGGGGTGAAGAACCACGTTACGCTGCTGCGGTGATGGGGACTTGAGATCGGGTAAACGGTCCCAGTTAAGCAGGTCGTGGGTGCGGACAATGCCACACTGCGCCTCCGCCATGGAGGTGTCGCCTTCGGGTGCCTCGGGGTCTTTGCGTTCGGTGCAGAACAGGCCGTAGATGTATCCATCTTCGTGCTCGGTCAAACGCATGTCATAGACATTAACATCATCACGATCGGTCTGTGGCAGGAAGATGGGGTCTTTCTTAAACTCAAAACCGTCTACGCCGGATTCACTTTCAGCGATCGCGAAAAAGGATTTTCGGTCATTGCCTTCAACACGGACAACCAGTTGCACCTTGCCATCCCGGATGATCGCCCCGCTGTTGAGGGTCGCATTGATGCCCAGGCGTTCGAGCAGCATTGGGTTGGACTTGGGATTCAGATCATACTTCCAACTCACCGGCACGTGATCACGGGTGAGAACCGGATCGACATAGCGTTCGTAAACGCCGTTGTACCAGTTGGCATCCACTGAATTCTTACGTGAGACAAGTTGCTGGTAACGCTTGTTGAGATTGCTTAATGCTTGTGTGTAGTCGAATGTGTCAAAGGCCATTTTCTGTATTCCTTTTCATAAAATTTACAATACAGACAATGTCCAAAAGATACATCCGACTTGTTCGAAAGACAAGTGCGCCAGTCAAGAATGGTTCATTGAGAAGTCATCGCGACTGTCTTCACCACTAAGTCACAGAGGCACAGTGTTCAAAACTGAGTAAGACAATCTCACACTCGCTTCGCTCAAGACGCAAAGACGCCAAGCCAGAAAGAAGTTAACCGTTTCTTTGCGACTTGGCGTCTTTGCGTGCGTTGATGTCTTTTTCAGGCTCTGTGTCTCTGTGATTCTGTGGCTAAGACAACAAGGATAGATTTGCACAGATCGCTGGATTACTTGATCCAGGCAGTGAGTCCCTGAATTTCATCTTGGGTCAGTGCACGGTTGAAGACGGCCAGCCCGCCGAGGAGTCCGACGTAGAAGTTGCCCATTTTCCCGCTGCGTGTGACCGAGCCGACGGTGAAGTCTGCAGGACGATCACCGCCATCAAAGAGTCCGCCAGGGTAGGGATAGGGATTGCGTTCGGGGCGTTCATCAAGCTTGCCGTTGAGATAACTGATAGCTGTGTGACTGTCGTAGGTGAAGGCTGCGCAACACCACTGATCCAGTTCCACGGGTGTTGCACCAATGGAAGCGTCCATGCACCATTTGTAACCGGGTGTCGGGCCACCAAGATTGGAGACGTGGCCGCAGACCTGATGCTGGCTATCCCAGATGCCGAGGTTCAAAAACATGCCGTATTGGCGGAGTTTGTGGGTTTCGTCCCAAAGGCCTGCCACGAACTCGCATTCGCCTTCGGGTTTCTTGTAACGCTTGAGCCATGCCACGACGCTGACCTGTGCGTCCTTGCCGGGGATGTCCAATGCCGGTGCATCAAACTTGGAAACACGCAGCCACTGTCTGTAATCCACCTTGATGGCATGATCACCAAAGATGCCTTCATCCACACGTTGCATCGGTCCTGC
Source organism: Phycisphaeraceae bacterium (assembly GCA_002704825.1). Lineage (GTDB taxonomy): Bacteria > Planctomycetota > Phycisphaerae > Phycisphaerales > Phycisphaeraceae > UBA7800. The sequence continues at coordinate 7,221 of PAIY01000209.1, forward strand.
CTGTTCGGTGAGTGCGTAGTTGTTGGGGCCTTTGGCAACGCGAGGTTCACCTGCGGGCTCCTGGAAATCCCAGAAGCAGATGAGATTGTCAATGTCAGTGGGATGGATTTTGGCGGGCATGTTGTCTCTCTAATTGGACATCAAATTGGCTATCAAATGCGGTCGGTTCGACTGTACCATTTTTTCATGACTTCTGCTGCTGGTTTGCCGTCGATGGTAAAGCCCTTATTGCCGCGTGGGTCATCATGGAATTGCGGGCGGTAGTTTTGTTCATCCCACTTCCACCAGTAAAGTCCCATCCACCACGGTTCATCCCAGAAGGTCCGGAAGACGGCTTCCATGAAGTTGGCTTGTTCCTGCCCGTCATAGCCACCGGGGTTATCCCAACCGTGGGGCTTGCGGGTTGCGCCTGCGGTCGCACAGCAACCGGATTCACCGAAGTAGTAAGGCTTGCCATACATTTTGGCGATGTTGCGATGCTTCTCCAGTAGCGGCTTTAGGAACGCGAGCATCTCATCCATGGTTGAGCCGACTTTATCCGAGACGGGGTCGTAGAAACTGGTTCCCACGGAGTCCAGATCGAACCACCAGTGGTCAGCATTTTCCAGTTGCTTTTCAAAGTTTGCCCAGCGGGTATGACTTGAAGTGAGGTGTCCGTCGTAGACACTGCGTGCAGCTTTGACGACGTCTTTCCATTGCTCGTTGTAATGCAGTATCTGATCAATCTCACTGTCAATGCCAAAGGCTTCACATCCTGCACGTTTTGCAAGTCGGGCGTAATGCAGCGTGCGTTTGGTCATGGAGTCAAACCAGGTCGAGCAATGGCGAATGGGTTTGCCGGGCATGATCTCGTGATCCGGGGGAAGGTGGATGTGACAGCGTTGCGTGCCGTCCCAGCATTCGAGCATGGGACGCAGTTGGACGTTCATGCCCTTCTCGTGAATGTAGTCGATGATGTCCCGCAGTTCGTCATCCGCGGGTGTCATTTCAAAATCGCGAAACTGGCGGCCACTCATCATGGTTTCCTGCAGGACGGTGGAGACCAGGCAGACCCAATTGATGTCCAGTGCTGCCATTTTGTCGACTTGCTCTTTGGCTTCGTCACTTGCGAAGTATCCATTGCGAGCGTAGAAACCGAAGGTCATGCCACGATGAATCGGGTAAGGTTCTTGCATGTGTCTGTCTCAATCTGAAAAACCAATGGAGCAAAAAAACGTCTTGTTTTATGGGCGATCGGTTCGGGCGAACCATTGTTTCATAATTTGTGCTGCAGGTTTACCGTCGACGACAAAACCCTTGTCGCCTGCGGGGTCATTGAGGAATTGTTCACGTTTGTTTTGTTCGTCCCACTTCCACCAATACATGCCGTACCACCAGGGCTCGTTCCAGAAACTTTCGAGAACGGCGGTGAGATAGTTGGCCTGTTCCTGTGGATCGTACTTGCCATCGCCCTGCCAGCCGGAGGGATGCATCGCGCCACCGGTGGATGAGGTGCATCCGACTTCACCGAACATAATGGGCTTGCCGTAGGCTTGAGCAAAACCACGGAAACGTTCGACTGTTGGCTTAAGCACATCGACAATCTCTTGAACACTGGCACCCAGGTGCTGCGGTCCCTTGGCATAGCAGGAGAGTTCGAGCATATCCAGGTCGAACCACCAGTGATCTTTGTTGGCTAAATGTTTCTCAAAATCGACCACATAAGTGTGTGTCGTGTGACAGCTACTCACCGGGCCTTCGTAAACTTGACGAACGGCTTTGACGACGGACTTCCAGTTTTCGTTTTGATCCACAAAGCGATCCAGTTCACTGTCCAGACCGTACATCTCACAGCCGGTCTGCTGGGCGATGCGTGCGTAGTAGACACTGCGTTTTCGCATGGAGTCGAACCAGCGTGCCCAGTGATCACTGCCACGCCCGGGGATGCGTGTTCCCATGCCGTCCGCGAAGTGTTGAACCTGCAGACGTCCCTGGCCGTCTTGTGTTTCAAGCATGGGACGCAGGTGGACGCGGATGCCTGCCTGATGCAAGGCATCGATGATGGTCATCAATTCATGATCACCGGGCGTCACTTCAAAGTCGCGATACTGCGTGTCGGCGTATGGCGTGTCCTGCATGACAGTTGCAATGAGCACCACCCAATTGATGTTCAGGTCCACCATTTTCTGAACCTGATCCAAGGCCCACTGGGAAGAGAACACACCATTGCGAGCATAAAAACCGAACGTCACGCCGCGATGAACTTCGCATAAACCAATGGGCATTTGCTGGGACATGATTCTGTCACCTTGCTATCGACTGTTTAATTTCAGGAACAAATTTTCCTGAATTGGCATGATCGTAGACGTGGCCAATCAGAGGGTCAACCTTGAAATCACAAGGAGGTGTTTTCCATTCCAAATCAGGAAATTCAGGAGTTGGAGCAGTTCAAACAATGAAACACCATGTCGTCTCAGATTTCGTCATTCCCACGCCCCCGGAAGTCATGAATCCAGTGGCATTCTGTTGACGCTTGCAGTTGTCACTGGACTCCCGCCTGCGCGGGAGTGACGGGAGGAGGCGATAAATTCGTTGAACAGCTATTACCGAAGAACTTACCATTTATCGATGGGGCATTTTTCGTTGTGCAGTCGGATCTTGTCGTTGAGTTTGCAGCCACAGACACCGCATTTGCATTTGATGCGAATCGAGCCCCGACAGGGTAGCGCTTCGGGACAGTTCTGACAGATCTCGCGACGCTGGGCAATGACGTCCATATCCGCAATGCCGATGCGCATGCGTGATTTGAGAATCCCCAAAGCGCCATGGAAGTAGTGACCGAGCTTCTTGAACATGGGTTCATTATAGGTCAAGGTGGAGGCGCGCTAAACCGCAAGCGGTTTGGAATGCAGCGTGTGGTCCATCATCTGCAGTTTTACGTGTCGTGGTCAGATGGTACACTGCTCGACCTCATGATTTTGCTGGAGTCCGCCTGATGTCTGAAGATCCGTTGCATCGCCTGTATATCAACCTTGGTCAGCAGGGAATCACCGACTTGGTTGCTGCGTTTTACAAGCAGGTTCCGGGGGATGACATTCTCGGGCCGATGTATCCGTCTGATGAGATGGATGCTGCAGAAGCGAGACTGCGTGACTTTCTGATTTTCCGTCTGGGGGGTCCGCAGACCTACATCGAACAGCGAGGTCACCCGAGACTGCGCATGCGACACATGCCCTTTGCCATTGATGTGAATGCACGCAATCGCTGGATTGCACTGATGACCAATGCGCTGGATGAGATTGAGATTTCAGCTAAAGATCGTGAACTGATGCTGGCCTTTTTTGAGCATCTGGCAACGTTCATGATCAATCGACAGTGAGATGCGCAGTATGAGACATCAGCGTCACGCAGTGACGCAGCTATTGTCAAAATGCTCAAGCTGGTCGACTATTTAATCTCCGCTTTCGGTCACTCCCGCGAAGGCGAGAGTCCAGTGACAACTGCAAGCGTCAACAGAATACCACTGGATTCCCGCCTGCGCGGGAATGACATAATGAGTGTTGGTATTGAGATTAATTATTTGAAGCGTTCTGAACTCAGAATGGCTGAGACCAGGAGAACATCCAGACACCGACGATGTGGCTGCGTTCCTGTTGCTCAAATTCTTCGGTGATGTGGCGGTTGGACCAGTGGAGCATGAAGCGTTTGTATGCCATGGCAATGCCGTATTCCAGTTCACCGACCCAGTGTTCTTCCGCGACGCCTAATGAGTCGTGGTCATTGTTGCCACTGACAAAGACATCATGTTCGACATACTTGCCCCCCGCGCGGACATAGCCGTAAAGGGAAAGATTCTTGGCATAGGGATTGCCGGTTGCCGCGAGTACGTCATCAAGGCGACCGGGACCAAAGTCATTGGGCAGGTTCCAGCCTGCGCGGAAGGTTGCTGCAGCATTCAGATCACGGTTGATATTCCCCACCGTGAATCCGGCTTGTGGGATGGTCTGCAGAC
>PAIY01000210.1 GCA_002704825.1 Phycisphaeraceae bacterium
AGTGGTAGCCAGAAACCTACTTCTACAAATTGGGAAATGATGGAGGAAACTGAATTAGCATTGGGCAGATACACAGCCATTTCAAAATCCGGACGATCAGATCTTGTGTATGCCGGGGGTTGGTATGTTCCCTCAGCTAATTCAAATGGATCTCCTGAAGTTTATTTGGTGAAAATCATCGACAATTCAACCTCAAGCCAAAAAGAGGACCCCTTTCTAAATACAGAAGAAATGCCGTCCAGTGCCCACATTATTTGTATTGCACTGGACCCTGAGGACGATGATCATATCATCGTTGTTTTTTCTAACTACAATATCCCCTCCCTTTATGAAAGTCATGACGGAGGAATAACATTTACAGATATTGGCGGCAACCTAGAAGAAAATCCTGATGGCACAGGAAACGGCCCCAGCATCAGATGGGCAGAGATCATCCCAACCCATGCAGGTCAATTGGTTTTTGTGGGAACCAGCGTGGGGTTATTCAGTACTGAAAATACAGATGGTGCCAATACCACGTGGGTGAAGGAAAGTCCTGAGATGATCGGTAAGTCTGTAGTCACCTCATTGGATTACAGATCACTTGATGGAAGACTGGTTGTAGGAACCCATGGAAACGGGACATTTGAAGTTAATATCGAGGACTTCAAAACAATTGAAGGACCCACAAATGAAAATGCATTTGTTGTTTCCAATGTTTATCCCAACCCTACATCTGACATTGTTAAATTAGACTATGAACTACCTGAGGATGGTGTAGTCAGAGCCGATATTTTTAACAGCCTGGGCCAACTGGAAAAGAACCTCATTTGGGCACCCCAATACGCTGGTAAGAACAGGATCACCTGGGATGGCACCAACTCCTCAGGATCCTATGTAAGGAATGGGATCTATTATTGCCAGATTAGGTTCCAGGACCAAAAGGAAAGCAAGAAGGTGGTTTTGATAAGGTAGGAATTTTATTGTTTGAGCTAAATACTTCTTTTGCAGTCAAATCACGTAATGGTATTTAATACAACATAAAATCTAAAACCAACAAAAGCGTTATATTTAAATTTAAAATAGTGTCTTTTTGATTTAATTCAAATCAATTCTCTGTTCACATTTTGTGAACTATCATTTAATATTTCGTATTTTTACATGAGAATTCATTTAATAAAGGAGAAAACAATAGCAGATTTTACTGATGAGCATTCAAGGAGTAAAGTAACATTTGAACAGTGACTTGAAAAATTAAACCAATCAGATTGGAGTGAACCAGGAGATATTAAAGAGACATATAATTCAGTCGACTTTCTGGGTAAAGGAAGCAATAGAGTGGTATTTAATATTGGTGGAAATAATTATAGGCTTATTGGTGAGTACTTTTTTGGTAAAAGGATGATTCACTTATTTGTGTGTTGGATTGGTACACATGCAGAATACGATAAAATTTGCAAAAGCAACGAGCAGTACACAATTAGTAGATATTGATATGGAAACGTTGAAATATAAAATAATCAAGTCAAGAAAGCAGTATGATACATACTGTGACTTATTACATCAATTAGTCTTTGATAAGGACAAGACAGAAAAATTAGAAGACGAAATTGAATTGTTAACTTTTCTTATCAGAAAATATGATGAGGAAACGGGCACATTTTCAACGGTTGAACCTATTCCACTATTGATTTCTCTGATGGACGACCATGATTTGAAAGCAAAAGATTTAGCCAATATTTTAGGTGTATCAAAAGGGTTAGTCTCTGATATTCTGAATTATAAAAAGGGACTTTCAAAGGAAGTTATCAGAAAATTAGGTGAACACTTCAAACTAAGACAGGAAGCATTTAATCGTCCCTACAAGCTCAAGATTCAAGTCCCTAAGCTTAGACATGCTGGCATCATGAATACCAAAAAGAAGCTGAAAACTGCTTAGCTCCAAAAAGACTCATTCAACAAGCCCGATATTCTTGGGTTTGACCTTCATTTTTAGGATTATTTCATCATTTAATTCAAGAATACCTCAATCACTGGAATCTCCACATTTGGTTTGTTCACTGGAAGAACAAAATTGACTTCCCCTTCTTCCAGCCCGAGCCTTTTTCCATATCCTTTTAGTTTACCGGTCACTTCTATTTCAGAAGCATCATGCAGAAATTGAGCATATTCAATTTTACCTTTCATACCTAACATTGTAAGATTTTGTAATGGATAATCAAGAAGATGAATATAAAGCCTGTTAGTTGTAGGATTGTAAGTAAGCAGGCAATTGTCCGGAACTTCAAACTCTTCAGGCGCCTGTGTACACCCATAAATGGATCTACCATTGTACTTCATCCATTCGCCCATGCCATTAAGAGCATTTTCTGCTCGATAATCAATGGACCCTCGGCCTGTTGGCCCTACATTCAGCAGGAGGTTTCCCCCTTTACTTACCGATTCAATGAGCAGCCCCAATAACTGTTTATTATCTTTCCAGGTCATCTCATCACGATAGTAGCCCCAAGAACCACTAAAGGTCTGACATGTCTCCCATGGCACCTTCTCTCCACTGACCGTCGGCCATTCTTTTACTTTGTGCTGTTCTGGAGTGATAAAGTCCCATCCTCCCCAATAGTCTTCCAGGTCTAACCGATCATTCACAATAATCTCCGGTTGTAGCTTCCGGACCAATTTAATGAGTTCGATAGACCCCCAGTCATCTCTTCCTTTACCAAATTCTCCTGGAAAGGAATAATCCAGCCAAATAATATCTATTTTACCATAATTGGTAAGGATCTCAGTCACCTGGTTCTTCAGATATTTCCTGTACACAGACATGTCCCTTTCCTTGTTCAGCTCATCGTATTCTTCCTGCGTTTTTGCACTTTGCGGATGTACTCTATCAATCGTATATTCAGGATGGTGCCAATCGATCACCGAATAGTAAAACCCAATTTTCAAACCTTCAGCTCTGAACGCTTCCACCCACTCTTTCAGGGCATCTTTCCCATACGGCGTATTGGTTACTTTGTATTCGGTATACTTTGAATCAAAGAGTGTAAAGCCCTCATGGTGCTTTGATGTAATGACAGCATATTTCATCCCTGCAGCTTTCGCGAGTTTCGCCCATTCCCTTGGATTGTATAGATCAGGATTAAAATGATCAAAGTATTGTTGGTAGGCTTCATCATCAATACGTTCCCGCTTTTTCACCCACTCATGCCGTCCGGCCAGGGAATACGTACCCCAATGGATAAACATCCCAAAGCGATCATGGGTCCACCAGGCCATGCGTTCTTCTTTCTCTTCTTCCGTTTCATCCCATATTTTGTTTTGCTGGGCATTAACCCCTAAGGATACCAGACACAGGATCGTAAGTAGTGTATTTTTCATTGAGTTAATTTTAGATTAGACAAGCGCCAATTGGCTTATTTAAAAAAACCTTTTTAGAATGTACTCAGGTTGGTGCTGATCCGGCTTCCTTTTCTTTTCCAGTTCCTCCACGTCGTATTCCAGGGGTAGTACCTTTTCCGCTGTAAGTGGTGCCGTATCGTCTACCTTTCGTTGCCAATCCATCATAAGTTGAGTCATTTCAGCTATCTTATGTGAATACTTTTCGTCCTCACTTAGGTTTCTAAGTTCAAGAGGGTCTTCTTTGAGGTCAAATAACTGCGTATAGTCCCTTTCCGGATAACGGATCATTTTCCACTCTTTTGTTCGCACGGCTCTTACTTCATTTGTGTAGGTTGTGAACAAAGACAATCTTCCCTTACCCTCATCGGTAATGATCGGGGTGAAGTCTTCTCCATCAATCCCACCCGGTTTTGGTAATCCACTTAAGGTAGACAGGGAAGGAAAAATATCATAGAGGTAGACCAATGCATCGGATGTTTCCCCTTCGGGAAGGCCCGGTCCGGTCAGGATCAAAGGAACCTTCGTGCTATGTTCATACAGGTTTTGCTTTCCCAGCAATCCATGGCTTCCTATGGCCAGTCCATTGTCTTCGGCGTAAACGATAATCGTATTTTCATAAAGCTCCTCTTTTTTTAAGAAGCTAATCATCTCACCTATCCGGTTATCAATATGACTGACTAAAGCGTAGTAATCTGCCAGGGACGCCTTAATATCCTTCATCGTACGAGGCCAGGGAGCCAGCGTTTCATCCCTAATTCCAAAATTCATAAACTCAAACGGGTGAAAGGGTTTGAAATTTCCGGGAACAGGTATGCCTTCTTCATCATACATCCCGATGTAATCTTTTGCAGGTGACCGGGGATCATGCGGAGCGGTAAAAGACAGGTAACAAAAAAATGGCTGCGATCTATCACTTGCAGCATAATCCTCGAGGAATCCCTGGGCAGCATCTGCAAAAAGGTCTGTAGAAAAAGCTTTTTTAACCGGATCGGTCAGCTTGCCATCAATCAATTCGCTGCATGGCACGTTGAAATGATCGGACATGCCTCCAATAAAAACATTGTTTCCTTCCTGGAAGGACGCTTCAAAACTGGGCGCTTTGTTGTGCCACTTCCCCGTACCAAACGTCCGGTATCCATGTTTGGCAAAATGCTGAGGCATGGTATACACCCCATCTAACTTATCATAGACATGGTACAGACTCTTGCCACTCATAAGCATCGCACGGCTGGGTGCACAGATGGCTCCGTGGTGGCCGCCCATCACATAGTTATTGGTGAACCGGACACCGGACGAGGCCAACGCATCGATATTGGGCGTGGAGATGTATGGATTCCCTGCACAACCTAATGCATCGGCTCGCTGGTCGTCAGCAAACAGAAAAAGTATATTGGGTTTAAGTTTCTCATTTTGACTCTGGCAGCCTGCCAATGAGATTATCAGCACCGAAATAATATTGAAAGTGAAACGAATCATGTTTGTCCATTTAATCTTGATGTCTAAAATTGAAGAATTTTTACCCTGACTCCAACTTTATTGCTGCGCAAGGCTTTGCAATACTTCTTTACCTCTCTCATATTTTTAAGTCCTAGGAAAGGAACTACTTCTTCCATTTTTGACTTTCCACAGTCACTTCAACATCCCAGGCTTGAGGACCAAGTGGGATATATTGGGGATCTGAATCAACCTCCGGGAAGGTTTCCACAACCTTCCATAATTTCTGAATTATCTGCTGAATTTCGGGATCTTTACTTGTGACCAGGTTCTGTGTTTCGTAAGGATCATTCTTCAGATCATACAATTGCTCTGGTTTACGATCAGTAGATACATATAATTTATATTCCTTATCCCTAAGTACCCGGTCCCGAAACCTGTATTGATTTTCTACACCTTTTTCAGATAAGGCAGCATTATTTCCCCCTCCCATTGACATGATCCAATCTCTCTTAGAATCTTTGGAATTACTCAAAAGCAGATCAGCAAATGAGGCTCCATCAAAAGTGTATATTTCAGTCAGATCAGCCTGACCAAGCTCTGTGAAGGTTGGTAATATATCAGTAATGTCTCCTAAAGCATCAGTGGTCTCTCCCATAGGAACCATAGATGGACAATTCACAATAAATGGAACAGCCGTTCCACTCTCGGTCATTCTGGCTTTTCCTCCCTTAACCTTCCTACCATTTAGACTACCAGTGATACTTCTTGTAGTTCCATTATCTGTTGTAAATACAATGATGGTATTTTCTCTCAGTCCGAGGTCATCCAATGACTTCACCAATTTACCCACCTGCAAATCCATATATCTCACCATGGCTTTATGTCTGGCATATTTTTCAGTTGCATCTGGTTCAGCTGGAGTAGCCACAAATGGTGTGTGAGTCAGGCACATCGCATAGTACAAAAACATGGGGTCATCCTTATTTTCTTCCATGAAACTGATAAGGAAATCTGTAAATACATCCTCGCCAAAATCACCCTCATAAGTTCTGCTTCCTTCTCTGGTATGAAGATAAGGATCCCAATACCTCTCCCCACTCGATGGGTTACCTGCTTCAAAGCCTGTCCACATACACCAGTCGTCAAAACCATGGTTTTTCATGGCATCCGGCTGAACTCTAAAATCATTTACCTGCCACTTGCCTACCGAGGCGGTTTTATAACCGGCTTCATGCATGGCTCTTCCTAATCCGGGATTCACATTCCAATCATAATGAGCTCCTCCTCCCCATCTGGGAACATCCCAATGGTTCACCCATCCATGTCTAAATGGATATTGTCCGGTGAAAAGGCTCATCCTGGAGGGTGTACACTGCGGATTTACATAAAAGTTTTTGAACATAAGCCCTGTTTCAGCCAGCTGATCAATATGTGGCGTTTCAATGTCATCAGCTCCATAGGCACTGACCCACTCTTTGCCCAGGTCATCAACGAAAATGAGTAAAATATTGGGTTGATCCTGGATCCCATCGCCTGAACAACTACTACTGAATATGGAGAGAAAAAGAAGACAGACAAATATCCATTTATAAAGACTGAAAAGCATAATTACCAACTCTGATTATTTAAAGTATCTCTCAAGGATATATTCAGGCTGATGTTGATCTGGCTTCCTTTTACGTTCAAGCTCCATTGGATCATATTCCAGCGGTAAAATCTTATCAACAGTTAGCGGTGCCTCATCGTCCACTTTATTTTGCCACTCCATCATCAATTGTGTCAGCTCTTCCGATTTCGATTGATGGGCCGGATCCTCTGCCAAATTATTGAGTTCTAAGGGGTCTTCCCTAAGGTTGAATAGTTGTGTATAGTCCCGATGCGGATACCTAATCAATTTCCACTCCCTGGTTCTTACAGCCCTGACCGTATTTCTATAAGTGGTAAAAAGCGATGCTCTGCCTTTAGATTGTCCTTCAATAATAGGTGTAAAGTCCTCCCCGTCAATACTATCCGGCTGAGAGAGCCCACACAGCGTTGACAAGGATGGGAAAATATCGTACAGGTACACCAGGGCATCAAATTCTTTGCCCTCAGGAATACCGGGACCACGTAATATCAGCGGCACTTTCGTACTATGTTCATATAGGTTTTGTTTACCCAGCAACCCATGACTTCCGATTGCCAGGCCATTGTCAGCCGCATAAACTATAATGGTGTTTTCAAACAAATTATGCTCCTTCAGCAATTGAACCAACTCTCCTACTTTGTTGTCAATATGTGTCACCAATGTGTAATAGTCCGCCAGGGATGTTTTGACATCCTTTTCTGTCCTGGGCCACGGTGCCAGTGTCTCATCCCGGATATTGAAGTTTTCAAATTCAAAGGGATGTAAGGGCATAAAATTGCCTGGGAGTGGGATATCCGTCGTATCATACATTCCGATATGATCTTCTCTTGGTGACCGCGGGTCGTGAGGAGCAGTAAATGAAAGGTAACAGAAAAATGGATTTTTCCTTTTCCCCTCCGCATACGCTGCCAGGAACCCTTTCGCAGCATCCGCAAAGAGGTCAGTAGAAAATGACTTCCTGACAGCCTCTGTCAACCGGCCATCTACAAGGTCCTTGCATGGAACATTGAAGTGGTCACTCATTCCACCAATAAATACATTCTTCCCCTGTTGAAAGGATGCTTCGAAGCTAGGTGCCTTGTTGTGCCATTTGCCTGTACCAAACGTCTCGTAACCACCTTGTTCAGCAAAATGCTTAGGCATGGTGTGGATCCCGTCCAGCTTATCATATACATGATAAAGGCTTTTACCACTCATCAGCATAGCACGGCTCGGGGCACAGATCGCTCCGTGGTGGCCGCCCATCACATAATTGTTGGTGAACCGGATCCCTCTTTTTGCCAGGGCATCGATGTTAGGTGTATTGATGTTGGGATTACCTGCACACCCCAGAGCATCTGCCCGTTGATCATCAGCAAAGATGAATAAGACATTTGGTTGCTGCTGACTATCCTTTTCAGGTTGAGACTGGCAACCGATGAATAACATAAATATCAGCGCTATTAAGATATTCTCTACTAAATACTTCATAAATAATTATTTCAAGATTTTACAAATTTTTCTTTGGATTCCCTTGCTTTAATTTCCATCTCTTCTACCCGTGGTCCTGCATAGATTTTCACTTTTCCACCAATGGGAGAGCAAATATTGGCTTTATCACTCCTCCAGCCTATATGACCTCCCCCATTGGCGATCCTTCTTCAATAGTCTTTTTGGCTACTTCAAACAATTCAGATGTATTGGCATTGTTAAAGAAGATAATATTCTTCCCAACCCTTTCTTGGTGGTTGTCCTGCCAGCAATGCATTCGCAAACACATTATTGGTGATCTGTTTGGTCTCCCGGTCAAACTCAAGTTTCTGATTCAGCCTTTGAGCAATCACTCCTAGGTTAAATACCTGACTTAATGGTCCTGCCACCTCGAATGGTGACCTCGTTTTCTCTTCCCCTTTACAAGCCAGCAAGAAGTTTTCGAAGTGATCCGATGGACTCTCCGGCACTTCAGGTAATTTGATGTCTTTGGCTTTGTCTGTCAGGATGATGCTCAGCGTGCTTCCATGCGATCCACCTTTAAGGGTCAGGTCTTTGCCATAGATGATTTTCCCCGGATTGAGTTTTTGTTGCTGAATAGATCCGGCACTTGGTGGTGGAATGTTGGGATCCAGTTCTGATGTACCGTAACCCTCAGGCAGTGGCGGTTGATTGTTTACGCCATCGTACCAGGTGATAGTCATGGCAGGTAGATTTTTTCTTTTCGGAAACTTGAATTCCAAAGTTGATGACTGTGGGAAGAACAGGGGATTGTATCCTTCAATCATTTTTGGATTGACCTCATAAGGTAACCCTAATTCCAAAAACTGATGGGCTGTATCCATGATGTGTGCACCCCAGTCACCCAAGGCGCCCATGCCGAAGTCGTACCAGCATCTCCACTGGCCGTGGTGGTAATCCTTGTTGTACTCATGGTACTGTGCCGTCCCCAGCCAGGTGTCCCAATCAAGTGTTTCCGGGACAGGCTGTCCATCAGGTAAAGTCTTCATGTTGGTATCCCACCCATGCCACCTACGGGCACTGTTCATGTGGGCCGTCATGGCAGTGACATCTTTGATGATACCCGCATCTACCCACGACTTGAACTGGAAGTAGTTGGCTTCCGAATGGCCCTGGTTACCCATCTGGGTGGCTACTCCATATTTCTTAGCCCCCTGGATCATCAACTCCACTTCATTGAAGGTTCTGGCCATGGGCTTTTCGACATAGACATGTTTGCCCAGCGCCATGGATTTCATGGTGATGGGGAAGTGAGAAAAATCAGGAGTTCCAATGCTCACAGCATCAATGCTGTCCGACATTTTATCAAACATTTCCCTGAAATCCTGGAATTGTTTGGCTTTTGGATTCTTCTTGATAACATTGAGCGTATGCTCTGCCCCCATGTCAACATCACAGAGAGCAACGATGTTGGTCAGCTTCTTGCTTCCGAAGGTATTGGAGATCTGGCCACCTCTGTGACCTATTCCTACACATGCCAGGTTGATTTTGTCGCTAGGGGCAATATGGCCCAATGACTTTCCAAATACATGGGAAGGTAAGATTGAAAATGCGGTCGCAGCAGTGGCGCCCTGGGTAATAAAATGTCGTCTTTTCATTATGATAATTAACGATTAGAAAATTTAGAATTAAACTACAATATATGGTTTGAACGGGAAAGGAAGCAGTTGATTACATAAGCAATGGGATTCAAAGGTTTGATCAAATTATGAGATATTTAGTCATCTGAATCTTGCAGTTCCAAGTTGATGTGATATACACCACCAGGTTCTGTTACAAAACAGATGTTATTAGCATCCTTTTCAGTGGTTGATATTGTATCTCCGGATTCATTTCGAATGATCGCACTTCCAATACCTGGAAATCTAACCTGGCATTCACCACCTGCATTCGCTTTTATTTGAAATGCGGATGCCTGTCCA
>PAIY01000211.1 GCA_002704825.1 Phycisphaeraceae bacterium
CGTCTTTGATGGCGGCAATGGCATCGCGACATTGACTTGAAGCAGCATCTCGGATGTGTTGCATGTAAGCCTTGACGACAGGCCATGTTTGTTGGGTGATGAGGCTTTTGAGTTCACGCATGCCGATGGTGTTGGCAGCCATCGCTGCGCGGATGTCGGCAATGTTCTCCTGCGGTGCGCGGGAGGGGTAGGGACCTGACGTCAACGCGGATCGCAAGGCAGCTTCGTCAAAGTGTCCATTCCGCGCCAGTCGGAGATTGCTGAAAACCACGCCCTCTTCCGCGAGATTTTTGGCAAAGGGGAATGTCGAACCCGGCCGTGCGCCGCCAATCTCAGCGTGATGCGCTCGGCTGGCGGTGAAGAACTGTAACTGCTCACCGGCATCATCAAACACCGGCGTGATCACCGTCAGGTCAGGCAAATGCGAACCACCCATGTCCGGGTTGTTCGATAAGTACACATCACCGGGCTGGATGTCTGTGACATGTTCAAGCAAGCCTTTCACCGTCGCACCCATCGCGCCAAGATGCACCGGGATATGCGGGGCATTGACGACCAACTCACCGTTGCGATCAAGAATCGCACAGGAAAAATCCAATCGCTCTTTGACGTTCACCGACAGGGATGTCCGCTGCAAGGTCAAGCCCATTTGTGTTGCGATGTGCGTAAAGTGATTGTTGAATAACTCCAGGCGAATCGGATCACGGGCGGAGTTCATCGCCGCATGTTCATCGGGCTTGGCATGGTCGGTTAACAGCAAGTGAAAATGCTCAGTGACCTTGGCAGACCAGCCCGGATCAACCACGATGGTACTCAGGTCTTCGTAGATCACCGCAGGGCCTTGAAGCTCATCACCGGGCAATAGGTACTCACGCTCATAGCAGTCTGCCTGGTGCGGCTTGGCATCAAAGTACACCGTCGTTTGCGAAGTCGGTTTTGCTTGACGTTGTGTAATGGTTTGTCTTGGTGATGCGGGTTTGGGCATGTGGCCGGTGACTTCAAGGCGGAGTGTGAGGATTTGAATGTCACGGTCGGTATGTGCGTGACCGTAAAGCTGCTGATGCATTTTCTCAAACGCAGCAGCCCAGTTGCCGTCATCCGGTTGGGCGATGGTGATAGGCGTTTGCTCGCCGACATAGCGCAGGTCAAGAAGCATCATGGGCGGATCGATATGTTCCGCTGCGACGCCTTCCTGTTGGACTTGTTTTTGCAGATCGTTTGCCAATTGCTCGCAGGTTGGCAGAAGGTCAGCCAGGGTTTGCTCGCTGAGTGTTTGGAGAATGGTTTGTTCTGCAAAACGTTTGATGTCTGCCATGCTGATGCCGTGTGCACTGAGGACACCGGCGAGTGGGTGAAGCAGAATATGCTGCATTTTCAGGGATCTTGCGATCGCGCAGGCATGTTGGGCAGCGGCACCCCCAAAGGCAACGAGCACGTGATCCGCGGGGTTATAGCCACGGGCGGTACTGATGCGTTTGATGGCTGACGCCATTTTGAGATTGGCAACGCGCGTAAAACCGTCTGCGATTTGATGCAGTGACAGGTTTTGATCCATGCGTGAAGCGAGTTGGGTGAGACGTTGTTTGACCGCATCAAGATCAAGTTCAAACGGGAAGCGTGCCGGATCAATCTTACCATTGAACAGGTTGATATCGGTGATCGCCAGCGGACCGTCTTTGCCGTAACACGCGGGGCCGGGGTCCGCACCAGCACTCTCCGGGCCGACGGTTAGACGCTGGCCGGCAAAGTCACAGATCGAGCCCCCGCCTGCAGCGACGGTGTGAATCGCGAGCATGGGCGTGACCACGCGAATGTCATCAATCTGTCCTGAGTATTCGTATTCATAGCGTCCGTCGTAGCGACTCACATCGGTACTCGTTCCACCCATGTCAAAACCGATGGCCTGCGAAAAACCGGCTTGCGTGGATGCGTTGGCAAAACCGACAACGCCACCTGCCGGACCTGAAAGCAGGGAGTCTTTACCCGCGAAGTGCTGCCAATGCACCATCGCGCCCGCAGAGGTCATCACTTTCATGTTACCGAGTTGCTTACTGAGATTGGCAAGGTACGATCTGATCACCGGTGAGAGATACGCATCAAGCACCGTGGTGTCGAAGCGATCCAACGCCTTGATCGTAGGCGAGATTTCCGAGGAGACGCAGACCTGTTTGAATCCCATTTGCCGAGCCAACGCTGCGATGCGCTGTTCGTGGGTGTCATTGAGATAGCTGTGAAGCAGGCCGATGGCAAGACTGTCAATACCACGCGCTTTGAGATCGGAGAGGATGTCAATGACCTGCTTTTCATCCAGTGGTGTGAGGACGTTTCCTGTTGCATCAAGGCGTTCATCCAACTCAACGACATGTTCATGAAGCAGGGGATGCTTTTGGATGTCCAGCGCGAAGAGATCCGGCCGAGCCTGCGTGCCGATGGCAAGAAGGTCAGCAAAACCGCGCGTGGTGATCAGGGCAACCGAAGCGCCGTTGCGTTCAAGTAAAGCGTTGGTGCCACGCGTGGTCCCCAGGTGCACGCTGACCGCTGGCATGGGGGTATCGTTGGGCCATTTCATCAACGCACGGATGGCCGTCACCGGCGAATCGTCACTGCTGAGTACCTTCGTGCGATGGTATCGGCCGTGTGGGTCCATGCCGATGCAATCGGTAAACGTCCCGCCGACATCAATCCAGAATGTCCAGTTTCCTGCCATGGGCAGTCATTATAGGTTGCCAGAGATTTGATGCTGGCAAGGGCAGGAGATTGGAATGGATGGGCGATTCTATTTGGAATGTAAATTAATTTATATCAGATGGATATAGATTACTGAGATTGGTTGGGATCGTCGAGATCAATCCTTTGAATCCGACAAAACCCCAAAGACTTCAACGTTGAAGCTTGACTTCCTTCAACGTTGAAGGAATAATCAAGTGTTAAGCCAATGCGGTTGATCAGAGGCCTTTGGGCGTGGGGGAGTCGGGCCGGATTCAAGCCGTTGGCAAGCTGAGTTGGACACGAGATTTTCACGCAGTATCGGGAAGTGACATGACCACACGCTTGGTTGACATCGCGGAAAAAGCAGGCGTCAGTGCCTCTGCCGTCAGTCGTGTGCTGCGCAATCCCGGCAAGAAAATCGACATCAGCCAGGACGCCCGGGATCGCATTGTCCGCATTGCTCAGGAACTCAACTACCGACCGCATGCTGGCGCCCGGTCGATGAAGAACAAGAAGTTCGACGCGGTGGGTGTGCTTGCCAACCCGATCGGCGGATGTGATGGGGCGTTGATTCAATTGCTCCCGTATCACCGTGCGTTGATTCAGCAACTGAGTAAACATCAACTCAACGTCATCATCATGAGTACCGGCGGGGACACCCTCCCCGAGCAGGACATTCCATCACAGATGACCGACCGACGCTTTGATGGGCTGGTGGTCACCGTCGATGTCAATGATAAACTCGAGCAGGCCATCAATGCGCTGGATATCCCCATTCTCTGGCTCAACAGTCAGAAACGGCGTGGCATGAACACCATCTGTCCCGACGACCGCATGCTCGGCTATCTCAACGCACTGGCACTGCTTGCCATTGGGCATCGCAAAATCGCGGTGTGTAATGCATCACAATGTCAGTCCTTTGACCAGCATCGACTCGAAGGCTTTTGTCATGCACACAAGCAGTTCGGCATCACCCCCGACCCAACCGTCAAGCAAAATGTCCAACGTCATGAACACACCCAGCAGTTCCAAACGCTCATGGCCCAACAGGACGATCCCTACACGGCCTACGTCGGCATGAACCCGATGATCTCCGAATGTCTTGGAGCATATATGCTTCGCCATCGCTGTTTTCCCGGGCAGGATATGGCGCTCGTCAGCATGGACCGCGGTGAATGGGAATATCTCTACCCATGCATCTCCGGCATGCAGGTTCCGGGCGTAACACTCGGCCATGTCGCTGCGGATCGCTTTGACAGCATCATCAAAAAACGCAGGACCGGCAAGGATCATTATGACATCGCCCCCCAATGGCACGGCGGTGAAACACTAACGCCCGGCAATGACAGTCACGAAGCACGCGTCCTCTGTGATGAATTAATGCAGCCCGACGCTGACATTCTCAAAGTACTCAAACACTGGATCGACCCGAACTGGATCACCCAGGATGCTACCCAACACCGATGAGTCCACCCGCACTGGAGGTTCGCCATGCATAAGCATCAACCAACATATTTTTACTGCAAATCAAGGGGTTTTACGCTCATTGAGTTACTCGTTGTGATTTCCATCATCAGCCTGCTCATTGCAATCCTGCTTCCCGCATTGGCCTCGGCTCGTGCGACATCACAACGCATCAAATGCGCGACCGGTGAACGTCAGATCGGCTTGGCCATCTTCATGTATGCTGACAGTTTTCGTGACTACGTCCCACGTGTCGGTCGCGTGGGCACCGTCTGGGAACACACCAACATCTGGAGCAGCAATGTCAGTGACCCATGGTCGCGCGTCCTTATGGAAAACGACTTCATCAAGGAACCGGCAGGCCGAACCGCGGGCACGTTCCCACGCACGCAGCATCCGTTTTACTGCCCATCGGATAACTCTGATTATGGTGGCGGGTCCAATGCCGGGAAACGCAGCTACAGCTTGAGTGAAGCCTATGTCTGGAACGGCACGGTGACCACACCCAAACGACGCAGTGATATCGTTTCACCTGCCAATGTCATGTTGACCGCGGAAGACTCGGGCGTCTATCACTTTGCCCTGGGCGGCAGTGCTGTCGGTTACTACCACTTTAAATCACTGGACGGCACATCATCCGTCGGCATGAATTATCACCACCTGGGGGACACCGCCAACATCCTCTTTGGTGATGGGCATGTGCAGGCTGCGGATCGTGAAGCAGCGGGCAACTATATCTTCAAAAACGCAGATCTCCCTTGATCTGTTTGAAAAGACACACAGGATCACATCATGTTTGCAATCTTTCGATTGACGATGATCGCTTCGATCATCACCGCGGTCACTCTGCCTACACTCCACGCGCAAGTTCAACTCCAACCCTTGGAGCGTGAATATCAATCCGCTGTGGATGACACGGTAACCGTCCCGCTGAGCTTCCTGAATCTCGAGTCCCAATCGCAAACCGTCACCGGCCTGTGGCGATGGATCAGTTATCAGCAGCAGGTCATTGCAACAGGCAAACTCGATGCGATCACCATTGATGCCAAACAGACGTCAGTCCAGCAACTCAAGCTCCCCGTCGGGACATCCACACATTACAAACTCGTTGTCGATTGGTCGTTTGCAGGACACACGCAGCAGGGCATTCTGGATATCACCACCGACGCACCTAAAGCACAATCACCGACATTACTACTCAGTGGACATTGGCAGCAGGCGCAGACCAAAGGCTTCTGGCCATTTGCAAAAGACAAACGTGATGCGATTCCTGACATCCCAATGGATTTGAAATTCAAGGACGTTGACCTGCCACGCAATGTCGCCGCGACATCGGATAAGGCAGGGCGGATTCACTGGTACCGCAAGCAACTGACATTGCCCGATTGGTTAAAAGGTGATCGTTACGAACTTAAGTTCGATGGCATTGGTAAACGCGCTCACATCTGGGTCAACAACAAGCACATCGCTTATCTCGAAGGCGCCTGGACGACCTACCGATTGGATATCACCGAGGCGCTGCACGTTGATGGGAAGAATCAGATTCTCATTGCTGCAGCTGATCACACCGCACAAAAGCAGGACCCCAAACGCGGGACGAAATTCAACTGGCCTGTCGGACACAAAGGCAATGCTCTGGCAGGTGTGTATGACCATTGCTATCTCACCGCCACGTCGGATACCTGCATTGATCATTGGCAGTGGCAACTGGATCACGACAACAATCAACTGCAAATCAAGGCACTTTTGGTCAACGCGTCCAAGACCACGTTAACCAACAAAGCAGCGTTGCAGGTCCAACTTGTCGATGATGACAAGATCGCCTTCGTCACGCAGCAGGATGTTCAGATTCCTGCAGGCGGCCAGCTACTGGTCATGCTCAACATGGATATCACCGACGCCAAACGCTGGTGGCCTGCCATGACCGATGCCCCGGGGACTCCTTTCCTTTATGGCATCAAACTCAATCTCAAGCAGGGCGATCAACTGCTTCACCAGATTCACGATCGCATCGGTCTTCGCAGCATTCAGGTCAAAGAGGGGTTGTATGTCATCAACGGTGTTCCCATTCACCCCGTCGCACGTGGCATGGGCGGTTGGACCGGTGCGCGATCTTGGGCCAACGCTCGCAAAGTCACCGGCCCAGGTTATGGCGATATCTCCCGCATTCACTGCAATCCGTTGACGATCAACGTGGTTCAGGCTGCAGAGGAGTCCGGCCACCTCATCCAATTGGAAACATCATTCACAGCCAGCGGGTATCAGTATCCATTGGACGATCCGGACTTCTGGGAGAACTTCCGCACGCAGACCAGCAAGCTCATCGACACCTATCAGAATCTTGCTTCGGTGGTCTCGCTGAGTCTGTCCAATGAAGTGTTTCTCTGCGGTGCAGAGCGATATCCCAAGTCGTTGGATCAGATGGCAGCCATCTGGCGGTGGTCTACGGATCGCGCGCCGGATTGGCCGGTGGTGGTCAATGGTGATGGTGATCTGCGGGGCAGGATTGCAACGAGCAATCTGCATTATCCAAGGCATCTTTCGCGACATCCCCTCTTGCCGATGTCCGCGTATTGGCTCGAACATGATGTTGAGCAGAAGCTTGATTTGTATCCCGGTTCCTTTACGTGGAAACAGGATCAATTGCTTGAGATTGGCGAGGACCAATGGAACGGTTTTTCGGCTTGGCCGCACGGTTGTGCGATCATGGCAGGTGATCAGGCTTATGCCAATGACGAAGCCGCGTTGGCCGGACATGATGCAGCAGCGATCCAGTACATGCTCGGGTATCGCGATGCAGGTGTCGCATATCACCAGCCATGGTCCAAGACCAGTGATCGCGCCCGCGCCTATGCCAATCAACCCATCGCGGCTTATCTCGTGGATCAGTACGCAACGACGCAACCCGGTTCAACTCTCAGTTGGCAGGTTAATGTGTTTAACGATGCATTGATCAAACATGAATTGACTTTACGCGCCCAAAGCAGTCTGTTTGATGTGACGTTGGATAAGCCCATTGTCCTTGATCCAGCACAGAAAAAAAGGGTGTCGCTGCGTCTTGTCATCCCTGAAAAACTTGCGGACACCGATGTGCCATGGACATTGACGTTAACGGATAGCACAGGCAAGGTGCGTTTTACGGATCAACACACCTTGCGCATCCGAAACCGTGCTACGATCAAGCAGCCTGCGACCGCGTTGTATGTCATGCAGGGGGATGGTCGACTGGTTTCAACACTTAAAAAACTTAAGCTCAACTATCAAAAAATCACGGATTTTACAGCCCTTTCTGACATCAAAGCCGGACTCCTGCTGGTGGGGGCCAATGTTGCGCTGCAAGGTTGTAACAGTCACGATCGTGATGCGTTGGCAGCGTTTACCCAACGTGGTGGCAAGGTCATGTTCTTTACTCAGGATCAATATCCCTCATGGTCCATGGTCCCGGCACGTGTCAGTCAGGACACTGGCCATGATGCAACGTTGGCGCATGTCTCAGTCAAAGACCATCCGGTTTTGGCGGGTTTAGCCAGTGAAGATTTTCAGTATTGGCCCAACGGTCATCGCGTGAGTCGCAACGACTTTTACAAATCCCAATCCGATGGCGTGCTGTCACTTTTAACCACCGGTGGGCGTATTGGTTTGGCCTGGTCGCCACTGCTGTATCTGCCTTCAGGTCAGGGTTGGTTTGTCATGAGTCAGCTGGATTTACTTAACCCCTTTGAGACACATCCAACACCATCGCGCCTGCTTGCCAACGTGTTCACGCTGTCGGATCAGTCGCAGGTCAAACAGACCGCCAAGCTGTATCTGATAGGCCAATCGCCAGCATGGGAGTCTGCTTTGGAGAAGGTGGGCATTGCGTATCACCGACTTGAATCTCCACAGCAGCTTGATGCCTTGGGGACAAACCATTGGTTGCTCATTCCTGATGGACAATGGGCAGAACCATGGACGCAGCCCGTCATGGCATATATCCAGAAGGGGGGCAAACTCTGGT
Source organism: Phycisphaeraceae bacterium (assembly GCA_002704825.1). Lineage (GTDB taxonomy): Bacteria > Planctomycetota > Phycisphaerae > Phycisphaerales > Phycisphaeraceae > UBA7800. The sequence goes on from PAIY01000211.1 coordinate 8,171, forward strand.
TGATGGATTGGCAATCCGCGGGCTTTGATCAACTCGATCAACAGTACGGCATTCGCCCACTCAAACGTGACCTCAGTGATTACCGTCTGGCAATGAACACCCAACATCCCTATCTCAACCAACTCATGGGCTATGACTGTTTCTGGGCTCAGCCCACGCAGGGTGACCCCAAGCCCTATACCCATATCGCACGTTTTGCCCTGGTGGATTATGATCCCAAATCCACACGCATTGAACTAACGGAAATGAAACTCGACACGGCGGGAACCCAAGACACGCTGAGCACATGGTGCGTTCCCAAGAGCTATTCCCGTGTGTTCAACTTCAAGAACACCAAGCAGAATCTCCAATGGACTGTCCCTGCTGACAAGGAAGGCACGTACTACGTCGGCATTCAAGGTCGGGTTGCACATCGCATCCCAAAGAAAGTCGAGCAACTCTCCGTTGCCTATCTCACCGAACCGTTCTCATGGAGTCTTGCAAAACATTATGTTCTCAAACGCAATGGGCAGGCGATTGATCTACAGACATCCGGTGATCAGGTGCAGGTTCCCGTTGTCGCAGACGGTTGGGCGATGCCGTATGGCAGCATGGTCAGCTTCAAACCCATCACGCTCAACGCAGGCGATGTCCTTTCCATTCACACCACCCAGGCAGGCAGTGAATGGGTCGCGGGGCTTGATCTGTATCGACCGCGCACCGACAGTCGCATCCAGAGTCTCACTCAGCCGGCGGTGCTCAATGTGTTGCAGGTTGGCCAAGGCCAGGTGCTGCTTGACGGGATTCATTGGCAAGGTGGTTTTGATCACGCGGACCGTTTGGCCACGATGATGCTCAACAATCTGGCGTCGGGTATGGGCCTTGATTTCAAAGCCTATCAACCCAAACTTCACACCGGGTCAGTCAGCAGTAAGCTCATGGCAGATGATGCCAAACTCACGCAGGATGCAGGTCTGCCGACGCTGCATACCGATGGGACACGCAATCTGCATACACCGTTTACGTCTGCTGTTGCACTCAAGCAGCCGGGGCAGTGGGGTGTCTGGACCGTGCCACAAACCTTGGCAGCGGGGCCGTACCAATTGCGCGTGATCGCGCGTGTCAGTAACACATCCCCCAAGGCGCCGGACCTGGCAAAACACTATGTTTTTAAGCACAACGGTCAGATCAAACCCCTGGTCTTTGATCCGAATCTCGGCCAACCGTTTGTTGCCTTGCAGGCCAGGGGATGGGCGGTCGTCTATGGCACACTTCGCAGTGAAGACCTGTTATCACTTGCCCCCGGTGATAAAATCGCAGTGGGCTTAAAACACAGTGGCACGGCATTCGTCCCGCAGATTCAATTGGTTCACCGTGATGATCTGGTGCAAACCCAACCGTTGAAAATCACAGGCGGCTTACCCATCAAACTCAACCGCACCATCCATGTGAACTGGGCTGACATTGATCAGACCCTCGCGTTGGATCAGAGCATTGCACTGTGCCCCGAACACAAGACGCTTGAACTTCAGTCTGCTAATGGCAAGTTTAACCGACTCTACATTGCCCAGAGTTTCTACCATCCCTGGACGGACTTTGCAGGCCAATCCGCGGACAAGCCGGTCGCACGTTGTACGGTCACCTATGCGGATCAGAGCCGTGAAAGCTTTGACGTGATTTACTATCAGCATGTCACCATGCCGTTGGACGCTCAGCCGAACTTGCCGCAGGCCAAGTTGCTTTGGCAGGACCGCCAACCCTATGACCGATTCCTGGATGACTTGACGGGACAGAAGGGACGTTGGATTCAAATGCAGCATCCGACGCCGATTTATGGCATGCATTGGGACAACCCACACCCGCAAAAGTCCGTGGAGAAAATTCAAATGCAGATGCTCCAGGGGGGCGTACTCTGCCTGTTTGATGTCCGGGCACAATGAGACATTGTGGCTTTAGGTGTTGTCTGTCGATAATGCTTCTTCCTTTTGTTACTCCTGCGCCCCCGGATGACGGGAGTCCAATGGAACTTGCAGGTATGAACAGAATGCCACTGGATTCCCGCCTTCGCGGGAATGACGAAATGAGAGATTCCTGTGCAGATTGATTCCTTTGAACATTTCAAGAGACACACATTGGACACAGGCAAGGACATGGCATATTCATATGACGTGGTGATCATCGGGGCGACGCCGGGGGGGATTGCTGCAGCGATTCGCTCGGCAAAGGAAGGGTTATCCGTCCTGCTTGCTGAGGCATCCAATCATGTGGGAGGCATGTGGACCAGTGGACTGCAGGGCTTGGACACACGCTATGCGGGGCATCGCTGCCCGGTGTTGACTGACTTTGTTTCACGGGTTCAGCAGCATTATCGCAAGACGTTTGGTGAGCAGTCGCCGGAGTATGCCATCGCGTGCTTTGGTGATCCGACGTTGCATGGGCAGCGTCCCCGGTTCGAGCCGTCCGTAGCAGAAACAATCCTGCGTAAGATGATTGGTGAGCATGCCGGAATTCAATTGCAAACCGGTTGGCGATTGGCGCATGTGGTTTCAGAAAATACCGCAATCAGCCGCAATATCCGGCAGGTTCAATTGAGTTGCGTCACCGATCCACATCAACATTGCTGGGTGGATGCGCCGGTGTTTATTGATGCGACGTATGAGGCGGACCTGGTTGCTGCAGCAGGGGCGCCTTTCCGATTGGGGCGTGAAGACCGGTCAGCGTTTAACGAACCGCATGCAGGCAAGTATTGGTCCACGCTTGAACCGATTGGTGAGATGGGGCTCAAAACATCCAAGCGTCTGAACCTGCATTATTTCAATCGCACCTCACGCCAGACTTTTAAAGAGAACACCGGCAAGGGCGATCATGCGATTCAAGGTTATGCGTTGCGCATGACGTTAACCGATGATCCGGAAAACCGGGTGACGATTGAGAAGCCCGATGACTATGACCGTCAGCGTTTTGTTGGCATGCTGGATCGCAGTCCTGAGGCACACACCAAAGGCTATCCCTTGTCCTCGCATTTTCTCAAGGGTGATATTGCCAGCATGCGCATCAACGCAACATTGCCAAACCGCAAAGCCGACTGGTTGGGCGTGAACTATGTCGGGCATAATCACGATTATCCGCAAGCGGATTGGCAACGGCGTCAGCAGCATTATCGCGAACATGCAAACCATTCACTGGGGGCTTTGTACTTTCTGCAACATGATGAACAGGTGCCGGCTCAAACGCGAAAAGCCCTGAAATCATGGGGTTTGCCACGCGATGAGTATGTCGATAACCATCACTTGCCATGGATGATTTATATCCGTGAAGCAAGGCGACTCAAGGGCGTTTATACCTTTACCGAGCATGATGGCAGTCGACATCCGTTGCATCAACGGACACCGATTCACACGGACGCCGTTGCCTTTGCCGAGTGGCCGATGGATTCGCATGACTGTAATCCGGTGCGATTGGATGGGAGTTTGAATGATGGTGAATTCATTTTGGCCCAGGAGACGTTGCCATCGCAGATTTCCTATGGCTGTCTGATCAGTGATGCGGTTGAGAACCTGTTGGTGCCGGTGTGCATGTCAGCAACGCATGTGGGGTGGGGGACATTGCGCCTTGAGCCGGTTTTCGTTCACACCGGTGAAGTGGCTGGTTTGGCTGCTGCCATGTGTGTCCGTGAGAATACGACAGCGCGACAATTGAATGCGAGTGACCTTCAGAACCAATTGCTTCAGAGACAGGTGGTCATTTCGTATCTCTCGGATGTGAAACTGGGGGACGTGTCGGATGCATCGCAGGCTTCCTTGCAGCTGCTCTCGACGCGCGGATTTTTCGGGGACTATGCAACGCACGCTGACCAACTACTCACACCAACCTTGGCACAGGCTTGGCAGCATATCCTCTCCGAGCTGTTGCAGGGAATCGGGGATGCCAACGCGTACGCCAGCAGTGTCTGCCAGGCGTTGGCAGGGGAGCCGTCCCAGGAACAAGTATCACCTCAACTGGCCGACAACATCGTCAAAGAACAGATCAAATGGGACTGGCAATCGCCGCAGACCATTGGTCAAGCTGCAGCACGCATCGCTACCGGCCTTTCAGAGCTTCGTTGATACCGAATCGGTCAAAAGGGTGACATGACTGCTTGATTTGCATCAGATTCTTCTGGCATCCGACGACTGCCTTTTTTATGCTTGGGGACCCGTTGTTTAAAAAGCATGATTCCATGCGCCTCTGACCACCTTCCGGATCAGGCACAGAATGTGAAAAAAATCTCCCTGCAATCATTAATTCATTGAAAAATTTAAAAGCCGCTCTACAATATGACAGATTTGTAGATTTGGGAGTACCACGCTTGAGATACCACCACCCTGGTCATTTGCGGATATTATCCGGGCTCGTTCTGTTGTTGTCATTGCTGGTTGTAATGTGTGTAAGTCATGTTTCACATGCAGGATACATCGAGGATCGTGATGGGGTCACGGTCATTCATCTCAAAGTTGCGAACCTGCCTGATCCGTCCCGGACGGACACGGCTTCACGAGCGGATGTGGCGGCAGTGGCCCGTTTCAAGGAACGCTTTGCTGACATCTTCCGCGAAAAATACGCTCAGCAGTATAAGGACCATCCCGAGATTTACGGCAAGTACAATTGGGACAACGTCCAGATCGAATTGCATAACTTCTCAGGCCTGAAAGTCGAGAGTGTGGAGACGGACCTGCTTGCCATTGCAGGTAACCTTGCGCCGGACGTGTTGTATGTGAACTTCCGAAAAAGTGACACCTATATCCGCAACGGCTTTTTGTATCCGATGGATCAGTGGATCGACACACTGCCCAGGCAGGAGCTTGATCAGCGGGTGCATGACAAGATCTGGCCGGTGATCAAACGCAAGGGACCGACCGGGCAGAAGCATGTCTGGGCGATGCCCTACGGCGGTGCATTGGGTAAAGTGCTGCTGTTCCGCAAAGACCTTTTTGATGAAAACAATATTCCCTACCCGGATCTGAACTGGACGTGGGAGAAGATGTTTGATGCTGCCAGGCAACTGACCAAGCCAGCAGAGGATCAGTACGGATTGCTGCTGGGGCGTGGCAAGCATGAGTCTTGGTTCTGGGTGTCCTTTCTGTGGTCAGCTCGCAGTGACGTGATGACCTACGACGAGCAGACAGATCAGTGGACCTGTGCGTTTAACACCGGTGATGCTGCCAAGGCGTTGGACATTTACACGCGTCTGAGTGCGGAAAAATGGATTGATGACAACGGTCTGATTCGTCGCGGTTATAGCTCCAAGGACACGGCCGGCGCCAGTACCAAGTGGGATGAAGGCAAGATCGGGATGCATTTTGCCTACATCGACGAGAAACTCTTTTCCACCATCAACCCTGATGTCACCGGCATGGTGCCTGTCCCGCTGGGACCGGCTGACGAGAACGGCAACCGTATGCGTGGTGGTGAGCTCAACAGTCGTATGCTCGGTATCTTTGCCGGGATTGATCATCCTGCTATTCGTGATGCGGCTTTTGAATACATCTGGTATTACGACTCAGATGAAGCCACCCGCATCAAGACCAACGTCATGGTCGAAGGTGGTCTGGGGCGATTCGTCAATCCCAAGTATCTTCAGCGTTATGGCTACCATGATGTCCTGCAACTGACCCCACGCGGTTGGGCAGAGACCTTCGAAATTGCAGTGAACACCGGCAAGCCCGAACCCTATGGCCGAAACAGTAACGTGGCCTACGACATGATGACGTTGCCTTTGCAGAAGGCCGAACAACTCATGATCAATGGCGATCTGGCCGACGACCAAGCGGTGCGCTTAAAGCAGTTCCAGGAGATTCTGGATGATGCGGTCGAGAAAGCCAATGAAAAAATGCTTGGCATACTCACTCCCGAGCAAAAGCGCACCCGTCGGATCACCGCTGCAGCCACATTGGTTCTGATTGTCATCGCGTTTGCTTTGGTGTTCCGTAAAGTGATCAAGACCTTCACCCCTCCCAGCACCTCTCTCGATGGAAAGCAGGTTCGCTGGGGGTTTAAAAAATACTGGTCGGCGTACCTGCTGCTTGTGCCGGCGTTGCTGACCATTCTCATGTGGCATTACGTCCCGCTTCTGCGCGGTTCGGTGATGGCTTTCATGGATTACAACATCATGGGCAATTCCAAGTTCACCGGCTTGGAAAACTTTGGCAATGTGCTTTTTGATGCAGCCTGGTGGCAGTCGGTGTACAACTCACTGCGATACTGTTTCCTGATCATTGCTTTGACATTCCTGCCCCCGGTGATTCTGGCGATCCTGCTTCAGGAAGTCCCGCATGGCAAGCTGTTTTTCCGTACGGTGTTCTACCTGCCAGCGGTGATCACCGGCCTGGTGACCTTGCTGTTGTGGAAGATGTTCTACGCTCCGTCGGAGTCCGGTGCGCTCAATAAGGTGTTAATGCATATCCCCGCGATCGTCTTTGTCGCAGGTGGGGTGGTGATACTCATCTCCTGTCTGCTCTTTGCCAGACGACTGTTTTTCCATGAAGCCACCTTTGCTGCGGTCTGCTTTGTCCTGGCGGGTTTGTTCTTTGGCTTTGCGATTGTGTCACTGGCATCGCCGATTCTCATGCCCCGTGGTGAGTCGGTCGGACAATGGGTGGTTCATTTTGTCCCAAGACTCATTGATACCTTGCCCGAACCCTATCAGTGGTTAAGCAACAGCAACACGGCCATGATCGCCTGTGTGATTCCCATGGTCTGGGCAGGCATGGGCCCGGGTTGTCTGATTTATCTGGCAGCTCTCAAGGGCATTCCCGATGACTACTACGAAGCGGCGGACCTGGATGGTGCAGGCTTCATCGACAAGATTCTGTTTGTGGTCTTCCCGATTTTAAAACCGTTGGTGATCATCAACTTTGTCGGCGTCTTCATCACCGCCTGGATGAGTTCAGCCAATATTCTTGCGTTGACCGCAGGCGGTGCCAACACCGAAGTGGCGGGGCTGCGAATTTTCTACGAAGCGTTTACGTACCTGAAAATGGGACCGGCAACGGCGATGGCGTGGCTGCTTGGTTTCATGATGATCGGCTTTACAGTCTACCAGTTGCGTATCCTCAGCCGTTTGGAATTCAAGACCACCGGCAAGAAATGATTTGTTAATGACCGTGCCGCGGCGTTGGCAAATGCTCGGTGAGAAAATGAAAATGCCCTTGAAATAAAGGGTCAAATGCATAGACGGAAATATTTACCATGCCCATGATTTCAACCATTGGTCGCAAGAGTCTGCGTGTTCGACTGCTCATCAGCGGGATTTACCTGCTATTGATCGTCGGCTCAATCACCATGGTCTATCCCTTCCTGTTGATGATCTCAGGCAGTACCAAGAGTTCAGTTGACCTCAACGAACTACGCATCGTCCCGGGTTTTCTAACACAGAATGACACGTTGTACCGCAAGTATATTGAAGGCTTGTTCAACGAGAAGATGGATCTGTTCAAGCTGACGTACAACGTGGATGATTCGAGTTTTGAATCCGCATCCGTGCCCCAGCAAGTCAATGACAAATACGTGGATGCATGGGAAGCCTTCCTGGCTCAAGCCGATATGGGACCATACGCCAGTATGATCGGCATGATGGAAATGCCGGTGACCAAAACCGTGCAGGCCAAAATGCTGCGGACATTCATGGGGGAAATGGCCGACGCCAATGACGGGGATATTGAAAAAGTCAACGAAGCGCTGGGCACGCGTTTTGCCAGTTGGAGTTCCTTTGTCATCCGACCTCAACCGTATCTGCTTCGACGACAGATGCCCAACCCAACCCCGCTGAATGATCGACTCCAGGCATTCTACGCTCAGGCGCCGGATGTCTATCGCTTTTATCCCAGTGTGACCGGCATGTATCGCAGCCTTTTTCTCAAGACACAGTACACCCGCGATATCGCTGAATACAACAAAGCCCATGGCACCCATTACGAAAACTACAACCAGGTTCACCTGTCTCAGACCTATCCGGTCAATGGGACTGATCTGGAAAAAGAAGACTGGGAAAACTTCGTCCGCCAGACCATCAACCTGCTTTGGCTGGATGCAGATGAATCCGCCCGTCCGATTTTTACGCGCTTTCTCAAAGCCAAGTATCAAACCATCGATGCGGTCAATGAAGCCTATGCCACCAGCTATGCAAGCTTTGATCAGGTTCCGATGGGGGGCTTGCCTTACACCACGCCGCAGCATCTGGTTGACTGGCAGAGCATGATCGAAGGTTGGGTTGACGCTCAATCCGGTGATCGATTGATCATCCCCATTGAGGCGATTCGTTTTGACTCGGTGGACTTTCGCTTTGCCGATTACCTGATGAAGCAGCATGGCTCGATTGAGCAAGTCAACGCTGCCTTGGGGACGGATTTTCACAGCAAGCAGGATATCACGACCCCGCAGCAGCAGTGGCATTACCGCATGTTCCAAACCAGGACAAGCGATCTGAAATGGGAGTTTCTGGTTCGCAACTACATCACGGTAATCAACTACATCGTGCTTCACGGTCGCGGTGTGTTTAACACGGTGGTTTACTGTGCGCTGGCGATTCTCTCAGCGTTGATCGTCAACCCGATGGCGGCTTATGCCATGAGTCGGTACAAGATGCCTTCGACTTACAAGGTGCTTTTGTTCCTGATGCTGACGATGGCTTTCCCGCCGATGGTAACGCAGATTCCCAACTTCCTGATGCTCCGAGAGCTTGGTTTGCTCAACACGTTTGCAGCCCTGATTCTCCCGACCTTGGCCAACGGTTATGCCATTTTCCTGCTTAAGGGTTTCTTTGATTCATTGCCCAAGGAACTCTACGAATCCGCCTCATTGGATGGTGCCAACGAATGGGTGATGTTCTGGCAGATTACCATGAATCTCTCCAAGCCGATTCTGGCTGTCATCGCGCTGCAAGCCTTTAACCATGCTTACGCCAACTTCATGTTTGCGCTGCTCACCTGTCAGGATGACAAGATGTGGACGTTGATGGTTTGGTTGTACCAGTTGCAGTCCGACAGTACACAGGGCGTGGTGTTCGCATCACTGATGATCGCTGCCGTGCCGACGTTTTTGGTGTTTGTTTTCGCGCAAAACATCATCATGCGTGGTATCGTGGTGCCTGTGGAGAAATAAGGATGTCGATCACAACACAGTCTATGGATGTCAGCGAAATGTCCGCCTACCCTGTCACGCGCGTCAATCAACCGGCCGGCCAGTTACTGGGTTCATCGGATTGGCAGGCAATCCCGGCGTTGGACATAGCGCAGGTGCATGCCAGAAGTTCATCACATCAGCCGTCAACACAATGTCGCATGGCATGGCAAAGCGAGGGGATTCATCTGCGCTTTGATGTCGCGGATCAATATGTCTGTTGCCGACAGTCGCAGCACCAGGGCCCCATCTGCACGGACAGCTGTGTCGAAGCATTTTTGCAACCTGTCCCGGAGAAGGGGTATTTCAATTTTGAGATCAATCCTGCTGGGATGATTCATGCCAGTTATATCTATGACAACCGACGAACGTCTACTGGGTTTGAAGGTGTTTCATACTTGAGTCCCACGCAACTGGAGCAAATCAAACTTACGCCGGTCTTTGATCAGCCTTTTGAGAATGAAATCACAGAGCCGTTGTCATGGTCGATGACTGTTTGGATTCCCGTGTCGATTTTTGAGGATTTTCTCGGGCCGATGGGCATCAGCGATCAGACCCGCTGGCGTGGGAATTTTTACAAGTGTGCGGACGCCTCGTCCCATCCGCATTGGTTAAGCTGGCAGTCCGTTGGTGAGCAACTCAGCTTTCACAAACCTGAGACTTTCGGATCGCTGATCTTCCGTTAATACCCATCCCATCAAGAGCTCGTGCATGAATGAGTAACGGGTGTTAACCCGGTGCCCCTTGGATTAACGTATGCGCAACGGGCACCGGATTAACATCCGGTGCTTAACATTGAAAAATATCTGCATCATGTCCGCAGGCGGGCGTGACGAAATCGAAAAGTGGAGATTCTTTTCTTTGCACTAAACTAATCGCTCGTGATAAAGCTCTTGATCCCGTTGGCAAGATCACGGCCGAACAGTCGTGCGTTATCCGCATCAATGATTTTGTCGCGTGCTTTGGCGTAGGGGATTTCAATCGTCGTGCCGAACCGGACATGCTTCACGTCCGCTGCCCAAAGTCCGAAGCTGCATCCCTGTTTGTAGTTGTCCGCGGTGTTCCAGGCTGTGCCAAATGGGATGTTGTCCGACGGATCAAACGGCAGTGGGCCGGTGCTCGCTTTCTCAATGCAGTCACTGAATCGGTGCATGGCTTTGATATTGTCGTCACCACTTTTACCTGCCATGTAAATGGCTTCGTTGTGATCGCTCTTGATCCACGGGCAATGCAGATCAAGCGCGAAATCAATCCCATGCGATGCAATCCGGCTGAATAAATCCTTGATGGGTTGCGTGGTCGGGTGAATCGGGTTCTCATCGTAATCACGGTTGTGATCGCGTGGCTTGCGGTTCTTGCCTTGATCACCAGCAATAACGCCATCGACATCCACAAACGGGATCACGGTGAGATTCACATGTTCGTTAAACCATTGGCCGATTTCATTCTCATCCACAGCAGCATCAATGATGCCTTCCAGGACATAGCTGGCCATCATCTCACAACAGTGATGACGGGCGGTGAGAAAGATGCGGTATTTCGCAGACGTTTCGTCAGCACCAATCTGCCAATAATCAACACGGTGTCCTTTAGGCGTCTGACATAGCAGGTGTTTTCGCAGATGCTTGCCATGATGCACCTCAAACGCCTTGAGGTGTCGGGTGACGTAGGGCATGGCCATGCTCAGGCGGTAATCATCACAGTGATCCGGGATGGACACAGTAAAAGATTCGTCATCATTGACGATGGATGGATCAAGCCACTGCCAGGTAAAGCCTTCATCCAGACTCATGGCAGGGGCATGGTTGGTGAGCATGTTTCTCTCTGCAGGATGAAAATGCAACGTTTTGCCTGAGGCGTTTTTGACTGCAAAATACCAGTAAAACCAGTGTCCGTCGGTGTCCCGCAGGTCGGGTTTGAAATGGATGTGGCAATCCTGAATTTTGTCGATCAGGACGTTACCGCCTTCAATGGTGGCGTCGATGGAGAAGGTGGGGGAAGCAGGCATGGTTATCCTATGACTTGAAAGTGTTGAAGTCCCTGCATGATGATCTGAACGGCTAGCGCGCTGAGAATCAGGCCGGTGAGTTTGCTCATGACGTTGATGCCTTTGCGGCCAAGTTTCTTTTCCAACGTATCACCGATTGCCAGCAGAATGCCCAGCGTCAGGATCGCTGCCAACAAGGCGCTGTATCCGATCGCGCGGTCTTCAAACGTCCGTAGTTCCGAGCCCATGACCATCAATACGCCAATGGTGCCCGGCCCGACAATCACGGGGATGGCCAGCGGGACGACGGCTATGTCCTGCGTGCCTTTTTGCATGTCGTAAAACTCCTTGCCCTGCACCAGTGAAATGGCTGAGAGCAGAAGCAGAATCCCCGCACCAATGCGAAACGCATCAAGCGTGATCCCCATGACAGCAAACAGATAATCACCGCACGTCAGTAAGACCGCACTGATCACGACGATGGCAATGATCACCCGGCGGATGATCGCAAAACGTTCAGCTTGACTGCAATCTCTGGACCATGTCAGAAACGAGGTCAAAGCCACGAAGGGCGTGAGAATAAAGAACAGTTTCAGGTAGGTATTGACGAATTGACTGAGCATGGCTGTGTCTCCCTAGCGACATTGAAACATCGATCCAATGCCGCAATCTCGTGTCCAGCTATTCTAACGCGTTTACGTTTTCATACTGGATCGAAACGTGCTGGGTGTCATACCAAATGCATCGTGGAATCGACGGGTGAAATAACTCTGTCGACTGAATCCGCAGTGTTGTGCGATCTGGGCGATGCTCATCGTGCTGTGATGCAGCAGATTCTGCGCTGTGGTGAGTCGACGCTGGTTGAGGTAGTTTGAAAAGGTAATGCCCATGACGCGGTGAAACAGGCGACTGAAATGAGCAGCACTCAGATGCACACGCGCTGCCATGGCATTGGCGCTGATGTCCCAGCAGTGTTCCTGATGCAGAATGTCCACGGCATGTCGGATGGCAGGGGAACTTTGGAGTTTGACCTGGGCGATAAAGGCGTCCGTGGACAATTGATCCGCCAGGCCGCGTAATGCCGCATCCGCCAACATGCCCACGCGCAGCAACTGCTCTTCGGTCATCCGGGGCAGGGCATCAAAGCCCAACTGCAATTGCTTGCGACGGGTCACCTGGTCTTTGGCGTCCTGCCAGATTGCTTCAAACCCACGCGCTTCAATCTCCGGCGTGATGACCTGGCCGATGAAGACCGTTGCCAGATGTTCACTGCCATGACAGATCGGCACGATGACTTCCGCCACACCGCGATGGCAGGTTTGAACAAACGGCTTACCAATGTGACCGGCACGGGTGTTGGTCAACGAGGAGTCATGCCCACGACAGCCACGCCCGTCACGTGTCCGCTTGGCTGCCAAACAGAACTGGCTGCGATGTCGCAGGTAGGACACAGGCAGATGTCGAATGTTTGAATCTGTCGTCCGGCGCGGTGGCGGGTATATGCAGACATCCAAGCCGGTGACCAGCGAAATCGTCTGCATCAATTCCTGGAGACTGCCCAGCGTGCCCATGGTCTGCTGTGGCAGATTATCCTGTTCTGGTGCGTCAAGAATCTGCAAATGAACATCGATAGCAGATGTCGAATTGGACGGTTTGTCTTTCATATGCTTGGTTACATTCTATCGCGTGAATTCATGATGTTTAATGGTATTTCGATGAAAGCGCAAAAAAGTGACAAAATTACAGCAAGTCACATGGTAGTCCCGAACGGACCGATCCCCGATCATGGTGCCTGTTTAACACGGTTTTAACAAGGTAACGAACATGACACTGACACGTGAACTTTCCGAGTTTGGCATCAACACCACCCTGGCGCACATCAGCGACGCGGCATGGGAGTCGGCACGCATTCTCCTGCTGGATGCTTTGGGATGCGCTTTGGCGGGGTGGCAGGCAGATGGTTGTAAGGATGTCATCGAGCAGATGCAATACTGGGGCGGGCGTGCCGAGTCGTCATTGTTTGTGCTTGGTGACAAATTGCCGATGCCCAATGCGGCGTTTGCAAACAGTGTCCTGGTGCATGCCCAGGACTTGGATGATGTTCACATTCCCGGCATCCTGCACATCTCATCAATCGTGGTGCCGAGCATGTTGGCTGCTGCGGAGTCTGGCAATGTCTCAGGGCGTGAAGCCTTGCTGGGATTGATTCTTGGGGTTGAGATTGCTGCACGCATTGAAATTCCCGGCCGGTCTTTCCGGCGTGGTGAAGGCTTTTTGCCAACGTCATTGGCCGGGAGTTTTGGGGGTGTGATGACGGCTGCCCGGATGTTGGGACTCACGGCTGAGCAGTGCAGTGAAGCGATGGGAATCAACTATGCACAGCTTTCAGGGAATCGTCAGGCACTCTACGATTCGACACTCAGTAAACGCATGCAGCCTGCCTTTGCAGCAAGGTCTGCGATCTGGAGTACCGTGTTGGCACAGCGGAGTCTGACCGGTGCTCGTTATGCTTTGGAAGGCAATGCCGGTTATTACAAACTTTATCTGGATATGCCCGAGCCACCGTCAGCTCAAGAGCTGACCAAGCCCAATGATCAATGGGAGATTCAGCGCGTTTCGTACAAGCACTTTGCCAGTTGTGGGGCGATTCATCATTGTCAGGATGCTGCTGAACAGCTTTACCGTGAAGAGAAAATTGATCCCACGCAGATTCAGAACATTGCTGTTTTTGGCATGCCTGCAGGCGGTATCGTCAGTCGCCCGTTTGAGATTGGCAAGAACCCACAAGTCGATGCGCAGTTCTCCGTGGCATGGGCGGTGGCACACACACTGCTTCGTGGTCCGGCAACGATGTCAGATTACCGTAGTGAAAATGTCGTGGCTGATAAACAGGTCATCGCATTGGCCAAGCAGGTTACCTACATCGATCGACCTGAAAATCTGCCTGCTCAAGTTGAACTTCCCAGGGACTACATGCCGAGCATGATCAATTGGCATGGCATCGTGGTCACCATGAAAGATGGACGCAAGCACACGCGTTGCTGCGCACCGGCAGTGACCTTCGCACCGGGCAATCTCACTTGGGATCAGGCAGTCACCAAGTTCAAACAGAATGCGGAATACTCGCAAATCTGCAATCCATCTGAAGCTCAGCAAATCATCAATCACGTTCAGTCACTGGATCAGGCGGATGATGTTTCATCCCTGATGTCCAGCCTTTGTCTTCAACCGTCACTCGTTTAACAAGGAATATATCATGACTTTTGACGTCGATGCCTATTGCGCCCGTAAAGATCACCGCGCTCATGCAGCAGGTATGCCTGCCGACCCGCGAGCTGCCCAGTGGTCCCAACATCCACACAAATACATGGAAAAAATCGGTAACCGTCTTCCCTATGTCGGCAAGATGGATCAGGCATGGACCGTCATGCTTTACCGCCAGGGTTTGATCAAACTCGAAACGGCCCAGAAACTGCTGCCTGTTCTCAAGGAAGCACAGACCGAAATCGGTTGGGGGGGTGAAGATTGGATCAAGGAAAAACTGGATGGCGATGAATACACTGCTTCTGCAGTGAACCTCGGCCGCACCTTGCAGGAACCGATGGCACGCATGCAGATGCGTGATGCACTCATCGACACCTTCGATATGATTCATGAAGTCCGCCAGGTTCTTATCGACCTTTCGGAGAAATATGTCGATGCACTCATGGCAGGGCAAAGCCACATGTCCCACGCCCAGCCGACCACCTATGGCCAATACCTGTTGACGATGCATGATGGGGTTGCTCGCGCTGAAGAGCAACTAGCCTTGGCCTACAAGTTCACCAATATGAACTCCGGCGGATGCGGTGCGTGTTCTGGTACCGGTTGGGATGTCGATCGTCAGTTGGTCACGGAACTGCTTGGCTTTGATGAACTCATAGAGTTGGTCTATGACTGTGAAGCCAGCCAGGATGAAATCCCGCAGATTCTCTTTGCACTTTCCAGTCTTGCCATGACGCTCAGCCGTGGCACGCTGGATCATGAAATCTGGTCTCTGGAAGAAATCGGCATGATGGCGGTGGGGGACACCTGGAAGGGCTTAAGCTCGTTCATGCCTCAAAAAGCACACTCGGGCGGTGTGACGGAAAACATTCGTCGTGCCTGCAATGAAGTGTTTGGCCAAATGACCACGTGCATGTTTGCCTACAAGGGTGAACTCATTCAGGACAATCTGCCGGTGTATCAGGCGCCGCCGTTTGTGTTCAAGGGTTGCGCTGAAGTTCAACGCGCGATGGGACTGTTCAAGAGTATGCTCCCGGATATGTATGTGTATCCTGATCGCATGCTCCAGATCGTCAAGGACGGATACAGCGGCTCGCCGGACCTTGCGATCGTGATGATTCGCGATATGGATTATGGTTCCCGTCAGGCTCATCGCATCTGCGCCAATGCTGTGCGCATGGCACGTCAACGCAACATCAAGCCCTGTGAAATGACCGGCGAACTCATTGACGAAGCGGCTGCGCTGTCCAATGAACCGTTACCCCATCTCACTACCGAACAGGTTCAGGAATGCATGAGTCTGGATCACTTCCTTGAAAAACATTGCAATCTCGGCGATCCTTGTAAGCCGGAAACGATGCGGATGATCGGCATCCGTCGTGAGCAACTTCAAGCTTCGCAACAGCAGCAGGCTCAGCGTAAACAGCGCCTCGAAGAAGGTGACAGGAAACTCGCTGATGCCATCGAAGCGATCCTGCAGGAGAAACCTGTTTGTGCCTGAGTTGGCTTTGATACTCTCGGTGGTTTTTCTTGCTGGCATCGTCCAGTCGACAACGGGCTTTGGCTTTGGCCTGGTGCTGGTGAGTCTGCTGAGTTTAACGTTACCGGTGAAAACAGCCGTGGTGTTTAACGTAGTCCCCGCCCTGACGATCAATGTGATCCTGGGGTGGCGGCTGCGTTCTCACCTGCGCTGGGATCACCTGAAGTTCGCTGCCGTCGCTGCGGTTGTGTGTACGCCGTTGGGGGTGCTGCTTGTCAGTTATCTCAACGAGAAAGTCATGAATGGGATATTGGCATTGATCCTGTTGATGACTTTGCTTCAGGCGATGCTGGGTAACAAGGTGACTCAGCGTCCCTGGCATCACATCTGGTTGGGCACACCGATGGGCGCCTTCGCAGGATTGCTCTCCGGTTCTTACGGCGTAGGCGGACCTCCGCTGGTGGCTTATGTCCGTTCGCGTCAGTATGACCGGTTTCAGTATGTCGTGAGTGTGCAGGTCCTGCTTGCCCTGTCTGCCGTCTTTCGTGTGATCTCACTGCTGTGGCAGCAAACATTGACGACCGAGCAATGGGCCATCAACGGTTTGGCGGCAGCCGTCGCCATCCCCGCCATTTTCATCGGCATGAAGTTGCTCAAACACCTGCCGACCCGCTGGCTCAATCGCGTGGTTCTGACCATGCTTGCGGTCATTCTCGTGAATGTGATTCTGAAAATGATGGATTGACCGGCTCGTTTTACTCTCTGATAGCTTGAAGTCTAACTGGCTTGATTGAAATGGATTAAAGCTGTTTGCAAGTTGGCTGTTGTGGTCTGATGAACCGATCTTTTTGAGCCGAGATAAAAAACTTATTGGCTGTTGATTGACTTGATTGACCCAATATGAATAAAATGGGTCATGTCATCAACGGTCCGATTACCCAAGCTCAATCGTCAGCAGGTCCTGGCTGTCCTGCAGTACGAATTGGCAAGACAACCCGCAGCGTCCGGACAGCGATTGGTCAACGAGCGACAATTGGCTGACCTGCTGGGTGCCAATCGCATGACCATTCGGCGAAGTCTCAATGAACTTGAAGAGCAGGGCATTCTCGTGCGCCGCCATGGCAGTGGCACGTATCTGCGCAAAGTCCCCGTTGCGGCGCCATGTCCGACCGACTACACACCCATGCGACAAAGCCTTTTCGTCACCGAGCAATCGACTGACCAGCCCACGCGACTTGCGCCCGATCCATCACGTCAGCAACTCACACTCGGACTCTGGGGCGATATGCATTGCACGACACCAGCCAACCGGATGCTTCTTGCAGGGATTGAAAATCGCACGCGTGAACTCAATCACAAATTGCAGACCTATGCCATGGCATATGAAGCTGATGGTCTGACACCAATTGAACATATCGTGGAAGAACTCAAAGCCAATCCATGCGATGGCTACATTGTCAACAGTGGCATGGTCGATCGTTTTCTCAAGGCGTATCACAAGGTCTGGGGTCAAGCGCATCCGCCATTGGTTCAGGTTTGGCCTGGCACGATCCTGCCCACCTTCGAACCCCTCATTCAAGCCGACACACAACAGGCTGTCGAACGCGGGACCAGCTATCTCATCGAGCAGGGATACAAACGCATCCAGCTGTTGACCATGATGAGTCACATCGGCCCGACTGCCCGCAACGAACTGGGCTATCGCTTTGCCATGACCAATGCCGGATTGGAACCGATGCGTACGTTCAAGCTTCAGAGCATCATGCATCTGAGTTGTCAGTGGGAGCCGGTGCTCGCCCGTTTGCTTGATGACAAGCATCGACCTGATGCTGTGATGATGGCATCGGAGATGCCGTTGAAAGTTCTGGCAAGATTGATGAAAGAACGCGGCCTCAAACCCGGTCGTGATATGGGCGTTATCACCATTGCCAATGAAGGCATTGCCTTACCCAAAGGTGAGGATTGGAGTCGCATGGTTTTTGATCTGCGCATGGTCGGTCACATGGCGGTCACCAGCCTTGTGGATGTGATTGTCACCGCAGGTCAACAGCTTTGTTCCTTTGCTCATCAGGGCTATTGGTCCCCGGGCAAGACCCATTTACGCAATTGCGATTAATCACCTTAGACGTAACGCATGACATAAAGGGATATCGGATGCAAGCAGAATACCGCTTTGATCACCCGTTGAATCGGGCGTTCACACTCATCGAACTGTTGGTCGTGATCAGCATTATTTCCCTGTTGATTGCAGTGCTTTTGCCCGCTTTGGCCAGCGCCCGCAAGTCCGGGCAGGCGATCAGTTGTGCCAGCAGTCTCCGTCAGATCGGGATTGCGGGTTTTGCTTATACCAATGACTACGACGGATATTTCCCGATTGTCAATAATACCATTGGTGCCGGTTCGCATCCGACGATCAAGTTTTTCAATTGGTGGGTTGCACATTTCATGTGTTATACCGGCCATGCCACACAATCCAATGCCTCAGCGTCCTGGCAGAAGACCACCGATATCTGGGACTGCCCAACCAATCCAAGCACGTATTGCTCCAATGGTGCGTCGGGCAACTATGTCGTCAATCGTGAAATTGCTTACAACTTCCGGGCAGATGTCACCAACATGCCCAACCTTGATCGCAATCTCGGCCGCCCGACTCTCTGGGGGCAGGCAAGTAGTCTGATCTATCTCGCCGATGCCGCACAAGTACCCGGTTACACGACGAACTACAATTACACGCAAGCAGGTTACAACGGTCGCTATAACGTCGGTGCCTGGCATCTGAATCGGGCGAATATCGTCTTTCTCGATGGACATGCTACGCGTGAAGAGATTCCAGACAGCACCCATCAACTTCCCATGACGTATTACCCCCAGGGCCATATCTGGCTTAAAACATGGCGGAACTAAAACAGACGTCGTGAATCGCCGTATGGTGATGCACTAAAATTTAAATTGACATTCAAAATTTGTTTCACAGCAATAATTAACCCGACACACGGTTAAAGTGGATCAAAAAATGATTCTCCATCTACCGTCACTCCCACGCAGGCGGGAATGACGAAAATTAGAAATCTCATGGAGAATGATTGTTTCCCATGCTCAATTCGGAAAGCAGTTCTCTTATGTACATTGGTCAGTTTGTATCCATCTTTGCTCTAGGGTGTTCTCTTGTCTTCTCAACTCTGACATCGGCACAATCGCTTGTTGATCCATTGAACCTTGCTGTTGTGCCACAGAATTCTCATATGGATCAAGTCGGCTGGCCGATTCTTGCAGGGCGCAATGGTGGCTGGGGGCGCTTCCCCAATTACTATTCCTACAAACGTGTCGAGATGGATGGCATGGCCTGTCTCATCGACACCTACCCGCACTCGCAGATTCACGGTTCGAGCAATGCCATCCGCATTGATTGGGATGGTGATCTATCCAACGGCAACACACCACTCAAACTCATGCCGGGTATGCAACTTGAATTTGGTGTCTGTGTCTACATCCAACCCTGGACGCATAACACCGTACGTTCACACTATGTCCGGGATGGCACGCGCATGGTGCAATGGCGCATGGGGCCGGGCATTATCCCTGAGAAAATCAAGCCCATTGAGGATACCCGCAAGGTCAAAGATTACAGTTGGCATACGCAGCGCGGTCCACGCATCGGCTATCGCGTGGGTGATGTGCCTGGGCATGATCCTACAGGAAAGCCTGTTTTTGAAGCCTTTTCCGCGTTAGCTGATCAGGTGCATGCTTCGATGCAGGGCTCACATATTGCCTGTTGGTTCGATCTGAAACTTACCGTGCAATTCACTGAAAAAGCCAACACTGCAATCTGTCAGGCATTCTTCAAACCAACAGATGAGCAGACATGGAAAAGTGTCGGTGAGTCCTGGCAAATCACATGGGATTCCGATGCAAAGGACGCAAACAATCCCGCCAACTGGAATGCACTGATCTTGGATATGCCTTTTGCGCAGTGGTCAACCAAGGGCTACGGCCAACCCCAGGCCAACATGTTTGACCGCTACCGTCAGTTCTCCGTCAAAGTTCAAATGCCCGATCACAATCAGGTCGCAAAGCGCACAGAACTCATGCGATTCGACCGTCAGGCAACCGCATGTCGGATGCAATTGCCCAGGTATGTTTTTGCCGATCAGCCGATCGCTGTGGAATTACAGGTTATCAATGCATCCGGTGATGACCTGCACGGTGACCTGTTACTCAAAGCCCATGACAGCGAACAACTGTTGGAAAAAGATTGGACATTGGCTCCCGATAAACAGTGGCAGACGCTCCGCCGTTTTGCTCCAGCCATTGACCTTGCTGAAATGACATTCGAATTGCTGATCCGCAAAGCCGATGGCAAACTTCAACTACTGGCTAAAGAATCATGCGAGATCATTCATCGCAACCTGCCCGGACCAACTGAAAATGTGCTTTACAACAGCAGTTTTGAGAAGACCGGCAAGTACAACGGTTCGAAAATGTACCGCGGTTACGAACGCGTTTACAGCTATGCCAAGCGTGGCAATGACCGTCTTTACACCCAGCTTCCCGTTCAGTCATGGTGGGCATTGGATGACAGCGCAGAAGGCATCAGCGTTGACACCTCACACAAACATACAGGGGAACAGTCGCTGTTGATCCAGGCGTCGGAAAAGCCACTCACCGTGGTCAGTGCCCCGGGCAATTGGCTTCCTGCTGGTGATGTGACATTCTCTGCATGGGTTCGTGCTGAGCAGGCGGATGCGACTTTACAATTGAATTTACTCACCTCGGACGATCAAATCCTGCCGCGTCGATTCACCATGCTCGAGAAACAAAATCTCCCTGCCACGTCGGATTGGGTGCGTGTGACGATGAGCACCAGGATTGATCGGCCAATACAGGCATTGCCTTGTCTGAAGGTGCAAAAGGGCAAGGTCTGGTTTGATGATCTGATGGTCCAGTCTTCACCGCATGCAACGGAGTATGCTGCGATTCCCGCCGAGTGGATCGCTTTGGATATCTCAGGGCAGTCTGCTGATTCTCTGCCGATCTGGTCCGACGGTGATACGACCAAACGCCAACTCGTTCTCTCCTCCCATGCGTCTGAGCATCTGCGTGGTTACGTGCAAATCTCCCTTGGAACATGGGAAAATTTGGCAACGCAATCGTTGGGGCGGGTGGCGTTATCCGAGCTTCACGGTCAAAAGAATGTCAGCATCGACTTTGAAACATCGCAGCTTAAACCCAATGCCTATGTCATCACAACCGATGTGCATTTGGATGATGGTCGCGTGATCAAAGGGGCAGGGCAGTTTCTCCCCGATCTCAGAATTTCTGGCAGTGCCTCTGCCACGCAGGTGTTATCAGAGATGGTGATGCGCTTTGCCATTGCCCCGAGTTATAAACCTGCTGAGTTGTTTGGTATTGGTAACGGCATGCTGGATCAACACGGTGATCACTTTGGTGGTTATGGTTTTCGTGACTACAAATGGGCAGGGCAGTTGGATTACATCTGCGACCGTGGCCGCTACACCACGCAGAAAGGTTTTCTCATTGCAGCAGGCGGCATGCCAACGCATCGCATGGAGTGGCGCCGCTTGGATGTTGATCCGACACGCAAGCGTGAAATTCAGAATCCTGCCAAGGGCGGTCGATTGGATATCTGGCATCCCGAAGGACGAAAAGTATTTTTAGAACAAGCTGAATCAATCGGCAAGGAAAACGGCGAGAATCCACAAATCGCTTCATACCAGATGGCCAATGAGCAACCGTTCTATGGCAAGGATGGTTTGTGTCCGACACTGCATGCCGACGCCGCGTTTCGCAAGTGGTGTCAAGAACGTCATGGGGATTTAGAAACACTCAACCAACGCTGGGGAACCGACTACACATCCTGGCAGCAAGTCGAACAACCGCTCTCCGCCAAGCAGTTAAAGGTTGTACAAAGTCAGGACAAACTCAAAGGCGCAGACGCCATTGCATGGACGGCTGTGTATGGCAAGATGAGTAAGCAGGTTCAGGCGATGATGCAATCGGTCCCCGGTCGCGGGATGGATTGGTATCGCTGGCGCACCGTGTCTTCCCTGGAGATGTTTACGCAGTTCCGCGAACAGGCTCGCAAGCACGATGATAAAACACTCTACAGCACCAATCTCTGTTGGCCGAATTTCTGGCCGCAGTTGGCCATGCCGTTTTTCCGCGCAATGGATGTCACCATGCTTGATATGGAGTATTCCGCAGGTCAGAAACGTGGACTCGGGAATCCGCAGGAAATGATGGAAATCATGGAGATGTTCGAGTCCAACGCACCGGGTAAACCGATGTGGGGCATCGAAGTCTACGTCCAACCCCAATGGCCCGCAGCGTCGGCGGAGCTGCAAAACTGGGGACTTTTAGCACACGGCATGACCAACAACCTCATCTTCGGTTGGCGTCCCTACTCAGATCATGGTCGCGTTCGCGGCACACGCGCATGGGAAGAAGACAAGGCACATCCCATGTGGTTTCTCATTGATAACGATGGCACACGCCTGCCGAGTTTCGATGCTGTCGAAAAAACCAAGGCACAAATTCATCAGTTTCACGAACGCTATGACGGTTTGTCGCTCAAGCGTTACCCAATCAATATCGGCATTTACGTCTCCAATGATACGTCGGAATATCTGAGCTACATGACCGCGAATCGCCCGTACAACATCCATTTGACCGCATCGCGCAACACACTCATTTACCTGATGCGGATGGCAGGTTTGCAGGCCGACTACCTGGATGATCAGTTACTCGAATCGAAGCTCAACCAGTATGACACGTTGATTCTGCCCCCAACGCCGCTGCTCAGTGACACCGTTGCCAAACAGATTGCACAGTTCACCCAACGCGGCGGCAAACTCATTCTCGTCGGAGCAGCAGGACAACTCGACCCCTGGCTTAATCCCATCTCTCCAATGGGGGGCAAAGCATGGGCTGATTTGAACTGGACCGCGCCGGACTATCAACATCGACAACTGAAAAACAACGGTCATTTCCGTGGCGTTAACACCGGTCAGATCACCGGCGCCAAACCTATCGTGGACCGACTGAACAAAACCATCGGTTGGCATCAATCATGGGGTAAAGGTCACGTCTATGCCTACGCCGTTTACCCCAGTATTTACGTGCAGAATCCACACATGCCAATCGACATGCATCAGTGGATGCAGCAGGTCATTGACCTGACAAACTTGCCGATCAACGCACGTTGGGTCAATGATCAAACACCGGTCTATGATCCGAAGCTCAAACATGGCCAAGGTTCGCCAGTGGTCGAAGTGGTCCTGCGTAGAAAGTCCGACAAGGAAGTCTTCGCGTTTGTGCTCAATCAGGGTGGCCAAGGAGATGGCCAGATGCAATGCAATCTCCCTGGCAACTGGCAGATCACAGATGTACTCTCCGACCAGACCATGCAACCGATTCGGTATCGCAATACAACATCGTTGAAACTGTCACTGCCCGGCTTTGGTTACCGTGTCTTTCGCATGGTTAAGACCGGCTCGTGATGTCGGTGTCATCGGTGATGTTTACTGCTTTGCTTTATCGGTGACGATGAACTTGGGATAGTTCTTCATCGAGTAGCCATGTTCACAACCCTGGCGGGTTTCGATGGTCTTTGGCCCGGGGAAATTGTTGTAGGCAATCCAGACACCCGACGGCGGGCAGACATAATCGCCGAGATTGGCAACAATGTACAGGCTGCATTTGGGGTTGGCACGTTTGACCAGATTGATCGGATCGTAATACAGCAGGGCGGGGGTGTACTTGATGTACCAGTGTCCGACAAGGCGTCCGGATTCGGTCCGTCCCAAATCACAGCACCACGGGGACCATGCCCAGCATTCTGAAACGTCGGTATCCAAGCCTGCAGCGACGAGGGCTTGAAGTCCGCCCTGGCTACCGCCTGCTGCTTTGAGATCTTTGCCGTTCCATTGGGGCAGTGACTTGACGAATTCCAGCGAACGCATGACGCGAAAATACATGCCACGGAAGTAGGTCGTTTTGGGGTCTGCATTTTCTTCTTTGCTGAACGCATAGCCTTTGAGTTTGCCTTGTTTGAGTTCGTTGTAATAGGCTTGGGGCTTCCCGTTTTCAATGCCGTGTGCATTGATGTTCAGGTAGATTTTGTCATAGCCATGATTGAGGCGATAGTTGGCACTGCGGACACCATAGCCGTGATAACCCACTTCCGCAGGCAATGACGCATCCTTGGCATGCTTGGGCATGACCAGGTATCCCGACACGGGCATACCACCGGCACAGTCGATTTTCACATCGTATGCAACCGCTTTGTCATCTTCAGCAACCTGTACCTTTTCCAGGATCTTTAACGGGACCGAAGCGAGTTCCTTTTTCTGTGCTTCCCAGAACGCATCAAAGTCCGATGGTTCGTCAATGCCTTGAAGTGTCTTGGGAGCCACGCAGGCACCGCCGTCAAAGAACACCGGTTTGTCCTGGCCTTTGACCTTCGTCATTGCCTTGTTGCCATCAGGATCGGTGGCCGTGACATACAGGCGGACAAAGCCGGGCTTTTGCGTGGAGGCAACAATCTGAGCGCCGTCCCGGGTCGAAGTCACTTCGCCTTTTTCCGTGATCCCATCATCGCCGGTGCGTTCCCAATTGAGGGTAAAGCCTTCAACGGGTTGATCATCTTTGAGCAGCTTGATGGTGAACGCCATTTTTTCACCAGCATCAAAAATCGCCGTCTTCCGATTCAGACTCCCCCACATTTCATAACTGTCTTGAGCAAAGGCAACACTGTGCCCTGTATGCACAAGTTGGCAGAGGGCGATGAGAACAAACAAAGTAAGTCGGCGTACGTGGTGGACTGCGTGCATGGTGGATGAGTTCCTGTTATTGAAAGTCATAAAATTGAACATGTCTGTTATATCAAGTTCGCCCGAAGCCGGCGCTGTTTGATGCAGGAAGTACAGGGATAGGCCCTGCGACAAATGGTTCGGGCAACAGGATGACAACAGCGCAGATCAGATAGTGTCGGCATGTCGATGGTTTTAAAATGTGAATAAGTAAAAATTTTGATTGACTCAAAATAAATACGTGTTACCATCATTCCCATGGAACAGGATTACCGAGACATGCTCAAGGATCATGGTTTAAGCGTGACCTCCGTTCGGCTTGCCATGCTTGGGGTGTTGGATGGACATGCTCATGCCGACGCCGATACGATTTTTAATGCTGTTTTCAAAGAAATCGCGACGACATCCAAGCAAGCGATATACAATAACCTTCACACGCTCGTGGCTCACGGTCTGATCCGGGAGATCAAGCCCAAGGGGCTATCCTGTCTTTACGAGTTACGCGTGGGGGACAATCATCATCACATCGTCTGTCGGTCTTGTGGCAAGGTGGTGGATGTCGATTGCGTTGTGGGACGTAAGCCTTGTTTAACCCCATCGGATGATCACGATTTTCTGATTGATGAAGCTGAAGTGACGTTCTGGGGCATCTGTCCCAGTTGTCAAAAAAATAAATAACCCAAGAAGGAGACTGATATGACTGACGGCGGTAAATGTCCATTTCATCATGGTGCAACAACCAGCAGCGGCACCACCAATTCACATTGGTGGCCCAACGCGCTGAACCTCGACATTCTGCATCAACACGACACCAAGACCGATCCGATGGACCCGAACTTCGACTATCGTGAAGCGGTCAAAACGCTGGACTTTGAAGCACTCAAACAGGACATGCGTGATCTGATGACCGACAGCCAACCCTGGTGGCCGGCAGACTGGGGACACTACGGCGGCTTGATGATCCGTATGTCCTGGCATGCAGCGGGTACCTATCGCATTGCGGACGGTCGCGGTGGCGCGGGGACAGGCGATCAGCGATTTGCACCGCTGAACTCATGGCCGGACAACGTCAGCCTGGATAAGGCACGCCGACTGCTTTGGCCGATCAAGAAAAAGTATGGCAACAAAATCAGTTGGGCGGACCTGCTCGCGCTGGCGGGGACCATTGCCTACGAAACCATGGGACTCAAAACCTATGGCTTTGGTTTTGGGCGCCAAGATACATGGCATCCGGCCAAAGACATTTACTGGGGTGACGAAAAAGAATGGCTCATGCCCAGTGATGAGCGGTATGAAAATGTCGATGATGCCAAGACGATGGAAAACCCCTTGGCTGCCGTGCAGATGGGGCTGATCTACGTGAATCCCGAAGGTGTCAATGGCAAGTCCGACCCGCAGAAGACCGCTGACCAGATTCGTGAAACCTTCAAACGCATGGCCATGGATGACGAAGAAACCGCAGCGTTGACTGTCGGTGGACACACCGTTGGTAAAGCGCACGGTAACGGTGATGCAAGCAAGCTCGGCCCCGAGCCTGAGGCCGCACCCATCGAGCAGCAAGGCTTTGGCTGGAAGAATGACCAGGGCAAAGGCATGGGCCGCGACACCATCACCAGTGGCATCGAAGGGGCATGGACCACCGAACCCACCAAGTGGGACAACGGCTATCTCAAGCTGCTGCTCGGTTACGAATGGAAACTGACCAAGAGTCCGGCTGGCGCTTCACAATGGCAACCCATCGACATCAAGGAAGAAGACAAACCCGTGGATGTCGAAGATCCTTCCATTCGCTGCATGCCGATGATGACCGATGCGGACATGGCCATGAAGGTCGATCCGATCTACCGCAAAATCTGTGAGAAGTTCTATAACAACTTTGATTACTTCTCAGAAACCTTCGCCCGTGCCTGGTTCAAACTCACGCATCGTGACATGGGCCCCAAGTGTCGCTACATCGGCCCGGATGTCCCCAGCGAAGATTTGATCTGGCAGGACCCCGTCCCCGCAGGCAGCACCAGCTACGATGTCGAGGCTGTCAAAGCCAAGATTGCAGCCAGCGGTTTAAGTGCCAATGAGATGATTGCCACCGCATGGGACAGCGCTCGCACGTTCCGTGGCTCGGACATGCGTGGTGGTGCCAACGGCGCCCGAATCCGTCTTGCCCCGCAGAAGGATTGGGAAGGTAACGAACCCCAGCGTCTTGCCAAGGTGTTGGCAGTGTTAGAGCCAATCGCTGCTGATGCCGGCGCCAGTGTTGCGGATGTGATCGTGCTTGCTGGTAATGTCGGACTTGAGCAGGCGATCAAGGCAGCGGGCCTTAACATTGCGGTTCCGTTTGCCCCCGGTCGTGGTGATGCCACCGCTGAGATGACCGACGGTGAATCCTTTGAATATCTTGAGCCGGTGCATGATGGTTATCGCAACTGGGTCAAAAAGGAATACATCGTCAGCCCCGAAGAGATGCTCCTTGACCGCACACAACTCATGGGTTTGACCGCAAAGGAAATGACCGTGCTCATCGGCGGGATGCGCGTGCTCGACACCAACTACGGCGGCACCAAACACGGTGTCTTCACCAACAAACCCGGTGTCTTGAGCAATGACTTTTTCGTCAATCTCACCGACATGGCATACACCTGGAAACCGGCCAGCAAAAGCACGTACGACATTGTGGATCGCAAGTCCGGTGATGTGAAGTGGACTGCCACGCGCGTCGATCTGGTCTTGGGTTCCAACTCCGTGTTGCGTTCGTATGCGGAGGTTTATGCCCAGGATGACAACACCGAAAAATTCGCCCGCGACTTTGTTGCAGCATGGACCAAGGTCATGAATGCGGATCGATTTGATTTGGCATCATGATCAACACAATGCGAGTTTAAGACCGATGGTTTGATAGCTCTGCATGGACACAATTCTGAATGACACCGTCAGCAGTCCTCCTGATTCAACAGGAGGACTGTTTTTTTGAAACGGCAAAAGAGCTTTTTTTGAACAATAAATCTCCATGCTCTCTCTCATTTCGTCATTCCCGCGAAGGGACATGATGCACGTCGTTTTACAAGTTTTTATATGGCACGTGATTCTTGATGATCTATGGTGCGAACTGACTCGATACAGCTCTCGATAAGTTGAGCACCG
Source organism: Phycisphaeraceae bacterium (assembly GCA_002704825.1). Lineage (GTDB taxonomy): Bacteria > Planctomycetota > Phycisphaerae > Phycisphaerales > Phycisphaeraceae > UBA7800. Next base: position 36,003 of record PAIY01000211.1, read on the forward strand.
GGTGTTAACCCGGTGCCCCCTTGGATGAACGTATGCACAACGGGCACCGGGTTAACACCCGGTGCTCAACTTTCAAAACGACGTGCATCATGTCCGTAGGCGGGAGTGACAGAAGGTGGAGAATAATTATTTGATGACGCATTAAATCGTGTTTTGCACCAGGTCGTCACGCTGTAACGGTAGTTCGTGTCCATGTTCGATGGACCATGCTGCTGCCTGGGCGTTGAGTGGACTTTGCGTGTTGTAGCTTTGATAACAGAGCATCTCGCCTATGCGAACAATCAGATCAACCAATCGTTGGCCGGCACTCCAGTGATCACCAATGCAGATTTTCTGTGCATCAATATTCGGGTGGAACACCGGCGTGAGCATTCTGCAAAACGGGGGACGACGCGGGTAATCCAGGGAGAGAAAAATCTCGGCATTAAATCCGATATGCGGCATGGGTTTGCCCGTCGCGTCAAGGACCATCGAACGGACCTTGTAATGCACTTCATACTTCTCAGGCGGTTGGCCTTCACTGCGGACAATATCAATGTACGGGTGATCGGCAAAGCACTGGGTGACTTGCTGGGCGTCGGCAGTAATCCGTCTCAAACGTGGGTGCATGATCAATCTCGTAAAAAATATCAAGGGGATAAGACGCTGTGAAGCAACGCGACAATCAGGATGATCAGACTTTGAAGCCAGGCAATCCCCAGACCAATCTTGCAGATCGCCGAATGCAATGCAGGCAGTTTGTCAATCACCTTTCGGTTGGCGCGATACCAGAAGAGTCCGACGATCGCAGCCAGTGGGGCGGTGCACGATATCACGCAGAACACAAACAGCCAGATGCTTTGCTTGCGGACTGCGGGGATACGTTTTTTCAGGTTGGTGTCCGATTCGTATTGCTCGGCATCCTGAGGCTTGGCCGAATCGAAGACCGTGCCACAGTGACGACAACGCAATGCAGCAGCCTGAATGGTCTTGTTGCAAAACGGGCAGGGTTTTTCTTCGCGTCCCCAATAGGAAACCGGAATCTCAAGATCCGAATGTTTCTCGGTTGGCGGGCATTGCTCACAGCCATACTGAGCACAACCGCCGTTGTACTCCCAGCATTCGGTGTGATAAATGCTCTGGCAATGAGCACAGCCAGTCGTCTCTTCACCTGCAACAATCGGTGCATGACAGATGGCGCATTGCGTATCGCCTGAGTCGGTTGCTTGGCTTGATGGGGGTTGGTTGGTTGACATGGTCAATGGTTATTGGTTTTACAGTTAAAGGTAAATTGCGTGCTCCCCAGTCCGACTTGATCACCGTGGCGCAGACGCGAGCGTTTGACCACACGACCGTTAACGGTCACCGGGAAAGCGCCATCCATGCCTTCAATTTCATAGGAACCGCCCGTTGCGCGGAGGATGGCATGATGCTCCGCGACTCCCGGATCGTTAAACAGGTAGATGTCCGACCTGGGCGAACAGCCCATACGCATGGTGTTCTTGAAAACCAGAAACTCTTTGCCTGACAAGGGGCCTTTGGTCATGCAGAACCAGGCGTCGCGGCCGAGTAGTTCCACCAGGCCGATCATGCCACCGACCGTCAAACCGATGACGGTGATACCGACCATGCGCGACCAGTGACCGGATGGCGTGCTTTTACTGACAATCAGAAAATCGATCGGATCAAAGAGCAATCCCCCGAGCAGTCCGCCGAGTATGCCCCCGATCAAGCCGTAAAGCGCAAGTCTACCAGAGCGTAATGCCATGCCTTGTCCCAAGCCCATTGCGACACCTGCAAAAGCCCAGGCCAATGAGCGTCCGCCCATCTGCACGAGGAATCCGGTGGTGCTGAAGAAACCCACACTCTCCCCTGTTTGCCTTGAAGCCAACGCGGAGATTGGTGCATAGACCAGATCCGCACAGATGGATGACACAAACCCACCGAGTAACCCAATGATCAATCCGACGACGCCTGCCAGTAATGCCCGTTGAACCAGACGACACATGATCCCGTCAGCAGCACCCAGTCCCAGACCGATCATTGATGCAATCAATGGGAAAAAGAACATGGAGATGGCGGTATGACGAGCTGAGAGTGAGTTGAGTGATTCCTTGGAACGCGGCGGGGCTGGTGTGGGCGGATTGACTTCGACCATGACGGCATAGGAAAATTTCTCGCCTAGATCAGGCAGCCATTCGACGTAAAACCCGACTTCCTGGCCTGGGGTCAGTGTTTCGAATTTACCCCCGTGATGGGTCAGCTCTGTGTCGGCTGTCACCAGAATTACATTGCCATCCTCCAGGTGGACTTCCTTGAGGTCCGGATGTTCACTGCTCATGTCAGAGGAGACAACTTCCTTGACCTGTCCCTGGATGTAAATGTGATCTTCAAAGAACGGTTCAATGATGCCCCATGCAATTAAAGCGAAGAGTCCGCCAAAGAGCATGAATACAAACCAGCTTTGCAGGTACCATCGGCCCTGGCTTTCGCGGGCGATGCCCAGTTCGCCACGCAGTGACATCTGGCGTTTGAGCAGGTCATCCACGTGTGAGCTGTTGGCTTGATCCTTGGTAATGCGTATGACCGGGCGATCGGTTGTGCTCGGTGAGTCTGACAGGTTCATGGCTTGGTTTCCTGTTCCAGGTATGGGCTTGTTGCAGCGTCCTGTTGCTTTGCTGATGTTTCAGCGGCTTGTTTTTCTTTCTCGGCCTTGGCTTTTTCCTCAGCTTCAATTGCTTTGATCTGTTCAACGATGAGACTGCGGAAGGTTGGATCTTTGATCTGTTCCAAAAGCATGTTCTGCATGGCAATCATGGTGCGTTCGGGGGGGATGCTATGCCAATAGGCTTTAATCCCAACATAACCAAGATTGTTTCCTTCTGAGTCAGCAAGGGGCATGGGCGCTACCGTGCCGATCTCTTCGGGGGGCATGTATGCATTGAAAATGTTGTCCATCACTTTGTAACCCAGCCAGCCGATGATGCAGACGGCAACGAACATCATCAGGAATGTATTGGCACGGTGATTACTTGTCTGTGTTTCTTCGATGTACTGCATCAACTGACTGACACGTTGATCCAATTGACCAATGGCGGTGGCAACCTGACTTTGATTGGCTGACGATGAACCGTCCTGAACATGGTCCTGAGAGTCCGGCGAATCATTGCGACAACGACGTTGGCGTCCGTTGACCCAGAAACAATCCACCGGCTTGATCTGTCCTTCATGGTTGGCACAAATCGCTTCGTCACCACTCAAGGGATCGGTTACCAGCGCGAACTGGGCAGGGCCGGAGAAGAAGTTCTGCTGGATGAATTTATCCATGTCCGAAAAGTTGACACCAAAGCCCGGGTGCGAGTGATACCAACCCACGATGCTGAGTTTGGGATATTGGCTTTCGCGGACTTTGTGGATTTCGTCCCATGTTTCCTGCGTGTAGGTCACATGCGTACCACCGCTTCGTGACGTACTGCCACGGATCGCGCCTTTGACATCGACATAGAGTCCGCGGTCGTCTTCACAGAGATCACCCACCATCACGCCGCAAATCTCAGCTTCCAGCGATTCGCGGGCATGGGCAAGGATGTCCGCATACGCCTGGCTGTCAAAGCTGATTCGCAGCCATTGGTTGGCTGTAGCGGGTCCGGGAAACGGGCGGCGGTGAATCTTGCCGACGTCATCAGACCAGCCGGAGACCTGCACGTCGTCAGCAGCAGGTTTGTCGGATTTTTTCTTTTGCTTTGACATTTAACCCTCCGGGTTAGAAGCGTGGATTTGGCTTGTTTGCAGTTGTTTTTCCTGATCGCCTGAAAGTTCAATCCCCAGGCCATCCATGCCCCTGCGCGCCCAAAGCACATCCCATGCAGGCAAGCCAAGCGCTTTGGCGGTGCGTTGCATCAGGGGCGAATCGGGCATGATGCTGTGAACAAACGCAGGGACACATTCTTCCTGGCAGGTCTCACAGACAAGTGTCGACGTTTTGAGTCGATCCACCGGCATGAAAATCTCACGTTCATTCTGACACTTGGGGCAGGTGAGTGTCTGGACCAATTCACGCGAGAGATCGATGGCATCCAGGCCATGGAGTTTTTCTGTTGCCCATTGAGCGATCTGATCTAACGGCGTGTCCGAATCGAATGTATTCACCGATTGGATTGAAGTTGATTCTTCATGCCATGGGCAGTTTTTGCCTTGCGTGTATTGGATCGGGTAGGACGTATGCCGCAGACCTTCGTAGACGAAACCGCTACCATCCAGGCAGTCAAGTTGGTGCAACCGTTTGATGACTTCCTGCGCCTGCATCGCGCCGATGACCGACGCTGTGGTGATGGTGGTGGGGACACCGCCTGCGTCGAATGCCTGCCGGGCAAGCAGCGAACAGGAACGGCGTTGATTGACCAGTTGCCAATCGGCATTGCCCATGGTGCATTCGTAGCAGGGGGTCCGCGGTGCATCAAAACCGCGGACAATGCCGTTGAGAACATCCAGTCCACCATCGACCCATGGCTTTTGGGTTTGGATGCAGCATTGGTTGACGAACAGGCGTGCTTCACGATTGTCCAATGCGCCGACAATCACCTGGGCCCATCGAAACCATCCCAGTCCCAGATCCGACAGCACGTTGCCATCAATCACATGCACATTTAATGTCGGATACAAAGCCAACGCTGCTTTGGCGGCAGTGACGGTTTTGAGGTGTCCTTCATCGGACTCGCGAAACAAAACCGATCGGCTGAGATTGCTCGCTTCGATTTTATCCATGTCTGCAATGGCAAGATGTCCGACGCCAAGCAACGCCAGATTCTTGATCACTTCATTGCCCAAGGCGCCTGCTCCGATCACCAGCACACGGGCGTTGGTCAATGCCTGCTGGTCCCACCACTTGATACTTTGATGGCGTGCGAAGCGGTCCTCCTGAAGAACCATGGGTTGGCCTTCGGTCGGCTGACTCATGAACGCCCCTTCACATCGCAGGGGGCACCCGCGGTAATCTCCGGTTGAAGTCGCAGATCGTCACCATTGCAGACGCCAGCTTCCATGAGCGTTTCGTCATCATGCAATTGCTTGCCACTTCGTCGGTGATGCAGCTTGTAACTCATGATCTGGCCGTCGGGGCTGTTGAGTGGCAGGTTCATCTGCTCCACGAGAATCACCAGCAGACGGGCGATCTCCACATCATCGGGCGCTTCGACTTCCTGGTGACGCGAGCCGGTGATATCCCAGATTCGCATGTTGACATTAGACATAAAAACAAACTCCGTCTGATCGGTTTACTGTTTTTTGAATTGAAGGTCGTTGGGCATTTTGTGATTGACGGTTGCCCGGACGCGGTCGACAAGGTATTGGACCGCTTCTGTGTGTTTTACTTTTTTGGGATTGATGCCAATGGTGTAAAGCGAGGTGCCGATGCCGATGGTCAATTCATGGGTATCCGAGAGGACCAGTGAGTCGATCTCGTCGTACCCGAATTTTTTAGCGGACGAAAACGCGACGCCTGCGGTATAGGAGACATAGCTCATGCTCAGGGTGAGTTTTCGTTTTTCCAGAAGGTTTGAGTCGGTGATGGTGTGTGTCATGTGTTTGTCCCCTTAACCCGCGAGCATGCCGACGATCATCAGTAAGAACCACATCCCGAGAATGATGCCGTTGGCGATCATGCCGATCCACGTGATGGGGGGATTGCCCCGGTTTTTATCGCGTGATGCGACGCCGATCGCCGTGCCGACAAGGCTGGGGAGAATGCCGACGTACATGAGAATGACCCCCAGGGCGTCCTCACTTTCTTGGGCGATTTCCTCAAAGACACCCAGAACCAATGCCCCCAATGCCAGGAAACTCCAGACCGCCAGGACGATGGACCAGATGGCCAGGCTTTTTCGGCCGGAAGTTAATTTTTTGACAGGGTTGGTCGCACAGGCAGGGCAAAGATGCACATTACCCGGGTACGTAAAAACGCAGGTGTTGCACACGGGGGTATGACATTCCATACACACCGCTACCGCCTGGACATCGGGGTGATGGATACACTGAGCATTGATGGCAGGGATATTGGCAGCGATTCGGGATGTCACGCCACTGGCACAATCAGGACACAGGTGACTGCCATCGGGATAGGCAAAATCGCAGGTCGCACACACGGCTGCACGGCATCGTCCGCAGTTGGCGATCACAGGCATGTCCGGATGACGCTTGCATGCAGTGCTGTTGACCCGCGTGGTCTGTGGGGTCGTGGGAGGTGCCGATTCGGCCAATTCGTATGTGCCGTCATCCTGAGCCAATGCGTCAGATGGCAGGGTGACCGTACCGACATGACCGCATTGACATTTGACGTCTTTGCCAACCATCTCCGGCAACAGTTCATAAGTCCGCTGGCATCCATCGCAGCAATACTTGAGCTTCTCGGCGGGCGCTGCTTCTGTCACTTGCACCGGTTCGTTGCCTGGCGTGTCTGGTGCCAGTGGCGGAGCCTGTGTGGGATCTGGCGGTAACAGGGCTGGATCACGGACGAAGAGCAATTGAAAGTGATCACCATGCCTGGGGCAGATGGCTCGCCCTTCAGCGGTTGGCGTCAGATTCAACATACATAATGGGCAAAACAACTCCACGATGGATTGACCCCCTGTTAACTGTCACACGCGTGTAATGGTTTGACGTTGGATGATTAAAGCGAAAGCATTTTGATCAGGATGCAGCGATAGCTATGACATTCAAGATGATGCTGATGATCCACAGGACCAGGACGATGGACCCGATGATCGTTGCAGCGGTGGCTTTACCTGAACCTGTCATGCGTGGATTTTCTGCGATCATTTTCTTGGCTTTGGAAGCTTTGATCAATGCCAGCGGTTCAAGAATGATACCGAAGCAGAAGAGTCCGACGATGGCCAGAATCAGCGCGTCATTGGCTTCCTTGCAGGGGATCGTTGCTTCTTCAGGAATCGCGCCTGCCGTCGGGCTGGCAGCCATGGTCTTACAGGCACCGCAGTATTGCTTGCCGGAAATATCCACGAGACAGTTTGAGCAGAACGGTTCTGCACAACCTTCACAACGACTGACAGCGTCAACACCCGGGTGATTTTTACATTCCACTGAATTGGACCCCCATATGCGAGTTAAAATGAGTTGTTATGATTGAACGGCATTCATTAATGCAGGAAAATCATAACCCCACTTGATCCGTTATGCAATGACAAAAGCCACGCCGTATCACATCCTGATTCTTGTTTGCAGTCTTGTTGTGTTGCTGCTGAGTTTTCTGTTGCGTTTTGATGAACATGGCCTGCATCTGCATGGCATGGATCATGTGGTTGTACCTGACGTGTGCTTTTTCAAAATGGCAACGGGATGGGATTGTCTGTTCTGCGGGTTGACGCGCAGTTTCGTTGCCATCACACACGGCCAACTGCATCTGGCGTATGAATATCACCGTCTGAGTTTTCTTGCGATGCTCATTGTGCTTGGCCAACTGCCTTATCGCATCGCCTTGATCTGTCGTCCGTCTCTTAAGCATCACCGTGTAATGCGCAGCTTGCAACGTTGGACGCTGCCGGTGTTCATGGGACTGGCTCTGATCAACTGGATTGTCAGCATATGGCTATAAAAAAACCGCTGATCAGATGGACAGCGGCGTGTTTGGCTTGGCAGACGATTTGTGTCGTTTGAAAAATGGTGGTTAACCGCGTGCATGAAACGTTCCGGCGATATACAACGAAAATGAGCGTATTCTTACCTATATCATGGGCTTAGGGAGACGAATGACGATAGAAAACATTGTAATCAAGCTCTTGACAGATTTTGTCGATGAGTATATTATGTACTCATGCACGTGATCAGCATCAGACGGTTGAAGGCGTACTGGCAGCGACATGAGGCTGCCAGGATCGGATTGTTGGCTTGGCATAAAATCGCATCCAAAGCCAACTGGCTGGACATCAACGATGTCCGCAAGTCCTTGCCGACAGCCGATGCGGTCAAGGTTAAAAGCGGAGCGGTCATGACGGTTTTCAATATCAAAGGCAACCATTACCGACTGATCACGAGCATCTATTATCCAGGTCAGCAGGTTTACATCAAGATGGTTTTAACCCATGCCCAATACAGTAGGGATCAATGGAAGGAACAGCTATGAGAGCCAAAACCAAAAATAAAGGCCATGATGCTTTACCCAAGACGTTCGACGATCTGGTCAAGCTGTTGTGCCCCCACGTGATTCTTGATGAAGCCGCTTATGAAAACGCCATCGAGATGATGGATGTTCTGACCAGCATCCCCCAGGACAGAATCACCAATGGTCAGGCAGAGTACATGCAGACGCTTGGCATTTTGGTTGCGGAGTTTGAAGGCAGGCATGACAGCATCAATGCCCAGGAGCTTAGTTCTGTGGAAATGCTTGCGTTCCTGATGGATCAGCATGAAATGAATGCCTCGGATTTGGGGCGTCTGCTCGGGAATCGAGCCCTTGGCTCGAAGATCATGCGTGGGGAGCGAGAACTCAGCAAGGTTCACATTCGCACTTTGTGCCGGCATTTCAATGTGTCGTCGGATGTGTTTGTAATGGCAGGTGAATGAATGGCCAGAATCGGTCGTGTCACGGAGTGAACCCAACCCATACGGCCTGCACTATTTTCGCTATGTTATCAGGGCCAGCCCAACCCCCTGGGATGCAAGGTTTCAGCGAAAGGGGGAAAAGGGAATCGAGTGGCAGTTGCTTGTCAAGAGGGCAGTTAAATTGGCAGTGCACAGACGGCCGATATGTGGTGTGATAAAAAAAGTAATACTGACAGGTGTTGTCATAATATGATTCGACGAACTATTACATTGCCTGACGAGATGGATGTGCAGATCCAACAAGCAGCCGAGAAAAAAGGTGTCAGCTATAGTGCTTACATCAGGCAGGTTGCAGAGCAGTCTTTGGAACAAGAGCAGGGCCACGATCCATTTTTTGATTTCCAATTTGATGGCTCTCCCGATTTGGCATCGAATGTCGATGACATGTATCGTCAACCGTCTAAACGCGCCCAGAAGGCAGCAGGTAAATGACTCAGTTGTATGTCGATACCAATGCCTTTCTCGCACGATTCAACCGGCAAGATAATCTGTATGAAGTTATTAAGCCTTCGTGGCAAACCATCATGCAGAAGAAAACAAGGTTGATCACGACCAATGAGGTCGTTTGCCAAACGTTAAGTCGTGTGGCCATGAAAGAATCGCCTGAGTTGGCTGCAACGGTAGGACGGTTGTTGCTCAATTTCCGTCAACTGACCATTGAACCTGTCACACGTCAGGATCAGCTTGAAGCTTTTAAACTGCTCAAGAAGTTTTCAGATCAGGCCATTGGATACACGGACTGTCCCAGTTTCGCGGTGATGCAGCGTTTGGGGTTACAGCAGGTGTTTAGTCAAGATCATCATTTTGCGATTGCAGGTTTTGAGCTATGGCCTGGCAAGATCCGTACGCGCCGCAAAAAACGTTGATTGTGATGTGCAAGGGTTGCTACCGTACCAAGTCCAAACGCGTCATCGCTTCTTCGGTGGCATGCAGAATGGCGGCCACTTTGTCAGCATCACCTTGACCGGGGCCCTTTAACAGAATGGGCAGCAGGTCTTCTTCGAGTGGTTTGTGTGTGGTGACGATCTGATGTTGCGTTGCAGTGTAAGACGTGGGCGGTTGATCCAGTTGTTCCAGATCGGTGACGCAAAGGACGACCAACGCGCAGCCGGCCAGTTCCACGGTCTTGCGCAGCGGCGCGATGGACTCGGCTTCAAAACCACCGTCGGCCAGTAGCTGAGCCATCTTGAATTGACGTTGCGCCTGAGCCAGCAGCGGGGAGGCCAATTGGCGACGACGGGTTGCGTCACTGGGTTGTGTCGGCTTGACCTGTTCGGATTCGAATACGGTTTTGATCGCCTGGTCGTTGATGTGGATCATGCCGGTTTCAGCCAGCTTTTGCAGCAGTTGATATTCCCTGCGATCAAGGACGTGAACACTGTTTGGCAGGTCTTTGCCATACGTTTGCTGCCAGAGTTCATTGACCTGTTGATGGGTTTGATCGGTAACGCGATCGACCACGATCCATGCTGTGGGTTGACCTGTGTGATCGTCAGTTGACGTGCGGAAACTGAGCAGTTGATCGCCGAGTTTGACGGGCAATGCCTGGGCGAAGCGTTGGGCGGGGGGCGTTTGCTGTGAGTCAGCAACCGGGCCGACAACGGGCTTGGCGATGGGTGATTCGATGATCTGTTCAAGCCGATGCAGGAAGCTGGCTTTGGTTGAGGGCAGTTGCAACTCATCGACCTTGCCGCGTGCATCGAGTACGCCGTCAGCCAATTCCTGCTTGGCAGAGAGCGTGCTGAGCATGCGATGTTCGAGGCTCGATTCGGTGACAAGGTTGATGACCTGCACCGCGTTGGTCTGATGTTTGCGCCAGGCACGGGCGATGCGTTGTTCGAGTTTGGCGGGATTCCACGGTAAATCCAGGTTCACCACCACGCTTGCCGCTTGTAGGTTCAAGCCTGTTGCGCCCGAGTCGGTGGAGAGGAACAGTTTGTAGGCCGGGTCGTTTTGAAGCGATTGATTTCATCGCGACGTTTGTGTTGCGCGACAGAACCGGTATGCCAGGCATAGTCGAGTTGCTCGTTTTCCAGGGCTTGGGCAAGCAGGTAAAGCATGCGTTCCCATTCGGAAAAGACGATCACTTTGCGCTCGGGCTGGTCGGTCCAGATGTCGTCGAGAATTGAGAGCAGTTCGTCGATCTTGGGCGCAACCTTGGTTTCCTGATCCAGCACGTATGCCGAATCGCAGAGCATGCGCATGCAACCGAGCATTCGCTGCAAACGTTCCATTTCTTTAGGCGAAAGTGGACGGCGTTTGGCGATGCTTACCATGCTGGCGACGGGCTGTTGGAGTTCGTCGTAACGTTCCTGCTGGGATGGGGACATTTTGACGAAGTAATTGTTATCGACACGCTGGGGCAATTGGTCGGCGATTTGGTCCTTGCGCCTGCGGAGCATGATGGGGTGAAGGCGTTCGTGCAGTTGCCGCATGTTTTTCAGGCCGCTGACCCGTCCGCGATCATCGAAGGTGTAGAAATCGCGGTTGAAGCGAAAGAGACTGCCAAAGACGTGCCGGTCGATGAATTCAGTGAGTGAGTAGATTTCGTCGATGCGGTTTTCCAGTGGCGTGCCGGTGAGAACAAAGGCATAGGGGGCTGCCAACTGTTTGATGGATTGAGCTGTTTTCGTTTGCCAGTTCTTGATGCGTTGGGCTTCGTCGAGAATCACCACGTCGGGGCACAAGGCCGTGTTAATATCCGAGAGATCCTGGAGAATCTGTTCGTAATTGGTCACGACGAAAAACGCCTCGGTGTTCTGGTAAATGTTTTGGCGATCCGGTTTGGAGCCATAAACCAGTTTCGTTGGCAGATGGGTGAACTTGCGAATCTGTTCTTCCCATTCGGTTTTCAGTGAAGCAGGACAGACGATCAGTACACGCTTGATACCCTCCAGATCGTGGAGCAATTTGCACGCAGCAATGGCCTGCACGGTTTTGCCTAAACCCATTTCGTCTGCCAGCATCGCCCGTCCGGTGAATGCCAGGTGGAGCATCCCTGCCTGCTGGTAATCGTAGAGTTTGTGACGCACGATAGCTGGTGCGGTTTGCGGATCACGCAATTGCTTTGCCAGTGTATCGCGTGCGGCAGTCAGTCGCTGCTTGCGTCCAATGGCATCCGCTTCTTCCAACACTTCACGCGAAATGCGCACGGCCTTGCGCACGGCAGGCGTCGCACGTTCCAGGTCATCGAGCATCACTAGCAAAGTGGTTTCCCACGGCGATTTGAACTGCCCCATTGCGTCAAGATATTGACTCATAAAACCGATGGCTTTGAGTCGACGCGAAGCTGGCAGCAACACGGCTGCGCGGTATGACGGTTCGCGCGCCATGTACACTTCGACCAATGGGGAAGCTATCCCGCGTTGGCGCGAACTTGTCTGCTTGTTCAGTACCGCCTCAATGTGCTTGCATGTTCCCAGGCCGTTCTTGCGAAAGTCCGGGCACGTGCAGGTATTGATGCGTTCCTTGAGCGATCGGAGTTCGACGGTGTAGGTTGAACGTTCCGTTCCGGTTTGGCGTGTGACTTGGTAATCAGTGAAAGGATGTGTCGATGGGGTGATGGCCTTGATGCGCATCGCTTCATCTGCCGCTCGTTTTTGACGCAGTTTGATTTCATCCTGATCCGTTGTTTCCCAACTGCGATAGGTCGCTTGACGTGTAGGTTTGGTCTTGCGTTTGGCCGATGATGCCATGTGTCATACTCCGGGAACGTCACTCGATAAACGCTTGTGGTTTAGCAGACGTTCATTTTCTCTACTTCGGCCAAACTGGCAAATGGACCGTTGCCTCAACATCGGATGCACGTTGCAGATGGGCCAGTGTTCGGAGAATGGTGTCCAGTACAGGATCCAGATGTTTGCCCACATCCTGAGCCAAAAATCGCAGAATGAAGTAGCCATTTTCCTGCAACAGTGCGTCTTTGCGGCGGTCGCGTCGGTAGGCGTCAAGGTTGTCGAGATGTTGGTCGCCGTCCAGCTCGATGACGAGCCTTGCGTCAGCACACAGAAAATCCACTTCCATTTGTCCCCAGCCATCAAATGCAATGGGCAATTTTGCATTCATTTTAAAACGCTCGGTTGTCTGAGGCGGCGTTTCCAATCGGCGATACAAAAAGGCTTCTGATGCGCTACGGGCTCGTTCAATTCCTTGGGCATCCGGTGTGATTGTGCGGGCGGCATGAACAAACAGGTTGGCGAGATTTGTATCGACCCCGTCACGGATCAATCGTCGAACACTACCTGCATAATCCTGCTTCCATTGCGGATCGACGGGCAGCGGTACATCCGTCGGCCAACCCGGCATGGCACTGGCTGGCAGCAAGATTTCATAGCCAATCGCCTCGTATCCCTTGCATCGTCGATCGAACATGCGCGAGAGCATGGGCACATTCAAATCAACATAGTCATACACGCGAACCTCGTGTTTGCTGTCGTGCAAGCGATGCAATCGCCCGGCATATTGTGCCACTGTGCCACGCCAGGAAACCGGCAACGTCAAAAACAAAGTGTCCAACCGGGCATCATCAAATCCTTCGCCGATGTATTTTCCGGTGGCCAGCAGGACACGCGGCTCATTCTCCGGGATGGCTTGCAGTTGCTGTATCGTTGCACGTAATTGTTTCTTTCCCATGCCGCCGCACAGCAGAATCAGATGTTTGACCTTATCGATTAGTTGGGCGGCCAATCGTTCAAGGTGTTCTTTTCGTTCTGTCAGCACAATCGGGAATCGTCCTTCACGAACACAGGCTATAACGTCTTCAACGATTTGTTGATTACGTCGATCATCGGTCATCAACTCGCTGTACAAGGTTTGAAACTGCAAACGCGCATCTGGATCGGCAGCTTGAATTGGCACGAAGCTGGTGGGGCGGACGAAAACGCTATGGCTAAAGGGTCGCGTGCTGGCTTGAGCTTTGGCATCCACACGATAACGAATGGGACCGCATTGCATGAAGATGATCGGATGATGTCCGTCTTTGCGTTGAACGGTGGCAGACAGGCCGGTGACGTATTTTGCCTTGGCTTGTCATGCGACCTGTTCAAAACTTTGGGCAGAGAGATGATGGCATTCGTCCACGATCAGGTGTCCGTATTCAGCCACACGGTCATCGACCACGCCTTTGCGGACCAAGCTTTGGATGATGGCGACATCAATCTGGCCGGTAGGCTTTTTGCGACCGCCACCGATCCGCCCGATTTGTTTGGCCGGGATATCCAGAAAGTTAGCTAACCGATCCATCCACTGTTCAAGCAGTTGGCGGCGATGGACGAGAATCAATGTGTTCACACCACGCTGGGCAATCAGCCAGGAAGCGACAACGGTTTTGCCAAAGGCCGTGGTGGCGGCAAGAACACCTATGTCATGAGCCAGCATCGCATCGGCCGCGCGTTGTTGTTCCGGGCGCAATTGGCCTTGAAAGTGCACATCCAACTGCATACCTGTAAAACGTTCATCATGATGCAAAACAGGCTTGATTTTCGCTCCTTTGAGCAACTGCTTAAGTTCATCCAGACATCCTCACGGCAGGCCGATGTGCTTGGAATGATCCGACGCGCAGGCAATGACACGAGGCTTGTCATACGTGGGCAGACGCATGGCTTGTGCTTTGTAAAACTCGGGATTCTGAAACGCGGCCAGACGAATAAGCCGATTGTGCAAGCCCGGTGTGAGGGCATCTTTGGCGATGTAGATTTCGTTGCCAAGGATAATGTTCAGTTGCTTGGGTAATGGACCTGTCAGAGCGGGTTCTTTGTTTTGTTTGGAAGGGGGCGTCAGCCATGGTGTATCGTCGTCTTCATTATCTGGCAGGCAGAAACGGACGCCAACCGCGTTGATGTTGTTGACATCTTTAACCAGTTCATTGATTCGGGACGTGGTGATTTTCTCAATAGCCGCCAGATAGGCCCATTGATCTGCGTAAGGATTGAATTGCTCATCGAGAAAAACACTGTTGCCCTGTTCACGCGGCTGTTTCTGCAAGGGCAAGGCAATGAGGTTGCCGAATCCGCCCTTGGGCAAAGTGTCTTGATTGGGAAAGAAGCGATCATACGAATCCAGTCCCAAGTCCGGTCGTCGCTGCATTGTTTGCGTCAGCAGATACGCTCCGAGCTTTCTTGCCAGGCTAGCAGCAATGGCCTGTTCAAAAAACAGCCAAACATGTCCGCCATGTCCGGAACGCGACCGTTCCAATGCAGCAGGGATGTTCCGAAGGCGACAGGTTTCCATGTAGGCAGCCACATCCAGTTGCCAATTTTGCTTGTCGAAATCCGCTGCTAGAAAATAGCAGGTTTCATCCAGGAGCATTGGATAGACACCCATGACAAAATTCTGCCCAGCATCATCCTGGCCGGAAAGATGCCAGCGAATCGTACTATCCGTGATTGGCAGAAATTGTCGATTGGGACAGTCGGCACACTTAACCACCGGTTTTTCGCAGACACCCCGAACCCACTCGTTAGCACAGGCTGGCGCGTAGCCATTCTTACCAGTTTTGCGACTTTCAAAACGACGTGGATACACATCCTCACGTCCCCGGAACAAGGACCGAAAGAGAGCAATCTTGGCTTGCGGCGATGCGTAGTGATCGACTGTTACCTGTGACATGACACGCGCATTATCCAAGGCCATCGCCGATCAAACAAGCTTTGTTAATCGGTGGGCTCTTCTTCATCCATGTCTGGCAACATTGCCAAGACCTGGCCAACTAACCCCTGCATCATCTGCATCGCAGGATGGTCATCCATCAGCCAACGCGCTTCAAGTGGCGAGATTTCCACCGCTTTGCGAATGATGGCAGCCTTGGCATGAACCGTGGCAATGGAGACGCCCATCTGTCTGGCAAGGTCCTCGGACTTCATGTACGGCTCAAAACTCGGATCACTCAGGAAATTGGCCTGCCCGATGACATAGACAATGCCGGCGGCCCAACTCTGTGGTTTGCCTTTGTGTACCGCCACGTTTTGTGCTAAGAGTTCGGCCAGCAATTCGCGACTGCGCATCTGGTATTCGACATTGAGATATTTGTCGCAGAACGTATCGGTCAATTGCATTAGTTCCATGAAACGTTCAACGTAGCGGTCAGGAACTTCGCCCTTGAGTTTTTCCATGTGGGCCTGTGGATCGTATTCCTCCATGTCCATTTCATCTTCTAGGGCTAAGTCGTCGTCTTCTTCGTCCCAATCCACATACTGCGGCGGACTGGCACCAATGCGGTTGGAGATATTGGGATACTTGCCTTTGCCTGTCTTGTCGGTGATTTCCACGACGTTGATTTGATGCCACCAGTCGTCGCCGAAGTCGAACCAGTAGCCAAAGACGTCCTCCAACTGCAAGCCCAATGAACCGATGGTGGCTTCAACCGTTTGAGATTTTGGATTCCCTGGGATCAGAAAATCATCATCCATTGCCTCGGGCAGGACATAGCGTTGGGCTTTGGGATCCTGCGGGGCTTTTCCGCCGATCTGGAAT
Source organism: Phycisphaeraceae bacterium (assembly GCA_002704825.1). Taxonomy (GTDB): domain Bacteria; phylum Planctomycetota; class Phycisphaerae; order Phycisphaerales; family Phycisphaeraceae; genus UBA7800. The sequence goes on from PAIY01000211.1 coordinate 52,062, forward strand.
TCGTACCAGTGTTCGTCCTCCCGGTCATAGGCATCGAAAATCGCATCATGCAGATCTTCGAGTGTCTGGTCAGCACGAATCTGAATCGTCCGACCAATGATCGGGTTGGCGTCAAGGAAAGCTTCAGACATCGGCCCGTCAATGACGAATACATCCAGTGTGAACAGCCGTTCGTCGGCATGTCTGTCCTGGTGTCCAGTGAGTTTGAGTTTGGGCATGGCTGATCCTGTATCTGTGGTCCACAAAACGTTCATATTGTACAGGACAGTCAGATGGTTAACTTGGTTAGCAAACGACCATTGTGTCCATCTGTTTGGTCTCAGAGATGGTATTTTTTTTAAACTCAATGCACATTTAAAACAATGAATTAGAAATACAGCGGTATTTTAGTTTGTCTGCCAGAGGATGATCTGTCCATTTTATGAAGAATCGTAAAATAGACTTGACCATTTTACGATATTGTCGATAATAGACGGGTGATGATTCAGAAGCGATTATACGATACATTACTCAATGACCATCTGGCCAACCAACGCCAGATGGTGTTTTTAACTGGTCCCAGGCAAGTCGGTAAGACAACCACCTGTCGCAATCAAGCCAGTCATTACATCAACTGGGATAACCAGGATGATCGCAAGCAAATTCTTGAAGGGCCTGCGAAGATTGCAGATCGTATTGGCATTGATCGACTGACTGAATCAATGCCTGTTGCGTTGTTCGATGAACTTCACAAGTACCCACGTTGGAAACAATTCCTCAAAGGTTTTTTCGATACCTATGCGGATCAGGCCCGTATCATCGTCACGGGTTCAAGTCGAATGGATGCTTATCGCCGTGGTGGTGACAGCCTGATGGGGCGGTATTTCCTTTACCGAATGCATCCGTTCACTGTTGCTGAAATTCTTAGTCAAGAGTTACCCGACCCCAAAAAGCTGGTTCGCTCAGCCCAAGCGATTTCAGATGACGATTTCGATGCGCTCTGGAATCATGGTGGCTATCCCGAACCTTTTATCAAACGAGATCGACGCTTCAGCAACCGTTGGCAAAACCTGCGAACACATCAGCTTGTTCGCGAAGACCTCCGCGAACTCACGCAAATCCAACAGGTCGATCAAATGGAAATGCTGGTGCAATTGCTTGCAAGCCGGTCTGGCAATCAGATCGTGTACAGCAACCTGGCAAGGGATATTCAGGTCACAGTGGATACTGTAAAACGTTGGATCGACACCTTAAGTAGCTTACACCTGGGCTTTCTGCTCAGACCATGGTTTAAGAATGTGTCCCGTTCTTTGCGTAAAGAACCGAAATGGTTCTTGCGCGATTGGGCGGAAATTCAGGATCAAGGCAACAAGGCTGAAACCTTCGTTGCGTGTCATCTTCTCAAAGCTGTAGACGGCTGGAATGACATGGGGCTGGGCCAGTTTCAACTGGCATATCTCAGAGATAAATCCCAGAAAGAAGTTGATTTCATCGTGATCAAGGATAACGAGCCATGGTTTCTGGCAGAGGTCAAATATCAGGATCAAACCATCAGCCCATCACTGCGATACTTCCAGAATCAGCTTAAAGTTCCACACGCATTTCAAGTGGTCATCGACATGGATTACGTCAATGCGGATTGCTTCGCCAAGCCCCGTAATCCGATTTCTGTGCCAGCCAGAACGTTTCTGTCTCAGCTTCTGTGAATCTAAAAATGCCAACGTGTTCTGTGGATAAGGTCCCAGAAGAGTGTATATGTTGCATGCATGATGTGACATTGGAGTAAGACTCAATTCTGGTTTGTGAGTGATTGGATGCCAACTTGATAATCGACGGTGCGAATCCGCTGCTCAGCTCTTTGATTACGGCTGACAGCAAATGTCAGCCGTTGTTAATTTTTCGCAGGTGGGTGTGCGTTAGGGTAATTCGTGTTGGTTCTCGAGGCCGGCTTCTTTTGTCAATTTTTGACAGCAAACGCCTATCCAAGAATGACGTATTGATGCTATGAATATCGTATTAGCGTATGCAACATCTATTCGAACTGGTAACACTATCGATTGAGCTTGAGAAATAATTAATTGTTTTGGTAGACCTTGATAACCGATTCCCTCCTCAACAAAGGACTGCATTGAGTTGCCGGATTTTGTGGGGCAAATCGAGGGCTGACATGTTGCGTTATAGATCGGCTTAGGAGATGGCAGGGCCAATGTTGCGGATCGATTCGCGCTGGATCACGCGTGGTGTCGTTAGTCGCAGCCGATCCCATTCGGGAAGGCAACCCGCAAGCATGTCGCGGAGCATATTGATGCCGGTTTTAATTTCTTCCTTGCGATTGTAATCGACACAAGTCAATGGTGGGTCTGATAGCTTGGATGTCGCTGAGTTTCCCAAGGCGATGACGCTGATATCATCGGGGACTTTCAGACCTGCTTTGCGAAAGGCCGCCAACGTGCCGATTGCCACTTCCTGGTTTTGGCAGACCACACCGGTCAATGGTTCGTGTTCAGTATTAAGGTATTGGAGTACGGCTTGATATGCCTGTTCGGATTGGTTTTCAAAGGGTTTGATCTGAAATCGGATCAGTCGCCGTGTTTGCTCAATGGAAGTCAGGTTTTCAAAACAACTGCGCCATACAGCCAAGCGCAATTGCATGTCCGGTTCATGAACTTGGTGTAGGACATAGCCGATATTCCGATGACCCGCTTGTTGGAGATGAGACACTGCCAGTCGCATGGCGTAAGCATTGTCAGACTGGACACAGCAGATGCCCTGGTCATCCGTCCGGCTGCCCAGGATGACGACTTTGTCTGTGGCTTGTTTGATCGCCTGACGAATTTCCTGCCAGGGATAATATTCCTGGAGCAGAACAAAGTTAGCTTGCCCCTCAATGATGGCTTTGGCGTATTCGGTTTGATGGTTTTCCGGGACTCTGAGGATGCGCATATTCCAGCCGATTTCGTCGACCGTCTGGTTGACATGCATCAGAAAGCTGTCCACATCCGGCGCGCTGTATGAGGTACAGACGACGTTGAGTGTGATCGGAGGGGCCGAAGTTTTATATTGTGCATCCTGAGAGACAAAGGTGCCACTGCGTTCGCGTCGTTCGATCACCCCGGTCTCCACAAGGGCGGTTACCGCGCGACGGGCGGTCATGTAGCTGATGTCAAAGCGTGTGGCCAATTCCCGTTCTGACGGTAGTCGCTGTCCGGGTCCAAACTCGCCTTCGGCAATGGCTTGGCGTATCTGATCGCGAACAAATTCCCATTTGGCCACGGCACTACCAGTGAGATTGTGGGATTCGGTATCGGAGATACTGCTATTCATAAGTGAAACCTGCTAACGTGTCATATTGAATTCTGCTTTATAAAGTATAGCATACTTTGATGATTGACAGCGAATTGTCATCTTGGGAGCAGTTTCGATACGGTGGCAAATACTTATGCACAGTTGTGAACATGATGCCTGCAGGTCAAAACTCAATAGCCGGGATATGGCGTCCAGAAGTCCGTGCCGATGTTGACCGTTTGGAAGGTGGTCGGCCCATAACGGACTTGCGATGACATATTGCTTGCGTGCATATCCAGGTAAAGGATATTGGTTGATTTGAGATGTGGATTGTCAAACCAGTGACGGTCCCATGAGTTTTCATTTTGATAGAGCATATATTGCCCGCCGTGCGTGTCAGAGAGTTCTTTGGGGCCGTAATGATCAGCAAGGTAGAACGTTTTTGTGGGCGTGGTCAGTTGCGAGATGCGCGGGAATCGGTTGGGGGTGCTCCAGTGGGATTTAAAGGCATTCATCCCATAGGCAAAGTCCGAACGCCACCGGTTTTTAGGGTAAGATTGGCCGTCTGCTGATGGGCACCAGAAGGGGGTTTTACGGTTGGCATCATTAATCAGATTATAGATTTCAACTTGGGTTGAACCTTCAAAACCGACATAGGGTCCATAGATGCTGACCCAGCAACGATTCACTTCTCGCGTGAATTGGCCGTGAATCAACATTTCGTTGAAATCGTTGGCATAGAGTGATGTGACAATTCCCAATTGCTTGAGATTGTTGAGGCAACTGATGCTTTGGGCGCGATCGCGTGCGCTTTTGAGTGCTGGGAGCAGAATTGAAATTAGTATGCTTGTGATGGCAATAACCACCAGCAGTTCAATGAGTGTAAATCCCAATGATACGCCAGTGCGTTGGGCAGACAGTCGACGAATCTGATTCTTTGCTTTGAAAGCCTCGTGTGTCATGGTTGACCTCGCGAAGGTTGAAATGTGGGAGTCGAATTCGCTTTAAATGGCTTGCTATAAAGATGAATTGCTTCTGCTCTATAAATATTAGCACTGGGATTGGAAAAATCAACAAATAAATGACAAAATAGATTGACTATTGCTATTGCTGCTATAGTATCTATCAAATTAATGCTAGGTATGGGGATTTGATCATGGATCGATGTTGGGTTTACGGGCTATTGGTTGTTGGGCTGGTGGCAGGTTTAAGCCAATCCGTTTGGGCTGAGGCGGTCTGCTATGACGCAGCGGGACATTTTGACAACCGGGAAGGGACGTTGGAAGTCTGGTTTACGCCACTTGCCAAGGATTTGTACCCAACACCCAGGGGGGACTATGAGCATGTCTTTAGTCTCTTTGAAATGAAAGTGCCTGGTGTCTGGGACATGTCATGCAGTTGGTATGCCCGGCCGACGCGCAAGGGGCTTAAAGTATCCATGAGCAGTCGCAAAATGAAAGATGGATTGATCGGCCTGCTCAGTAACACCACGCCTCAGGACTGGAAACCAGGCGAGAAGCATCATGTTGCGATGACCTGGAAAGGGCGGGAGATGAAGCTCTTTGCAGATGGTCTGTGCATTGCCCATCGTGTGCAGACCATTCCCTTTACCGGTCCGCTTGGCGATGTCCAGTTGGTATTGGGTCGACTCAACCGCAAGTCACCTGTCGTGCTGCATGCGGTGCGCATGTCATGTGTGGCACGGTCTGACGAGGCACTTAAGCAGGCCGTACCGCAAGGTGATCTTGCAACCACTTTGCTCGATGTATACGACTCGGTTCCGGACGATCCCAAATCAACGCATCCCCAAATCAGTAGCGCCATGTCATCCCAGCCGGCCGGACGCCTGGTTGAAGGTGCACGCTGGAATGATAAGTGGCAGGGGATACTGCTTGATGCATCGCTCCGATCTCAATAAATGAAAAATGTCAATCGTCAACCATCCTCCTTGAATCAAGGCTGGGATGTTGAACTGTTTTGACCTGTGAAATGCAAGTCATTGTCTGTCGCAAATAGCAATGGTCCGACGTGAAAGGTGGCCCATGTTCAGGAACTTCTTCAGATTACTCCTCACTGTCTCGCTTGTTTTGATTTTCTCAGTCAGTGTGTCAGCTGATCAAATCGATTGGCAACGCTTTCCCCATCAAGCCTGGCCGAAAATGCAGAGCCCGCCGCAGATTGACGGGGTGGTTGATCAAGCCGAATGGCTGACGGCCTCGCAATTGGGGCCCATGAAGGTGTCCCAGGATGGTGTGGATGATGGTATTGGGCGTGAAGTGTTTGTCGCGTATGATCAAGACAACCTGTATATCGCCTTTCGGTTCAATCGACCAGCCACGGCACTTAAGCCCTTTTCGCCCAGTGCAACCGGTCGCTTTGATCACACCATCGATGCAGACATGGTGGAGATCATGTTTTCCCCGGACCTGGACTTTGACCACAGCTATGCCTTTTGGCTGTATCCCAATGGGGCATATGGCGAAGCATTGGCGCAGCGCGGGAAAGTGTCATCATGGAATTGTGATTGGCAGCAGAAGACTCGGCTGACAAAATCAGGTTGGGAAGGCGAACTGGCGATCCTGTTTAAAGCCTTTGGGCTTGATGGCCCACCATCCTCTGAAAAGCTATGGGGTTTTGATATCGTCGATAATCGCAAGACGCCGTTTAAACTTCTTGCCCACTGGTCCTATCGCGGGCAGCTTTGGCACGGTTACGAAAATTTCGGGCGCATCCGGTTTGATCCCCGTGTTCCGGCAGTGCGTCTGACACAGGCGTCCGAATTGGGAAACGGTCAACTGGGTGTGGAATTTGTGTTAGCCAACGCCACCGGCAGTGATGTGCATGTCTCAACGGATATCCAGTTGTTCAAACGCAAAGACGGTTTGCAGGGCGGACCCAAGAGTTATTATACCAACCTTGAAAGTGGCATGTCCCACGATTCGCAGGCCGAGTTTACCAAGGATGTGAACCTTGAAGACCAGGTCAAGTTCGCCCGTGGGTTTTACGAACCGGTACCCGACGCCATTGCCAAGCCTTCAGCACATGTGCAGCAAAACATGCGGCATTCGCTGGGGTTTCGTGCGCCGGGCAAGACCGGTGAGTACATGGTTGCCTACCGGATTCTCCAGGATCAACAGACTGTCAGTTCGGGCATCACGCTCTTTCGCGTTCAACCGCCTTTGGCATTGAAGCTCGAACCATATTGGCTTAAATCCCAGGTCATTCGCGTGATTGCGGATCTGGACAAAGTCGATCGACAGACTGATGCGTTGGCAAAACTGACCATTGAAAATGAAAACGGCGATATCCTTTCGCAGTCCGAAGCAACGGTCAAGGCTGATGCTTTGGTGCAGTCAATGCTGGTGTCCACCAAAGGGCTTAAGCCCGATTATTACCGGGTTCGCATGAAGCTGTTGGATCAGGCGGGGCAGTTGATTGTCCAGAACACCCAACCGATCCATAAGCCGCAGACGCCGGTCTGGCTGGGCAATGATTTTGGCAATCGGACCGTGGTCCCCAAACCGTGGACACCCATCAAGGCAGATTCACGCGGACATGTGTCGATGTGGGGACGGTCGTATGATCTTTCATCCGTCTGGCCAAGTACGGTGACGACCAATGGCAAGTCCGTACTCCCGGAACCGGTTCGCCTGCTGGTCACGTCCGATCAGAAGTTGTTGGATTGGCAGGTCAAACAGCTTGATCTGCAATCGACCAACCCCGGTCGCGCAGTGTATCAGGTTCAGTTACACAACAGCCATGCAGACATTGCTGGCACGATGACCATCGACTTTGATGGCATGGTTTGGTACGACCTGAAACTGACTTTCAGTGATTCTTCGCTGGACCTGGATTCGGTTGTACTGGATATCCCGGTTGCTGCTGAGTATGCCCAGCTTTTTGGTCGTCATAAATTTCATCGTGATCCTGTCATTCATCCCAGGCAACCGGTGGCTGATCGCAATGGACATGCCGGCCGTGTGCTCGATAGCCTGATGCCGTTTACACCGTACCTTTGGCTTGGTGACGAGAATGCCGGGATGGGCTGGACTGCCGAAGCACCCATCGATTGGCACAATGAAAATCCCAACGCCTGTTTGCAGATTGTCCCCGCATCCTCAGGCGGTCAACCGGCTCGCATGCGCATTCACATGGTCGACAGCAAGCTGACGATCGAAAAGCCGATGCGTCTGGCATTTGGACTTCAGGCCACACCCATTCGCGCGATGCCTGAGCATCAGACACTTAATATTTTCCAGAAAAATGGTGTCTATGCAGATGAGAAGATATTTACCCAACTTCAAAAAGCAGGCTGTAAGACCATTGTCTTTTACTACAGTTGGCGTGGAAACAGCAAGACCGAAATGGGCGGAACGCCTGAACGTCCCGTTGACCCCGCACAGCAAAAGCAGCTCAAAGAAGCTGTCGAGATGGCACATAAGCACGGCTTTAAAGTGATCATGTTTACCGGATGGGGCGTCAATGCCACCAGTCCCAATTGGCAGCAGTTCAGTTACGAGCTTGGCAAGTATCCCATTCAGAATAAGGGATGGGGCACATTCGCCCAGGCGTCTGCACCCAATGGTGCCTATGTCGATTTCATGGCATACGGGCATGCAGACCTGGCGCGGGAATACAAAGTGGACGGCGTCCTTTGGGACTCGACATCTAACCTGGCGCCGGACTGTAATCTACTGACCGGTAATGCCTGGGTGGATCGCGAGGGGCATGTCCGACAGAAGTATCCCGTCCTGGCAACACGCGATCTTTACCGGCGAATTTACAACATCTATAAATCCGAAGAACGAACCGATGGTATTATCTACAACCACGGTGGGAGTCTCTGGCCCATCAATGTCTATGCCGACCTGCTTAACCGCGGTGAAGGTCGACCCATGGTTGCCCCAACCATACTCGATGGTTGGCATGGAAGCTTGCACGAATTTCGCTCCGAGTATTCGGGCATTCCCTTTGGTGTGCAATTTACCGGTGAAAACAATGACTTTGCCAGACTCCCCATGCGCGTCAGCACGCACTTAAGTGTCTTCCTGTTGCAAGGCGGATATCCCAAGGAGTATTCACATTATGCAACCCATTGGAGTTACCAATACAAAGATCGACCGATCATGGCACTGTGGCAGATTTTTGATGACCTGCCTTATGATCAGCATGTCAAGGCAACCTACTACTTCCAGAATCAACCCATCGTTGATTTGAGCAATGATCAATTGCTGGCAAGTTCCTTTGTCAGTGGCGATCGCAAACGCGCGATCGTGGTGATCTCCAATTTACACACCGATCCGGCAGACAACGTTACCGCTAAATTGAATTTCGATGTCATGGGGCTCAAAGGCAATGCATTTCAAATCCACGACGCCATGTTGCGCAAACCGCTTGATGCGCAGCAGGGAACACTCCAACTCGACATTCAAGCTCAGCGATATCGCATTCTCAAGGTTCAAGCAAAGTAAGGATTGGCTATGAGTTCACTTTTAACACTGTGCCTGATGTTGAGCACACTCGCGCCGCTGCCCCGCACCGAACAGACGGTCTTGTGGCATGATTTTTCCGGTGACCTTAACGAGCTCTCCTCAGGGCAATTCCAAGCAAAAGTCCGGGGCAAGATTCAGATTCGAGACGGTGCGCTACACGTTGATGAGGATGGGCAACTTGTCCTCAGTGAGGCTGGCAAGCTGCTGTCTGATGGCCCATTTACCATTGACCTTGACATGCAATTTTCGCAGAGGTCCGGTGTTTTCCTGGCAACGGATTCCCAACATACCCCTTTTTCCTGGGGGATTCTGCTTCGCGGTGCTGGGATATTGGAATTGCGCATTCCCGTCATCGACAAGGACGGCAAGCCAACCAGCTACAGCGACCGTACCTGGCAGGTAATGAAGCACACCGGGCCATTGCGTCACGACACGACCTATCGGCATACATTAACTTTCGATGGTCAGCGCAACTGGACGGTCTACATCAATGGGATACAGGTGTTTGAAACCCAGTTGCCCCAGGACATGTCTTTTAAGCTTAGTGACCGGGATTTGATTCTCGGGCAGGCCAGGACATGGAAAAGCGATTTCGTTGGTAGTATCCAAAACCTGCGCATTTCCAATGCAGTCATTAAGCCAACCCCACCTCAACGTTTCCTGCCCACATCGCTGGACCAATGTCAGGAGGGCTATTACTTTGACATGGGTTTGCAGGATTCACCGGTGCAAACTGGTTACCTGGCTGTTACCCCTCAAACCGACATGCAGCAGACCGGTTTCGGTTGGGATACGCAACCGCTCAGGACCGCCGATGCCTGGTTTAGTCCCGGTCGTTATGATCCTTCGGCAGAGGGCTCGGTGCGCAAGCATTGGGAAGCCGTTCGGTCCTGGCGGGATCGTGATGCCTTGGTGTTACCCAGTGGGGCTACTTTCCATGCGGACCTCCCGCCAGGGCAATATGCTGTGAGTGTGACGTTTGGCGATCTGCGTCAGAACACCAAGGTGGATCGTATAGAAGTCAACGGTCAGTCGATCAGCGATGACCTGCGGATGTACCGCGGCAAGGATAAGCCAACGTACATCATGACGATTGCTGAAGGTCAAACCGCAGCGATCAACCGCACGGATCGTACGGCCCGTGGGATTGTCACCGTGGACAAGGACGGTTTGAATGTCACGGTCCGCGGTCACCAGAATCAGCCTGTGGGTATTCTTGCCATCGAAGCCGTCGCTTGGCAAAGTCCGATCATCACCAAAATTGCTGACGCCATGGTTCTCCGTTGGCAGGGCTTGGGGGAGCCACCGAAAGGTTTTGTCGAAGCAGCACGCGCTTACGCTCAAAAGAATTTTGACCAAGCGGTTACCTTGGCTCAGCAGATCGACGATCCATTGACACGCGCGACAATGTGGGCTTGGATTCTTGGATATCCCAATGCTACTGATCAACGGCATCTTGATTTATGCAATCGCATCCGTCAGACATTATTACCCTTGACGGACGTGCGCGCCCGGTCGCTTTTGCGCATCACCGACCTGATGGACAAGGTGCTGCACATTCAAATGGATGACACCGTGGGCATTGACGATCTGGTGGGAACAACCAACTGGCGACACCTGCGTTGCGGGGCGGACTTTGCCTTGCGTATCAAGGATCAAGAGCCGTACTTTGGCAGGGCACGTTTGCTGGCAGGGGCGTTCATCTATCAACAGGTTCAGCAAAACGGGGCGCTGATCGATAACTGGACCTTGCGCAAACCCCATCGCGGGATTGGCTGGCCGCCACCGATTGTCTATTTGCTTGATACCTTAAAGCAGTATCCGCAATGTGTCCTTGCACGCATCTATGCCGGGGAAAAAATGCCCAACGAAACGACAGTGAGTATCCCCGGGAACACGCCGCAATGGGCTGCATTATCGCATCGGACGATTTTCCGAACGATGGAAGTGATCCGATATTGGACCGATCAACGCCAGGCTGCCAATGGTGCGCTGGGCGGTGGGATTGGCGATGACGTGGAAACCCTGCGGTGGTGGTCCATAGGGCACATGGTCTGCGATGATGAGCATGTACGCAATGCCTGGCGGAAAATTGCCGATTGGGCTCACAGCTACAACCGTGGCTATGGCTTTACCGTGGACGAGTCCGATGCTGAGCATGGTGCTGAACCCTTTAGCGATACGCATACATTTCTGCCGTTTATTGATTTTGGTACCCCACGTTTTGAGCGAACTCTCAAGCGGCAGAAAAAGGCGATATACCAACCGATGCTCGATACCTGGACTGCTGTCAATCCCCAGGGCTATCGGATGTTTAAAAGTTATGTCTATTCGGCCCGTGACGTGGATGCCGATCGCAATACCGATGTGCCGTACAATCTGCGCACGGTTAACCCGCTGTTGACTTACGCGTGGTTTACGCATGATACTCAGGCTATCAAGCTCATTGCCGATTACGCAACGAGTTGGCGTGACGCAATCATGGCAGAAGGTCAGGGCAAACCTGCCGGGATTGTCCCCATGGTGATTACCTTCGATCAACGTCAATTCAAATGGCCGCAATCTCCCAATTGGTATGATCCTGGCTATTATCGATTTCCCACAGGCTACACGGATAACATATACAGTCTGATGCTTGCTGCCTATGAATTGACCGGCGAAGAACGATATCTCGATCCAATCCGGTTGGCCATGAAGCTTCTGCGGGAAGTCGAGCCACCCTCGACGGCCAATCAGACCAGTAGCTATTACCGGATTGACGATCTTGCCTACATGGACAAGGAACTCAAACATGGCTCTCTGCGTTGGGCGCTTTGGCATGGTCGACGCGCGATATGCGATGGCGGCGCAAGATATCGACTGCTCACTGGTGACACGCAGTTTGATGATGTACTCATGCAATATGGCTCAGCTGTCACGCGCAGTCGCTTGGCATTCGTCAATGCAGAGAACGGCAAGCAAAGACGTTTGGCCATGGAACCGATTAAA
>PAIY01000212.1 GCA_002704825.1 Phycisphaeraceae bacterium
CCGGTGCTCAACTTGTCGAGAGTTGTGTCGAGTAAGTTCGACCCTTAAATCATCAATCATCACCTGCCATGCAAACACTTGTAAAACGACATGCATCATGTCCCTGCGCGGGAGTGACGATGCTGTCATTGTCTTGGAACGATACATGCAAGCCAACTGCAATCAACCATGCGTCTCACACGTCCTGCCCGGTAGCAAATCGGAACAGGCTGTGGGCGGGGGTGTAACTTGCTGAGAGTTCGATGCCGTGGTGCTCATAGCGCGTTCGGCGCATGAGTGCCAACTCATAATCTTCGACGATTGCATTGCCCAGTGATTGGCGGAATGTTTTAAAGTCCGGCCAGTCTGTTGCGTCATGCACTTCAATCACAAAGCCGGTGTGTGCGTGGAGGATCTGGTTGTAGGTGAACGTCTGCGGTCCCCAGCCTTCAAAGGTTGAGATGAGGATGGCAAGTTCCTGGTCCTGCATGCAGATTTGAATGTCCGCGTGACGGGATTGGCCGAGGTCTGTTAACCGCAGTGGGGTGATGCCGACGTAGCATGGCCCTTCGTCAATCGTGATTGGCAAGAGTGTGTCACTGATCAGATCATGCCCATCGAGATTTTGATTGCCATGAAAAATCGCCTTGGGTTTGTGATGCCAAAGCGGTCGGAAAATACCGGTGCGAATGCGTTGGACGGACGTGGTGAATGGATGCGGATTGTAGAGCACCATCGCTGCGTGACGGTGTTGGACGGTGCGGTATTCCCCCATGTCATTAAAGCAATGCGTTGGCAATTCCTCGGGTAACAATGGAGCTTCTTCGTTATAGAACAGTCGGGTGTAATAGTTGGCAGCCGCGTCGGGGGTGGTTTTGTTTTGCTGATGGATGGTGGCAATCATGCCATGTGCCTGCTTGCCGTCGAGCCAACTGTATTGGGCGGTCCCCAGGCTGTAGTGCTTGCCGTAGTGCGTGGTGATGCTGCCTGATCGCGGTCCCATGACATGTTGCTGCGGTGCGCCTTCCAATGGGCAGGCTCGCGACACCACGCCGGATTCGATTTGGCCGATCACGGTCTGACCGGACTTGTCTTCGAAGATGCGCTTGGCGGTCGCTTGGGGCAGGTGATAGGTCGGCGTGATGTACCAGACGAGATGACTTTGATAAAAGGGCAGTCGCGCTTTGTCGGCTGGATCAATGCGCGTGGAGTCGTATTGCTTGACGTACATTTCGTCGATGACATCAAAATCAAACTTGTCGGGGAACATGGCCGCGATGAGCATGACGGTGTTACTGATCGTGCCGCGATAGTCGCTGGCATAGCCTCGGGAAAAGGGGCCGGTTGGCAAGCCGACGCGCCCGTCAAAATGCTCCGCCAGGTCATGCCAGTGAACCTGCTCAAGCTGCATCGCCATGTCGCGTGCCTGGGAGTTGCTCGTGTGATTGACGAGTTCAGCCAGCGGCTTAAGTGAGACCGGCAGATAGTTCGGTGAGTTATATTCGCTGGGAAAGTCATTGCGTTTGAAAACGGTGATCGCCTGATCCAGACGCTTTAAGCCGACGTCGATGTAGGAGGGTTGATTGAGAAACTCCCCGCCGAGGATCAGGGCATGTTCTGCTTTGTGCGGGTGGTTGTCGTTGTAGCCATGACACTGCAGATCGTCGCTGACCATGTAGCTGAGATTGCGTTTGAGGTACGCAACGAGCAGGTCCTTGATGTCGGGTTTGAGCAGGGCTTCATGCTCAAGCAGAATCTCCATGATCAGGCTGGGGGCAAAGTGACAGGGCGAGTTGGTGTAATTGGTGAGCAGGATGCGGTTGGCAAGCTCGATCGCCTGTTCGTCTTTGCTGTGCAGGTAGGCCAGGACATGCATCATCGCGCCGCGATACCCGCCGGTGGACATGCCGTCGTTACTGAGATATTGGCCGTTGGCATCCCAGATGTCATGGCGGATACGCGTGTGGGCATCAAAGATGGCTTGGCGGTAATGGGCAGGTTGGATGGTATGGGTGTGTGTGGTGGTCATAATATAGAACTGAAATTGATTGGTTAATGATTGTTAATTTTTGAAATTATAGCCTTGACTAAGGTCATATCAAGCCTATTATTCAATAATCACGTCAATTTGATGTGCATTGTGAGAGAATTGAAAGGAAATTGATTTGGCGGTAAGTGACACACAATCAGTCGATTCGCAGCACGCGTTGGGGGATTCGACCGCTGTGGGGCAGTTGGTGTCGCAGATGCGGCATGCCATTGAGGACGGGCAATTGCGGCCCGGCGACAAGGTGGCCACGCTGCGCAGTCTCGCTGAACAATATGACATTTCTTTTGATGCTGCACGGGGCGCGATCGCACGTCTTGAGTCGATGGGCTATCTGACCCGCAAGCGAGGTAGTGGCACCTTCGTTGCTCACTGGCAGCGCAATCAGGCGTCCAACACGTTGAGCTTGCCGTTACAGAAACAACGCAATCAAACCGTCGCCATGTTGCTGGATAACAAGGTTCATCACTACGGCCGGTTTTACGATCACCTCATCGACTGTCTGCAATTGGGCGGTTACGGTTCTTCGGTTTTCACCTGGCGTCATGGCTGGGGGGATGCGGAGATGATGCCGGTGCTTCAAAAGCTTGATGAGAATCCGCCGCACGCCATTGTGGTGCAGCAGATCGAAGGCGGTCGCTACTACGAACAGCTTAATGCCATCGCTCAGAAACACGGGATTCGTGTGGTCTGCAGTTTCCTGGCCAATCATCCCATGCCCGAGGGGTGGCATTCGGTGTTGTCTGACAGTCGAACGGCTTCGGCCATGGCCACGCGTCACCTGCTGGATCATGGTCATCAGCGCATCGGCCTGGTCTTGCATCAACGTCATGTCGATCCATTTGAACCGGCTTCCATGCGTAAGCGTTGGACCGGTCACTCCTCCTACATTCTCGGTGCAGGTGATGAAGTCAAACGTGATGACAAGCGCCACGTACTGAGTATGTATTACAACCAGCGCATCGACAAGATCACCGGTGCGGATGCTTCGCATCCAATCAATCGCGCGTTGGCGCTGCAGTGGCTCAAGTCGCCCGATTGCCCGACGGCGTTCATCGGTGAAGACTTCCGCCTTGCTGCATTGCTCCAGGTGGCCAAGGAAAACAACATTCAATTGCCGGACAACTTTGAGTTGGTCGGCATTGGGAATACGCCCTGGTCGAGCCTGATGAATTTCTCCAGTGTCTGGCTTCGTGAAGACCTGGCTGCCCAACATGTCATCAACCTGATTCAGATGAATGACGCCCTGTTTGACAGTGCCAATCATCGGATCATGCTTCAACCCCAACTGGTGAAGCGCCCGTAATTTTTTGACCAGTCGTTTCCCGCAAGCACGAAAGGTTCGCATATGTCTGGCTCGTACCATACGCTATCGTGTCGCAAGGCTTTTACTTTGATTGAACTGCTTGTTGTCATCAGCATCATCGCGTTGCTCATTGCGATTCTCCTGCCTGCCTTGAGTTCAGCACGAGAAGCAGCAAGAAAGTCGATGTGTTTGAACAACCTGCGTCAGCAGTATGTCGCCCTTGCAGTCTATGCAGGCGACTATGAAAACAAGTTGCCGTGTTCGCCGCGATATCCATGGGTTAACGCCAAGCTCTCATCCAACAATCTGTATTCAAACAGCTATCTCAGCTATGCCAACAATTACCTGGGCATCAAGACCAAGGACATCGGCGGGGCAGGTAATCATGGGCGTGAGAACATGAATGGTGATGCGCTGATCTGCCCATCCAACAGTCTGCTGAATATGCAACCTTACACAACGGACTACCCGTCGCACACGTTTTACACCACGTTTTTAGGCGGGAATTACAGCAGCGATGCAGCAGCGGTGCGATCACGCGATGCTTACACCTTCGTTTCCCTGGATCGATTTGCCCAATCCGGCCCTTATGGCATGAAGGCCATCTCCCACGATCCGGTTGCGCTGTCTCCGGGCACTAACGCTTCAATGGCGATGGTTTGGCAGGCCCGTAATAATCACACCGCAGGTGGAAAAGTCATGGGGGGCAACGTGCTGCGTGGTGAAGGCAGTGCCGTCTGGGAAGATGCCCAGGTCTACGATAGAGCCTTTTCCGGCGAAGGCACCTGTCTGCCAATGAAAAAATATTATTCCTACCGTGGCTCAACCTCTTGGAACAGCAATTGGCAATTCTGGGGGCCCAAAGCCAACGGCAATTATGGCAGTCAGGATGTCCCGGACATGCCCGCCATGTACTATTGATCCGCCGACTGTCTCGGGTATTGCACTGCAACTTTTGACTTATTCGACTGTTTTGAATCATCCTTTGCCGCAATCGCAAAGGGAAAGAGGTCCGTATGTTTTCACGTCACTTGATCTGGGCTGCGATGCTGTTAATCGCATCAATGTGTCAACCCGCTGCTCACGCAGCCACATCACTGCAATCCATCACTGGCCAAACACCGCCGAGTTTAGATCAACGCCTCACCGGCTACGGCCGCATCAAAGTCTGGTCCAATGATTCACTGTTGCCCGGTTGCCAACTCTGGTTGGTCGACTGTGAAGATCAGACTCACGCCCGGTTACTTCAGGCCAAGTTTATCTCTGATACACAGGTTAAAAACACCGATGGCAGAATCATCACCGCTGACAACGCCCAGTGTTTTCAAACCGCTCAGGGCCAAGGCATCGGCGCGCTGCGTCACGACCATGCAGTCATCCTTTTTACCTTAAATGACAGTGATAAACTCAGCACGTTGGCAAAGACCATTGCTGATCAACTCAGCTGTGACCTTGCAGAATTGACATGGAACAGTGATGCGAAAATCCCCATGTATCTTGATCGATTTGATCGACATGGCTTTCGGTTTTATTACCGTCCATGGGAAGTGCCGGACAAATCACAGGTCGATACCTACAACCCCGTCAATGAGTTCGACTATGCCAAGTCGCATGGCGATATGGGTTTTGTTTTCTGGAATCCGTTTAACGAGATCGTCACTGGTGAAGGCTTTTTCAATCAAAGCTGGTGGTCATGGGCCATGGAGGAAGCGACCAAACGCAACCTGCCCGTGCAGGTGAACACCGGACTTTCCTACCAGGGATCGACTTGGATGGTCAATCAACATCCAGAAACGGTCACGGAGAAAATGCCCCAATTCGTCGGCGGGATGCATCGCATCGCTGATCCGCATCTGGGAGGGCAGGGTGTTTTGTACATGGGGGACAATGTCGTTCGCCGCAACGCGCTGGGACTGATCAAAAATCAGATCGATCACTTCAGTCAGTTCGACAATGTGCTCAGTTTCCAGGAACCCTACGGCGAAGTGCATCACGGCCAACAGGACCTGTTCCTGGATTACGGCCCCGCGGTCGACAAGGCCTATGCCAACTGGCTCATGGAACGTTATCACAGTCTGACCATGCTCAACCTGCGCTGGTTTGGTGATGAGAAACTCAAAACATGGTCCGACGTGAAGTTCCCGGAAGTGGCTTATTTCATGGGCTTTGATGACAACGCGCTGGACTTGACCGGCACGTGGAAAATCAACTTTTCAGACGATGGTAAAGACTGTCCTGCTGATTGGTACAAGCAAGACTTTGATGACAGCAAGTGGGGCGACTTTGTTTCCCCCGGCAATGATCAGACCATGTTCCTGCCCAAGAAGCCGGCGGTCTATCGTCGTACGTTTGACATGCCCGCAGACTACAAAGCCTCGGGTAAGCGCGTGTGGTTATACCTTTGGGATCTCACCGATCAGCAGCGATTGACGGTTACCATTAACCTCAACGACAAGCGCGTCAGCAGCACGCAATCTCAGCACACCTTCCCGCATTGGGTCGCAGTCGATGTCACCGACACCATCAAGGCAGGCAACAACTTCCTTGCCCTGGGTTTGCCCCGTGGGTTTATGGCCTATCGCATTTACCTTTCGCATCAGGCGCCTTCGACTTATCCCGGTGATGATGAACATCGCAATGCCCAGTGGGCCGACTTCATGGATTTCGTCACCGCACGCCGGGCCAAGAATGTTCACATGGGTTTACAGATGATCCGTCAGGCTGACGAAAACCGCGGCATCACCATGATGGCGCCGGACTACGTGGCAGACACCCTCAAGGATTATGCCTACCAATACAACGGCAATTTCCATAACACCGGCTACATGTCCGCATTCTGGGCCGACTACCTGCCCATGCTCATGCGCAGTATCGGTCGACCCATGACGCTCGAGCCCGGCGGTCCGGCCAAGGATGCCAAAGGCATGGAGAAGATGGTTGGCTGCTGGCTCACCGAAGGCATCAACGGCATTGACTACTTCATCCATATCGGTTCGGTCCTGTGGAATAAGCCGGTTCTTGAAAAGTTTGAACACTACTTGCCTGCCATCCAAACCGTAGGCACGTATCACCAACCCAAAGCCCAGATCGCCCAACTCATCAGTTCACGCGTCAAGCGACTCACCGGCTTCCCCTGGCATGATGATCCGGATCGCAATGTCCCCACCGGCTATTGGCGCTGGAATCTGAGCAGTAAACTCAGCAGTGACTATCGCATCGACGCGGTCTGTGAAACCGACTTTGCTTCCAGGCTTGCCGATGACTACAAGCTCATCGTTGACACCAACACCACGATTCTCGCTGAGCAGGATGTTTATCACATTGAACGCTGGGTTCGTGAGGGTGGTATCTTCGTCACCTTCATCCAAACCGGTCGCCATACCCCTGAAAAGGGCGATAGCTGGCCGATCAGTCAACTCTCTGGCTACGAGGTTCTGAGTTGTGATCCGGTGACGAGCTCCGGCAAGATCAACCGCGCGGTCAAAGCTGCCCCCAATGTCGGTGACTATCAATTGCCTCGCACGTTGCTCTCGGCCAAGGGCCATGGGCTCAGGCTCAAGGCGACTTCCGACGATTGCAAGGATTTATTGCTTTGGGATGATGGCACGGTGGCGATGGGTTACCGCCAACTCGGCAAGGGTTATGTCGTCCACATCGGTGCCAACTTTGCCAGCGATCGACTGTGGTTTGGTAACCAGACTGCCATGATCGAAACCATCCGTTCGGTCTTTGATTTCTTCAAGATGGACACGCTCCCCGGCAGCGCCCCGGGCGTGCGATTCCGGCATTATGTCAGCAACAACGGTCTCTACGATTACTGGGCTATGTGGAATGAATCCAACGGCAAGGCGATGACCAAGCTGGATATCTTCGGCCACAATCCCGGTCAGATTCTCGATGTCATTGATGGCAAGACGCTGAACCTCGCTGCCAAGAAACATGGCGCGCGTCTGGCCAATCTCATCCTCGAACCCAACGAAGCCAGGCTTTTCCGCACACCACGAAAGCAAGTGACCAACGCGCCTGAACAATGGCTTGACCTTCAACGCAACTGGTGGAAGGACATGACCGGCGATCCGGGCAAGGCCTACGACATGCCCACGTATCCCAACACGCTGCATCTCGCCGAAGGCTGGACACCGGTGACAAATGATCCGGTCTGGCCAAGCCGCTTGGATATCGCACCCAACCCAACCTCACAAGCCAAGCAGACACAGCAAACCTTCACGCGAACGTTCACCGTCCCCAACAACTGGACCGATGGCAAAGTCCTGCTGTGGATGCAGAGCTGGATTGGCAAGACATTCCTCAGCCAGGCGCGTGTCATGTTGGACGATACCGTGCTGATCGAAAAACATTTCAATGGTCTTGATGGCATCGATGTCACCAATCGCCTCAAACCTGGCAGCACGCATACGATCACCGTTGACCTTGAAAGTGATCAACCGCTCATCGGCATGCGTGGCGAAGCCTGGCTTGCCTACCTGCCCAAACCCCTCGCGGAAATGGACCTGGCTGGCGATTGGGAATTCTCGACCGACGCTGTGAACTTCGACCGAACAAGCAAACTCCCCGGACGCTGGGATGGCCAACTGGCTCGCCGTCAGATTGAGATACCGGCAACCTACAAAGACAAACAAACCTTCCTGCGCATCGGCACGACCGGTCACGTGGTCGGTGTGATCGTCAACGGCAAATGGCGCCGCGCCCATCATCATGCCATCGGCCATGAGTTCGATATCAATATCACCCGCCTCATCCAGTACGGCCAACCCAATGACATCAAGTTGGTGCATTACCACGGCTCAGGTCACGCGGATGTACAGGAAATCAAGCTTTATTTTCAGGATTAAATCGCTCAAGGAGTTTTCAACGTGAAGTTATTTCGCACGCATTGTCTGGCCTGTCTGTTGGCAGGATTCATCGTCGCACCATTGTCCGCGGACGTGGTTCTGCAAGCTGATTTTGATTCGGCAGACCAACTGGTCACTACAGGCGGCAAGGCGTCTCTTGTGGCTTACTCAACCAACAAGACAACCGTCGCAACCGACAAGACTTTGACTTCGGCGTCCGGCGGATACCTCCGTGTGGATGCCCGTGCCGACTCCAATCCCGGTCATGCCGGCGGTGTGATCATCAAACCCCAGTCCGCCAAGAGCAGCTTTGCGGCGATGAGTCAGGTCGTCAATGGCAAGGTCGTCCTCAACGGCGCGTTCGACTTCTTCTTCCGAGCCAATGCCGAATTGGATAAAGGCATGAGCGTCATGCGCGTCTTTGATGTCAAAGGTGCTTCCGATGGTTTGCGTCTGGTTTACCTGTCGCATGACGGCAAGCCCCGCGTGGAATTACTCGGCCCCAAAGCCAAGGCTTCGCCGTTTAAAATGTCCAACGGTCGTGACGCCAGTGTCATCGCGCCGGAGATCGGCCTGGTGATGGAAGCCGACACGATTTATCACCTGGCGCTGGGCTTTGAGACCGCAGCCGATGGCATGATCAGCATGACCATGTATGCCGCGGAAGGCAACGTCTCCATCGAAAAGTCGATGGCGATGGCAACCATCAAATTCACACTCAATGCCGATACCGTCAAATCCGGTTTTGGAGATGGCGAGATTTTCTTTGGCAAGAGCGGTCAGGCCGGCACACCCATCGTGCAGGACTTTGACTGTTTCCGCATCTTCAATCAGCTGCCTGACACCTTTGAAGCCCTCAAATAATCACTTGATCAAACAGGATTGATCCCCATGAAATATGCCTCATTCACCGTCCTGCTGACAATACTGCTCAGCGTGAACCTGACCTTCGCCCAAACCAATTGGCAGGCGTCTGACACCCGTCAGGTCCCCGGCCAACTGGAACTGCGCGGCTTTGGGAAAGTCAACGCAACCATCAGTCGGATGCATGCCGATGGGCAAAGCGATGTCAGCCAGGCAACGTTCGAAGCGCAAAGTCCGGCCAAGGCCAAAACGCTGCTGGGCAAACTGCTCGCGGACCTCACGCTGTCCCCCAACGTCACCACGCAGAAACAGCCAGTCAATGGCCAGCAGGTGTTGACGGTCAAAGCCGGTGACACGCTGACTTACGTCGCCGGTGTCTCGGGTCGCACGGCAGGGGTCTGGGCATCATCGTCATTAGCCAGCATTGAAGCATTGCTCAAAACACAGTCCGAACCGTGGACATTGATCACGACCGTCCCCGAGTATCCGACGTATCTGGATCGCTTTGATCGCTACGGTTGGGGCATGTATGGCCTTGGCGGTTTGACGAATCATCACAATTGGCAGGGCGTTGCCCAGGATGGTCCCGGATTCAAGGATCCGATGGAAGATCTGGAGTTTCTTGCCAAGTACAAGATTCGTTTTGAGCCATGGCTTGATCCGGCATCATTGGATAACAGTGATGGCATCGTCAAGAACACCGAAGTGCCCTGGATGTTGCAGGAGGCAACGAAGCGCAACTTGCCGGTGGGCACGCGCGTGTATGGCGTGATTGGTGGTGGTGGTGCGAATTGGACGGATCGCCGCTTCCCGGACTTTGCAGACCAACCTGCTGAGTTTTTATCCAGTGGTTGGCATGGCCCGCTGATTTACTGGAAGGGTCGCAAGCACATGTCCTGGCATGCCGATGACGTGCATGGCTATGGCACGTATCAAACCCAGCAGTTGATCAAACCCTATGCCGATCATCCCGGCGTGATGAGTTTCATGTCACCTTATGGCGAACTGCGTCATGATCACTGGTACGACTATCACAGTGACTATTCCAAATGGGCTAAGCAGTCCTGGCAAAGCTATCTCAAAGCCAAGGGCTATTCGATTGAAAAAGTCACGCGGATGTACCGCCAGGACAACCTGCCGTTCAGTGAATGGGATCAAGTCCCTGTGCCCGAGTATGCCACGTTTGCAGGACTTAACGGGCGAGTGATGTCACTTGCCGGTGATTGGTTCGCTCGCGGGGAAGACAAGCTTGATGATGGTCTGACAGGTAAGTGGTGGCAGACTGACATCGATGCCAACTGGCGTTCCATGCGCATGCCCGGTGGTGATTCGATCTTCGAAATCTTCAAAGAGAAGAACAAGGGTTCAGCCTGGTTCCGTCGGAGTTTTGATTGGTCGCCACAGACGGTTAACGGTGATCAGAAGCTGTATCTCTACTGGTTCCCGATCTCACATGAGATGTATCACAGCGGTGAAAACGCCTGCTATCACAGCATCTATCTCAACGGTGAGTTGGCAGGGCAGGTCGGTGTCTGGGGCGCCATCGAAGTCTCCAAACATCTCAAGCCCGGCAGCAACACCATCGCGCTGCATGATATCGGCGGCATCTGGAACGGTCGCATTTTCATCTCTACCGAAAAGCCTTCCGTCTATCCCTATCTTGGCAAAGACATGAACCAACTCTGGATGGATTGGAAAGATTGGCTCATCGCTGACAAGTACAAACAGTGGGCGAGCAATCTGGGCGGGATGCGCCAGGTCGCCCCCAATCAACCCATCAAGTTCATGGCACCGATCGGCTTCGGCACCGACAAGTGGCTTGACCTGGCGACCACCTACGGCGGTTGGCCGCACTTCACTGGCGAAGGCATCTGGTTCTTCCCGTGGTACAAGCGTTACAGCTATCTCTACGGTTTACCGGCTTCCAGTGAAACGGCTGGGCCGGCAAAGAACGTCACCGACCAGTTCAACTCCTTCCGTCGCATTTTCCTGGCAGGTCTCAACGGACATGATGCAGTCTTCCTTACGCAGACCTATACGCGTCATCCCGCGTTAAGACAGTGGTGGATCGACCACATGCCGGTGATCAAGCAGTTGGGCAAGTATGACATTGACGGCCCGCAGGTTCTGCTTTACCGCAGCACGCGCGCCATTGAGTACAACCCCATGCGTCCCTATCCCGCAGCAGGCAACAGCGCCCGCGCGATTCAAAATGGTTGGAACTGGGACCTTGGTCGCGGTTCGTTGCAGACACTGGGACATTCCTATCTCTACCTGGATGACAAGTCATTGGCGGACGGCAAAATGTACGGCCACAAACTCATCATCGACTCGGGCAACGAAACATTCGATGCCAAGGCGTTGGATGACATTGTCCAGTGGGTCAAGTCCGGTGGCACGTTTGTCACCTTGCCTTTCACCGCACGCAGTCTGCTCAATGAACCCGATGCCTGGAAGCTTCACGAACTCACCGGAACCCAAGTTCTGGGCACCCGTCAGATCAACACCAGCAAGATCACCTTTGCCAAAGACCAGACACTTTTCCCCGGTTTTGCAGGCAAAAGTTTTGATGACAACGGTCAGTCACTTGACTGGGTCGGCAACAATCACAACCTCTATTCCGTCGAAATGCAGCCGGGTGAAAACGCGCAGACCATCGCGACGTATGACAACGGCAAGGCAGCGATCGTGCGCGTTCCCATGGGGCGTGGGCAGATCGTCCTCATGGGCTCCGCCTTTTGGCGAGATGCGCAGGACCGCATGGGCATCTGGTGGCCCAAGGAACTTGAATCCCAATTCCTCGCATCACTGCTTGAAGGTGTCAACTTCGACAAAGCGCTCTGCACCACCTCCGACAAACAAGTCTGGGCGCAGCCTTACCGCACCAACAACGGTCTGGATCGTGTGACCACACTTATCAGTTGGCATGAAGACAAGGACGTCTCCGTGGATGTGTCCCTGCCTGTGGATCACAAACCCCAGCAGGTGATCTGCTTCTCGGTTAACGGCATTAAACCCCTTGATTTCAAGGTCGAAAACGGTGCGGTCAAAGCGACGGTCGATGTCCCTGCCCGTGAAGTTGTGCTATTGATGCTCCGGGACAGTGCTGCGGATGACGCGCTGGCACACTGGTGGAATCACCAGACCAAACTCTGGAAACCCGCGCGTGTCTCTGAAGAAGATTTCTCAAAATATGCTCAAGGTCGCTGGGAAGATCCGACGATGGACCTGATGCCCGGTTGGCAGTTCACACAAAACCAACCCCACGACAGTTGGCTTCAAGCTTCCGGCAAGGTCGGCAGCTGGCAGGATGCAGACATGGGCATTCTCAACTTCAGCGGCGCAGAAGCTGGCAAAGCGCTCTGGGCTCGCAAGACCTTCACCGTCCCCAATGATTGGCAACATCGCGGCGGAACCATCACGCTTGTCACTGGTGCCTGGTCCGGCCCGCAGTATCACAACAAGGCTTCGCTGTATCTCAACGGTCAGATGCTCCACGGCCCGACCACCAACAACTACAACACCTATGATGTCTCGCGCCTGCTCAAGCCCGGGAATAACGTCATCGCCTTACACTTTGAAGACGGTGAAAAATACATCGGCGTCAGTGGTCAGATGTATCTCTACCAACGCAAACCCGCGTCACGCAGTGTCTCGCTGGCAGGGACCTGGCAGTTCACCGATCACAAAGGAAAGACGGCCGACTTCGTTTTGCCAACACCGGTTGGCAAACGCCTTCGTGGATTCGGCCCGACCACGCAGATCAACATCCCAGCAAGCTGGCAGGGCAAGTACCGCGTGCGACTGTTCATGGAAGGTGATAACGCAAGTGTCCTTGGCATGTATGTCAACGATCAACTCGTCCGCCGACACCATCACCGCTTCGGGCCGATTGCCGATATCGACATCACCGACGAACTGGCGTTCGGCAAAGTCAACACGCTGGAGTTGGCAGGCGCCGGTTCCGAACGATCCGGCACAAGATACAAGCCCCGCGATTGGAAAATCTTTGAGATCCGACTGGATTTGTTTGAAGAGTAAATCGCATACTTCAAACCATTCAGAGACTCACATTCCCGTCACTCCCACGCAGGCGGGAGTCCAGTGGAACCTGCAAGCGTCAACTGTTTGCCACTGGATTCACGACTTCCGGGGCGCGGGAATGACGAGATCCGGCCACGATTGAATTTGTTCTGTTTTTGCCGAATATAAACACACTTTCAAGACTCTTGAGTCGCCATGATTGGCTTGGTGCAATCGGTCGGCTCAAGGGTCTTTTCTTTTTTCGACCAAACCAGAATCACCACTGCGGTCACGACGGTTGCTGCTGCGACATACAACGCGTTGGTTGGCATCTCACCATCGAGTATCAGGTACGCCATCACGCCGGTGAAGGTGAATTGGAACAGATTGAAAATGCTCACCACCTGCCCGCGGAACCACCACATGGCGATGTTCAAAAGCGTATGCCCCATCACCGTTGGCAGGATCACCAACGCCAGAAGCAAACCGGTTTGCTCCAGATCCAGACGCGGCGGCGAACCATGAAGCATGACCGCCAACGGCAAGCACATCACCCCGGCCACCGCATACACCGGCACGATGTAAAGCCAGATACTCGGCACCGCCTTGTTGCGCTTAGCGAGCACAAGGTACACCGTCAGCATGCACATCGCTGAAAAAGCCAGTAAATCACCGCGTAAATACGAACGCTGCTCCGTCAACGCTTCAAGCAATGACCCGGATTCAAACAGGTCATAACTCACCATCACCCCGACACCCGTCATCGCGATCACCGTTGCAAATAGTTCGCGGGATTTGGGCTTTTCACTGACCATCAGCCACAATGCAATCGGCATTACCAACGGCACCAGGTTGGCGATGAGTGCGCCGTTGGCTGCAGGGATCATGCGCGCTGCAACGATCCACAACACAAAATGCATCGCCAGAAACACCGCAGGCAGTAACACCGTTCTGAGTTTCGGTGCCTGTCCGGGGTAGCGCTTACGCGCATGCAGATGCAACGGGAGTAACAACAGTGACGCCAACAGTAGTCGTATCGAGGCCAGGTACACCGGCTCGATGGTCGAAAGTTTGATGAGGATGGCAGCGGTTGAACAACTCCAGACGCCAAGGATCAATAACAGGTATCGAAAAATCACGAGAGTCTCCCGACCTGCCCGATGTGATTTTGCATCGCTTTGACTGCTGCTTTTATATCACGTTTGGCAAGGGCATTGATGATTTGTTTGTGAGTGGCAATTTCCTTGCCGATCTTTTCTTCCCTGGTACAGAGCACGAGTCTTGCCAACTGAATCCGGGCATCGAGGCGTTCAAGCAGGGCGGTGATGGTTTTGTTGCCCGCCAGTCGTGGGATCGCCAAATGGAATGCCGACTCGCAGGCAAACAGCTGTCCTTTGTCCCGGCGTTCCCATGCATCCAAGCAAGCTTTTTGAAGCTGTTTGAGTTCAGTAATTGCTTCGTCATCCGCACGCTTTACAAAACTCCGCACCGATTCAGACTCCAGAGCAAGACGTGCTGCCCAGACATCTTCCAGTTCGGTCTCCGCCAGTTGGGCGACTTCAATCCGCTTGCGTGGCTGTAAGTCCACCATGCCTTGCTCAGCCAGTCGACGCAGCGCCTCACGCACAGGTGTCCGACTGACGCCCAGTGTTGCAACAAGTTCCTCTTCGACCAGTCGCATCCCCGGCAAGTAATCCCCGCTAAGGATACCCATCCGAATGACATCGTAAACCTGGTCCGCCAGACATCGTCGCTCAAGTGTATTCTGCATACTGTATACAGTACGCAATTTGGCGATCAGATCAAGGCCAATTGCTTCAGGGGGGATGTCATGCAGGTTGTTTTCAAAATTGAGCGACGGATGTTTGAACGGTACCTTTTGTGGCTACATCAATCCAAGGGGCAGCGAGTTAACACCCGGTGCTCAGATTCGGTATGACCTGAAGGAGACCGGTTGTTTTGACAAATGACCAGTCGTCGCGTTTAATCCTGCGGTGTCCACTTTGTCATGTTGGGTTTTCTCATGTCCACAGTTGAAAATGAATCCGGCCGGTTTACGGTCAAGCGTCCGACGGTTGTTACATCCTGCATCAAGCCAACGCGGTTAATGCATCGAGATGATGGTGTGCTATTTGCGGACTTTGGCAAAGCGATGTTTGCAACGGTGCGGTTTTCGGCTACCTGTGATGCAAACTCCACTGTTGCCAAGGTGGAACTCGGTGAGAAACTTTCAACGGATGATTGCATTGACGCCAACCCTCCGGGGACGGTTCGCTATCGTTGCATTGAGGTGCCATTGCAGCAGGGAACGCACCGCTATCAGGTTGTGATCCCGCCTGATGAGCGCAACACCAACGTCGCAGGCATCCCCATGCCATCGGATGTCGGCGAGGTGCTGCCGATGCGGTATTGTCAGATTGCTGGTGGCGGTTTTACGGTCGATGATTCATCGCTTCAGATGATCGCTGCGCACGTTACGTTTGACGATGATGCTGCCCAGTTCACCTCGTCGGATGACACGCTCAACGCGGTGTGGGATTTGTGTAAGCACACCATCAAGGCGACGACGTTTTGTGGTGTGTATGTTGATGGTGATCGCGAACGCATCCCGTATGAAGGTGATGCCTACATCAATCAGCTCAGTCATTATGCGGTGGACTTTGCCAACGCGGTGCAGATCGCCCGTTACAGCACGGAATACCTGATGCAGTATCCGACGTGGTTTGCGGATTGGAATTTGCACAGTGTTTTCATGGCATGGGCGGATTATCTATACACCGGACAGCAATCATCCATTGCCTGTTTTTACCAGGACCTGCGTGCCAAGACGTTGATCGAGTTAGCTCGTGAGGATGGCTTGATCTGCACGGACAAAGCCAATCGGCCTGCGTCGTTGGAAGCTCGTTTGCATCTTTATCATGAACGGTACATGGAAGAACGTGGCTTGATGGATCTGGTTGATTGGCCCCCGGGAAGTTTCACAGCAGGTGGGACGGGTGAGCGGGATAATCATGAAATGATGCCGATCAACACGGTTGTCAACGCGCTGCATTATCAGGCATGCAAATGCATGGCCAGGATCGCTGCAGCGTTGGGTCACGATGGTGAGATCATTGAGTTTGACGAGCAGGCCGAAAAAGTCCGCGTTGCGATGAATGAAAAGCTCTTTGATTCCAGTACGGGTTTGTATGTCGATGGTGAAGGTTCAACGCATAGCTCGCTGCATTCGAACATGTTCCCGCTGGCCTTTGGGATGGTGCCTGAGGACCGTAAGCAAACCGTGCTTCAGTTCGTTGAATCCCGTGGCATGGCGTGCAGTGTGTACGGCAGTCAATACCTGCTTGAAGCCTTGTACGATGCAGGCAGTTCAGAGCATGCCCTGAAGCTGATGACCGCCAAAGATGACCGCAGCTGGTATCACATGATCGAGCAGGGATCGACGATGACCCTCGAAGCCTGGGCACATCGGTACAAGAACAATCTCGACTGGAATCATGCCTGGGCGACGGCACCGCTGAACATCATCACGCGCAAACTCATGGGAATCCAAGTCATCACACCCGGTTGGCAGAAAGTCCGCTTTGCGCCGCAACCTGCGACATTGGCCCATGCGACATTGAAACTGCCAACCCCGCATGGTCCGATCTTTGTTTCCGCACAGTTGGCTGCTGACGGCAAACATGATTACCAGATCACCTGCCCGCATACCATCTCGCTGGAGATGCAAGACAGCATCGCCGAGCACACGCAGATTCAATATGTCTGATGGCGTTGATCGATCACATGCTTTGAACACCGACGGTGTGCAGCAGTGAGGCCCAAAGCGTTTGAGCATAAAGTCGATGCCCAAAGTCATTGGGGTGATTGAGCCCATTGGCGGTAAAAGACAGGTAACCTTTGCGCTTGACCAGCTCGTCCCAGAGACTGTAGACATCGGCCATGATGATACCCGTGCCCTGGAGCAGCGAGAGCACTTCGCGGTATTGCGGGTAAAGCTCGGGGCTGGCATGTTCCCACTCCGCGTTGGCGGTCATCGTTGCCACAAGCATGAACTCGCAGGTTGGGCAACTGGCTTTGATGTCCACGATCATTTGGCTGATATTTCCCTGGAATTTCAACGCGGTTGTCTGATGCGAAGCGTCATTCATCCCAAAAGCAAGGACGACAAGGTCAGGTTTTTGAGCAATGATGTTGTCGGTTTGTTCCAGTCCCCAGTCTGATGTTTTGCCACCGACGGCAAGGTTCTGCGCATTGACCTTGCAACTGAATTTTTGGCTTATCGCATCGGTGAGCAGTTGCGCATAACCCGGTGCATTGGGGGCGACATTGTACTTGCCACTGACATCACAGCCGGTGGTGATGCTGTCACCCATGAACACGAGATTGACCGGATCACCTGCTGTGAGTTTGGCGGTGATGTTCGGCAGCGTCCCTGCAGGTTGCATCCGCATGGCGAGTTTCCATTGCTTCACATCAAACGCATAACTCACCGCCGTCTGCATGTCGCGGTATTGGCCTTTCGGCGCAAAGAAAATGTCACGGTCCTGATCTCGACACTTGCCATGCCTCTGCGAATGGGCAGGGCGATAGAGGTCTGATTCACGGACCACGATGATCCGCGAATCAGCAGGAATGTTGATCTCGTTACTGCCCGGTTCCCAGGTAAAATCTTTGCCCGGTTCGTAGGTCTGCGTTAAATCACATTTGACCAGCCGCGGTAAATCGCCTGGGACAAATGCCAGTTTCACGGTGGTGTTCACATCGGTCTGGGATCGGATCGGCAGAATGCTCTCGCCGTGCATCTGGCCGGACTGCCAGAAGGCGGTGATGTCACGCATGATGGATTCAGGAGATTGCATCCGCAGATTCTAGCAGTGCAGGTAGACAAATGACAGTTGCCAGTCTCGTCGATTTGTCCATCCAATCAGGAGTTTCTACGATGGTGTTCTGCCCTTGTTGGTAGTGATGAAATTTAAAATTTTAAATGCGTTTCAGGTGTCCCCCATGCCCAACATGATTACTGGTCCGACGATGCAGACGTTCCCCGTGACCGGTCCGCTGTATTGCCCGTATTACAACATCTGGGGGCGTGATGTCTACGTGCGTGATCAAGCTTTTCGTGACAACCCGTTCACGATCAATGCCTCATCGACGTCCGGTTCACCTGCCATCGTCGATGCCAAGGGGCAGTTTTTTCACTTCATGACCGATGCGGTCGAACAGGGTTGCCAATTTGATTTCGATGGCAAGGACACGTTGATCGTCACCATCCCCGATGGTCAGACGCTTTACCATGATGACAACGGTGATGCGGATACCGCCTGGAAGCATTGCAACAGCGTGATCATGGCAGCGCATCCCTTGCTTGATCCGACGCGCGCGCGTCCTGCTCACTGGGACATGATCGAATACTGCACATGGGTCGAGCAAAAGCGCGTCATGGGCAACGGCACGCCGCATGAAGTACTCTGCGATGCCTTTGTCGATGACTACATGCAGCGCGTCGATGCAATGGGGTTGCCCAAAGGTAAATTCACCATTGATCACGGTTGGACCCCCGGCCACTTCACTTACGGTGATTGGGATGTCGACACCAAACGCTTCCCCGATTTTGCAAAGACGATCGGCCGCATTGCGGATAACGGCTTTGTCCCCGGTCTCTGGATGGCACCGGTTTGGCTGCATCATCTTTCACGGTTGGTTAAAAACCATCCGCATCTCAAGGGGCCGATGATTTCACCTTCGACACCCGACTCACCCAACAAGGAAGATGACTGGTATTACTGGGTCGATTGCCAGCAAACCTTCGACCTCATCAAGCCTGTGTTTAAGCGATTTATCGACATGGGCGTGAGGAAGTTCAAGTGGGATATGATCTATGCGGACAAGTCCTTCATGAAGAAACTGCACATCCTGTTTTACAATGCTGTCAAGGACATTGACCCGCAGGTCGAAGTGGAGATTCATCAGCCTGACATTTTCTTTACGCAGTACGGTGATGCGATCCGCACCAACGATGTGCTCTGTAATGAGAAAATGGCATGGCGTGATCTGACGCTGGCACACTTTAAAGTCTGTCACCAATCCGCCCCTGGCAAGGTGATTAATCTGGATCACATTGCAGGCAACGATCCGTCCATCACGCCTCAGCGGTTCTGTGAACATCTGGATCTTTACCGTGGCGTGGCTGGTTATCCCGTGGTGTCACTGCTGCCGGACTCCGTTGGATCCTTGGCGGTGGAGACGCTGCGTGATTATCTCAAAGACTATGAAGCCAACCCCATGCCGGTGAGTACGTTTTATCAGCAGTGATTCGATGGTTTTGTGATGCATGGTCATGAAAGCCGTGATTCTCCCGGGTCACGGGGCACAATGTTGGGGGCAGTGGTGGTGATGCAACCCGTGCCGCAGGAGCAGCACAGCTTTGGTTATGACAATGAATCTTTCATCACGCTTCACGCGTCGACCTGATTGGCCAACACTTCCCGCAGGTGGAGAATGTTCTCAAGCATGTTGGCTTGTTCCTCGGGAAGTTTGCGTCGCTGAGCAGGTTTGTCGTTGATGTGGGCTTCGATCCAGTCCATGAATGCCATGGATTCATGTCGCCCCTGATCGATATGCAGACACAGCGTATCGCGTCCGGTCTTCAGGTCACCGTTGCGAATGGATCGGACGATACCGCGGTGTTGTCGGCAGATGCGGATGGCACGATGCCACGAATTCTCATTCCGCGCGATGATTCGACCGGGCATGAATATGCGACTCATCAAATGCAGTTGACCACTGACCCGCTGAATCCAACGGTTGTTGGCGGATTGCAGCAGTAGTTCATGGAAACGGGCATCAAGTTGATGCCAATGCGGTGTGAACACAAAACCATCAGCAACGGGATCAACTTGCTCAGACTTGTATGCCTGTTTGATCTGGTCGAACATTTGGGCGCATAACTCACCGAGTTTTTGGATCAGCTTGGCGTCGGCAGATTGGATCACCAGTTCCAGGGCATAGCATTCCAGATGCATGCGAAAGTCAAAAAGCTCGTCCAGTTCGTCACGCTGCATCATGCGAACGAAGCTGCCGGTGTTGGGGATTTGAACGAGAAAGCCTTCACTCTCCAGTTGTGCCACCGCCTCGCGGACCGGGGTTCGACTGACGCCGATTTCCTTGGCCAATGCGACTTCCGGCAATTTGCTGCCGACCGCCAACTCACCATTCCAGAGTTTGCAATGGATATGTTCGTAGGCTTGCAACGCCAGATTCGACCTGGTTTGAGGCATGCTGGACATGAAAGTGGACCTGCTTTCACCTGTACATTTCTCTCCAGCAGGGGACATGATCGCCAGAACACACTGGAAAGATGATGCCACCATTGTATTGAATTTTGCAGGTCGTGCTATTGCGATGTCATCGGTTCATTTCGGTGCGTCCGCAATGTAGGTCCCGGCTGTCGGGGCGACCACATGTGGCTTGTACAGCAGGTGTTCATGCTCGATGATCCGGCCGTCTGAGAGTTCATAATGATTGAGTCCCGCATGCATGATTGCCTCGGGTTTGGGATGTTTTTCTTTGAGTTGCTTATCCCGCTGTTTCCATTCATCCTGATTGTTGAGTTTGATGGACTGCTTCACAAACGCGCGGAGTTGAGCCAGTGCATCCGCATCTTCGCCTTGTGCATCAGGCGCCAGGTTGTGTTGCTCAAAGGGATCGTCCTGGACGTTGATGAGAATTTCCGGTGCATCACCGAAGGCCACATACTTATATTTACCATCACGGACCATGCGGAAGTTCGTGCCTTGTCCCCAGCGGTCGTTGAGTGTATCGCAGAAGACCGCGCCGCGATCCGGCTCGTTGCCGGTGTTAATGGCCTCTGTGAGATTCATGCCATAGAGATCGTTGGGGTAGGCGACCCCCGCCATGCCGCAGAGTGTCGGGAAC
>PAIY01000213.1 GCA_002704825.1 Phycisphaeraceae bacterium
AACCATGCGGACTTTTTCATCACGCTGCTTGGTGAGATTCTCATGGGGAAGAGCATTGCCATGACGCAGTTCCATGTACTGCACATCATGCACCCGCGCCAAGTCCGACGCCTCGGTGATTAAAGCAGTTGCAACGGCATCATTCTCAGCCACCACACCCGCTAAATTCAGATATGGCAAACTCACCAGGAACCGACCAAACAGGCGACTGGTCACCAACGCCAAAGGCAGATAACCCACCAACTGCTGCTCATCACGGGCAGTGATCACAAACGTGCGGTGATCCAATGCATTGGTAAGCACCGACAGCCAACGTGGATCATGATCACTACTCACCGCACCGACTTGCGTATTGGTCTGCAAATACATGCGAATTTCACGGAGTAAATCGGCATCCAGCTTTTCGTATATCTGAATCTGCATGGGCATCTCACATCTCTCTGCAACGTCTGTGACGGATAAAACGTCTACCTACTCCATCGACCATTTGCGGATGTGACTTGGGGAGATGTTGAAAATGCGTGATTTGAATCGCGCTAAACCACAAGCGGTTATGCTGCCTGTCGGTTGGTGTGACTGACAATCGATTTTGCAGGAACTCCGCCAACGCGATCGCCTGCAGCAACTGGTTTGGTCACCACGGCACCGGCGCCGACAATGGCCCCTGCCCCGACATCGGCCATCACCACCGCACCAGCACCAATCCATGCCCCTTTGCCAATCGTGATGGTCTGATAAACATGGCTGTTCTCGTGCAAGGAACCAGAACTCGATGCGTCACCATGTTGATGTCGACCGCTGAGAAGTTGCACATGGTCAGCAAGCATCACATCATCCCCCATCACCACCGAGCCAATCGTGCAGAACCTGCCGATGTATACGCGTTCGCCAAGTTGAGCGTGTGTCTTACTGAACTGCGACATGAATCCGATGTAGACATCGTTGCCAACGTGATCGAGGATTCGACGGTAGACGGCATGGCGGAGATAAAGCCCCATCATACCGGGTTTGGCTGAAAGCAACTCGCTGAGTTGCATCAAAGCGCGCTGCTGCCCCATGATCCGACAGGCGAATCGATAGCGCATGAGCGTTGGGATCGCCCGTAGCGCAGCCACAGATTGAGCCAGTTTTTTGGCGTTCATGACAAGTCTTATCGACTGTTGACTTGTCAATGCAGGAGTCGATGTTTTTATCGGTCAGTCATCAAGCATCAACGAGAAAAGCGTATAACAGTTATCGCACCTTGATACAGCTTGATGAGGATTGGTAGTCAAAACATCAGTCAAACAAACAGACGCATGGGTTGGATACGTCTGCCTGTTACTTGATCTAAAACACAGAAGGCATGGTGTTAATCTACACGCCAGACCTTGATGGACTTGACCACCATATCGCCGGAGCCTTTATCATAGGATGAATCCACGCCAGCCTTGACCGCCACATTGGTCAGCGGGTACCATTGCTCACCGTCAAACGGGTTGGCATACTGCATGGTCTCCACACCATCGATGAACATGGTGATCCATTCAGCGGTCACAGTCACAGCAAAAGTATGAAATTCACTATCGAGGGTGTTGGGTAATCCAAAGTCCGACATTTTCATGCGCATGGCAGGACGGGTGAACGTGCGAACGTTGCGATCTCCGCCATGGAGGTTGGTTGACAGTGACGCATGAAACCGCCAGGAACCGTTGTAACCAAAGCCTTCATAAACGTCGATCTCAGGCGGCCAACCACCGGTGGGAACCAGCCACAATGCCGGCCAGGAGTCACGTCGATTGGGCATCTTGACGACCCATTCAACGGTGCCATGCTTGAAGTAGGTCTCCGGCGTACGGTGTCCTGAGAGCATGACAGCAAGAAAGGGATACTCGATCGCCGGGCTGCCGACTTTTACCGGTTCTGCCAGGCGACGACTCGAAAGCACCAATCCTTCTTTGGTGCGTTTAAAGCCGTTGTATTTCACTTCACCGTAGTATCCTGTTTCACCGTTGCCCACTTGCGTACGACCGTGAGACAGCGCGGTGGAAAAGCTCATTGAACCACCCTTGTCATCAAACTTGATGGTGTCTCCTGTTTCGCTGTAGGTGAGTTTGCCGATGGGTTCGAAGGTCAGCGGTTCACGTCCACCTTCGATGGGTTCGTTGACTGCACCTTCTTTGGCAGTAATGCGAATGCTCCCACCTTTGCGGTAAGCCCCATCGGGAACCGAAGGCTGATTGCAACGCACGTCATTGCCTTCCTTGAGTGCATGCACTTTAAAGGATGCCGTCTTGGTTAACGGGTCACCGGGGCGAAAGATCACCGGCTTGGTTTTATCAGGATTGGCACGTCCGCCTTTGCCGTCAAAAACACGGACATGGGCAATGACGGTATTGGGACTTTGACGATCCATGGTCACTGGCACGTGAACTTCAGTTGCGCCCACGGGGACATCGAAGGCTTTGATTTCGACTTTGGCTGCTGGCGGATATTTTTTGCCGTTGTCGTAGATGTCGGCTTCTTTTTCTTCAAGCTTGGTGATCATCGAATCGAGCTTGCCGATCACACGTTCCAAAGCTGCTGTCGCTTCGGGATTGCTTGATACTTTCTTTGCCAACGCCGCATCGTCGCGGAGTTGTTTGGCTTCCTTGAGTGAAAGATTCTGTGCTGCCAATGGGAGGACAACCACCAGAAGACAAAGTGCAGCCAGTATTAGCTTGCTGCCAATTGGGAACCTGCGGATCATTGGGAAACTCCTTTTGCTGTGGACGGTGCAAATGACTTTGGAACGCGATCGTGTCCGGGTTCCATGCAAAGGTCAACAGAAAGACCGTCGCAGTCAGACGCATGACAAAGCAGGATCACTTTGCATAGCGCGCAGTGATATCTTACACCCTATTACAAGGTTGTTTCCAACCAAATGAGCCTATGGTTTTAGTACTAAATTTAGTTACAGCTGAATCATGTGCTGATACGAAGCATCACCCCAGACCGATGGCAGACCATGTCCAAAATCAGGATAAAGCACCATCGCTTTTTCAGACTGCACATTGTTATAAGCCGCAAACTGCGTACTCGGTGGGCAGATGTTATCACGCAATGATGAACCCTGAAGCATGTTGGCTTTGATACGCGGCGCCAGATGGTTCACTGCAATGTAACCGAGTGTCGTGAAGATTTCTTCTTCTCGCTTATGCTCAGGATCAAAATGCATGAAGAAGTATCGCAACTCTTCATAAGCATTTTGATCCAGGTCCATATTCCACACACGACGATAGTCCGAAAGGAACGGCACCCCCGGGGCGCATCGCTTGATACGCGGCTCAAGTGCAGCACAGGCGTAAGTCAACGCGCCACCCTGAGACCCCCCCATGCAGCCGACACGTTCAGGATCAATCTCATCGATATGCTCGATGGCTATCTTGGCCAACTGAGCCGCATCCAAAAAGATGTGACGGAAAGCCAAATTCTGTGGATCCGGATCGCCAAGACCGCGGACGATGTTGCCACGGAAAGTCGTGCCAGCAAAGTTGGCATTGTCCTGACTCTTGCCCCCCTGCCCACGGCAGTCCATCGAGAGAACGCAAAAGCCAGCGTTGACGTAAGCAAGCTTGTCATGCCATGCACCGGAGCTGCCCGAGTAGCCATGGAATTGAACGATGCCCGGGTGCTTGCCTTTCTGAACATTGGCAGGACGAACATACTTGGCATAGACTCGCGTGTTGCGGACGCCGGTGAACGTCAGATCAAAACACTCGGCATTGGGTGCCTGAAATTCACTGGGGGTCATCTCAATCTGCGGATCAACCGCGTTCATCTCCGCCAATGCCTTATCCCAATAGGCATCAAAGTCGGCAGGCTTGGGGGTGATCCCCAGATACGTTTTAAGTTGATCCAGTGGCATATCCATCGAGGGCATGACGAAGTCTCCGTGATATCTATAAAAAATGACTGACCTGTACGAAACATACAAGCCAGTCAGTTTATGTTCCTGTCAAAGATGAGCAAGCAGGTTTACGCCAAAGTGTCAGAAATAATCAACACCACCTGCAAGACCATGCAAAGCCAAGTGAGTTACTCGCCGGTCACCGCAGCCGGATCACCCTGGCGTGAACCCATCTGCTGATTGAGCACCAGCAAAGCACTGCGATCATCGCCCGCCAGTTCGAGCATCGCAATGACATCTTCCATGCTCTTTTCCTCTTCGACCTGCTCATCGATAAACCACTTGAGATGGCTTTGCGTCGCATAGTCGTTCAGATCCGTCGCAAGGCGGTAAAGCTCATTGATGGACTTGGTGTTGTTCTGCTCCATACCCAATGCCAGCTTGAAGACATCCAACGGACCACCGAAGTCCTTATGCGGGTTCTCAACAGCTTGAAGTTTGATCTCACCACCACGGTCAATGAGGTAGTTAAACAGCTTCATCGCATGGTCCAACTCCTCAAGACGCTGTTGATGCATCCAGTTGGCAAAGCCCGAAAGGTTGGTTTTCTCAAAATGGGCAGCGATGGCCAGATAGCTGTAAGCAGCAGTCAATTCCTGGTTAATCTGTCCATTGATGGCGTCTTCGATCTTGGGGTCAATCACGGCGAGAACTCCTTGTTGAAGGTTGTATATCAAATCCAAACTACAGTAAGAACGCTTGAAACTCAAGCTCATCTGGCGCGTTGTTAGTCCAAGATAAAATGACAAAAATGCACGCACGATGACACGTTTGTCACATGGCAAGAACCCACAACAAAAGACTCAACGGCATGAACTCAGAGCGAGGTTCTGTTTTACTCACAACATTCAGATCACGGTTGAGGATGTGACAAAGTTGAACTGAAAAATTTTTACTTGACCACTTCCAATGTATCGTCCGCAGGCAACTCCATGAGGAATCCGTAGCCCATGCTCCCGGCATGCACGGTTACCCAGACATCGTTGACACCTTCGACCAACGGCAAGGTCACCGGCACGCGGGTTCGCGGACTGCCATGCGGCTGGAGCATTTCGTGAACCCGCTTGCCGTTGGCGGTGATGTAGGTGAAATAGTCTGCTGCGATCCGCAAATCATAGTTACCGGCCTTTGGGGCTTTGAGTTGCACATGGGCATAACTGACCGACCGATCCCGCAGGCCGTACATGGTCCGCATGTCGACCCAGCCGTTAAGCCCCTGGGCAGTCTGCCAGGCAACCGACTTGTTTTGATAGCCGGTGTAGGTTGCCTTGGTGTCGGGATTACCGACGGGTTTGACGCCGAAGTCTGCATTGAGATCCGCAACAGGATTTTCCCAAGGCTTGGCAGCTTCCCCGCCGAAGGGTCCGACGACCTGCCAGGCTTGGGTGGGGATGACATCCCATTCGACTTTGGCAAGGGAGACGGCTTTGGACTGAGCTGTGATCCACGTTGTTTTCCAGAACTCAGGCATGGGATACGGGGCTTTGGTTTGGTCTTCAAGCAACAGATACCCGATGCGTGCGATGGCGGGTTTGTCGTTGACTCCGATGGGGATGACGGTCAGGACATGCCATGTGTTTTCGAGTAACTCACCGTGTACAAACGTGCCGTAATACCAGTCAGGGCGGAAGGCACTGACATCGCGGACATATTCACCATCAATGAGCACGCGGACCTGGCCACGCCCTTCCTTGATGAGCATCATGAGTCCGACGGTTCTGCCGAAAAACGGGATATGCAGCGGCTTGGCTTTTTCGGAACTCTGCAATGAGCCCTGAAAATATTTCATCCACCAACCATTGATGCGCTCGTTGCTGTAGCCCCAACCGTCAACGTTGTAGTTGGGGACAACCATCGTGCCATCAAGAATCAAACCGTCCTTGGAAAGCAGGCCACGGTCCGGCTCGTTGAGCAGTGTCATGGCAGGCAGGTGTTCATATGCCTGCATGCGTTTCCAGAGCGTCTGTGCATAGACCGCATGACCCGCGTCGCGTGGATGAACATTGTCTCCAAAGAGTTCATCCCAGGTGGCCTCGGTGTTGGCAACACGGTCTTCAATGGCTTTCTGCATATCCACGCTCATGATCCGGTGATGCTTTGCAACGAGATTGTGACGTTTGTGATTGCCACCGACGCGCGAGGCGGCCTGGACAAACACAATGGCGGGTGGTTTGGCACACTGACGCAGACGCACCACGATCGACTCAAGATTGCGAATGCAAATCTCGTCCGACGCCCCACCGTCATTAACTGCAAACTCCACGAGCACGAGGTCCGGCCGGTAGTCGATGACATCCCGCTTGAGTCGAAAGATGCCGAGATTACTGCCGGTACCACTGATGCCGGCATTGACGAAATTAACCTTGCTCTGCGGATAAGCCTCAGCGATCAAATCGGCAGTCTTCCTGGCCCAACCGTTGTGTGCCATGGTGATCGAACCGCCGATGGCTGCAACGGTGACCTGTTGGTTGTTTCGGAGTTTGTTGAAAAAGTGATACAGGCCATAGCTGTCGTGCTCCGGCGCAGCAGTTGCCGTGGCAGCAAAGGCAAGCAGGAGCAGGAGTGACAGGAGCGAAGCAGGACGAAACGTGCGTGGAACAAATGACATGAGCAGCAATCCTTCTGATAAACAGTTGATTGCTGCTCATGATACTCGCTATGAGAATGTCGACCAGTGAACTTTCGGCTGGTTTACTGATTAACAACCGCAAAACGGTCAAAGGGTTCATAGGAAGGATTGCGTTGTGGGACACGTGCAAGGACATCCTGACGCCATTGAGCCAGCTTGACATGCAGGTCTTTGGCTATGTCAGGCAGTTGCTCAGCCAGATTTTTTTCTTCGCTGATATCGTCCTTGAGGTTGTAGAGTTCGATGCGATTGTCTTCGAAGAACTCAATGAGTTTGTAGTCACCTTCACGGACGGAGGAACCGGGCGTGCCGCCTTGATTGCCGTAGTGCGGGTAATGCCAGAAAACCGGGCCGCGATCATAACTCTCATCGCCCTTGAGAACCGGCAGGATACTCTTGCCATCGCAGTGCTGCTGAGGCTGTGCATCCAGTCCGCAGGCTTCGAGAACCGTCGGATAGATGTCAGGCGTGGTGGTGACACAATGGGAGACGCTGCCTGCTTCGATGGTACCCGGTAATTTGATCACCAACGGTTCACGTGTGCCACCTTCATACATCCAGCCTTTGCCTTCAGCCAATGGTGCGTTACAGGTCGGTGAACCTTCAGCGGTTGCAAGCCCACCATTGTCGGAGGTAAAAATGAAGAGCGTGTTGTCTTCCTCGCCTGCATCGGTGATGGCCTGCATAAGCTTGCCAAGGTTTTCATCCATGCTCTTGATCATGGCAGCATAGACCGGGTCGGACTGAATCACACGACGACGCACGCGTTGATCCTTCTTGTGATCACAGGCGAAATACTCACCCTCGACAAATGGCTCAATGGTGTCAATGCCCATGTCTTTAGCCTTCTGCTCAAAGTACGTGATGTACTCTTGCTTGGCTTGAATCGGTGTGTGGACTGTGTAGTACCACATGTTCAGAAAGAACGGTTTGTCGGTATCACGATTTTCAATGAGCTTGACGGCTTCATTGGTGATGCGATCGGTGAGGTATTCACCTTCTGGCCCCTCTTCCAAGGTCGGAATCTGCCAGGGGCTGAAATAGCCGTGATAAGGGCATCCCATGTGACATCCGCCCACGTTCTTGTCAAAGCCCTGTTTTAACGGCCAGTAATCTTCAAGCCCAAGATGCCATT
This sequence comes from Phycisphaeraceae bacterium, assembly GCA_002704825.1. GTDB lineage: Bacteria > Planctomycetota > Phycisphaerae > Phycisphaerales > Phycisphaeraceae > UBA7800. The sequence goes on from PAIY01000213.1 coordinate 7,693, forward strand.
TTCCGACATGCCAGGTTTGGTAGCCGTTATCACCAAGACATTTGGCGAGGTTATACTCGCTGGTTTCCAGTTGTTTGACATAGGGCACGTCAATGAGCTTACCAGTGTTTGGATGACCATTGCCATGGTTGATCCAGTTGGTGACCCCGAGCCTGGCGGGATATTTACCGGTGAGCATGGAAGCGCGGGTGGGTGAACAGACCGGGCAGGACGCATAGGCATTTGTGAAGCGCATGCCATCGGCTGCAAGTTTGTCGAGATTGGGCGTTTCGTAAAACTCCGAACCGTAGCAGGTCGAATCCTTCCAGCCGTAATCATCAAGCAGAACCAGTACAACATTTGTGCGTTTCATGGTGGACTTTCTCAAAGTGATTGTTTATGAATTCTGATCGATTATTATCAATCATATCAGGATAAACAATGTTTCTTTTGAACAACTTTTGTCATTTTTGATAAAATAACGCCATGGCTAAAAAAGTCATCACCACCATTCGGTATCTTTCACCTTCGACCAGGGATGTACTGCGCTGTGGCATGGGGACGCAACCGGCAGGCAGTTGCCAGGAGAACTTTCTGACCATGGAATATGCGATGCTTTACATGGTCCAGGGGCGGGCGACGTATGTGGATGAACATCACGATGCGATCCCCATCAAAGCCGGTGATGTTTGGCAGCGGTTACCCAACGTGGTGCATTCGGTGTTCTGTCATGAGGTATGCACGTGGCATCACGTGGCGGTGCCTGCTGCGGTCATCCCCCTGCTTGAGGTCGCGGGGATCGACACCATCAAACCCATCGTCTTTCACATCGGCCATCACCCGCAGATTATCCGTCGCTATGAACTGGTCCGCCGGAGACTGCATGATGGGCCGCAAAGTCAATTGCCTTACAGCATGATGGCGATGCAGCAACTGATGATCGACATGCATCAATTGGCAAAGTCCGCAGGCAAAGATGCAGAAGATCACTGGCTGGATCGCGCGCGACAATTACTGGGTCAAAATCTCAATCAACGCATGGACACGCAAAACGTCGCACAGCAATTGGGCATGACCTATGCGAGCTTCCGTAAGAATTTCACCCAGGCGACCGGCACCAGTCCCGGCCAATACCGTATCCGCCTGCGTCTGCAACAGGCACAGGAACAGTTGGCCGGCTCACATCTGAGCATCGCAGACATCGCTCAAAACCTGGGCTATCCCGATGTCTACAGCTTCAACACACAGTTCGCCCGACACATCGGCCTGCCCCCGGGCCAGTACCGCAAACAATGGCAATGGGAGAACAAGGCATAACCCATCAGTAGCTGTGCCCATAAAAAAACGCTCATCACGGGGATGAGCGTTTTGTTTCGATGTCAGTTCATCTTCGATTCACTGCTGAATTATTTCTTGTCTTCTTTGATTTTCATGTCTGCTGGGGCAATGATCAGCTTATCCAATTGGGCACCCGCTTCGCGGCGACTGACAACAAAGGTATGTTCACCCTTGGTCAACTTGGCGGTATAGGCCTTGCCAAAGTACTTGCCGTCATCTTTCGAGACACGATAACGAACCGGCTGCTTGATCAGGTCCTGGGAAGTATTCCACTTCACATCCCAGGTCTCACGTTTTTCTTTATCCAACTGTGTGTAGAACGAATCTTCACGGCCTGACATCCCGCGCCCGACGGCCCAGAATTGATACTCGCCGTCAGCAGGAACCTTAAAGGTAAATTCAACGCTGGATTGCTTGGTCTTCTTGTCAAAGGCAACTACCTTGCCACCTGAAGCCTCTTTGACTTCGAGAATATTGGCAGCGTCCACCTTGGCGTCCTCAGCTTCCAATTCAATGACTTCTGCAAATGCAAACTGTGCACCAAGCAGAATCATCAACATGCTCATCCATTTTGTCATCGTGAAACCTCCTGATAGTCCTTGTAAAATCGTATAAATTGACTTTAACATCATAGTCCTTCAACCAGATCAAACCAAGTCGACAAAGCTGATTTGCTGTAGAATGTACATCGTGTAATGACACAAGGTTTGCATACACATTGTTGATCAACATGGATTCGATATCACAGGGAGACATCACATGACACGATTTAAAACTTGCCTGCTGGGACTGGCTTTGGTTTTTCTAACAAATCCATTAACCGTCCACGCAACAGAAGTCTGCGAGAACCCCCAGTTTGAAAAGGACCTTGAACCCTGGACATTGATCAAAGGTGACGGGATGGACGTCAAGTATGTCACGATTGATGACTTGCCCGGTACCAAAGGTGGTGTACATGCCAATGTAACCAAGCCACAACCCAAGGCATCATACCGCTGTGGTCTGCAACAGATCACCAGCATGTTCATCCCCAAAGACGCGGCCATGAAACTCACTTTCCAGGCCAAAGGCGATCCTGGCAAGCAGGTCCGCTTCAACATTCAGACCAACGGCCACCCCTGGGATACCACACTTGCCACGCCTTATGTCAAACTCACCAATGAATGGAAGTCCTACACTTTCGAAGGCAAAGCCAAACGTGATTACGCCCCTGGTGACCTGCGTGTGTATGCGCTGTTTGGATTGGATGCAGGTGAGTTGACCATCACCGATATACATCTTGAAGTTGAGGGTGCAGGACTTGCACCAGCCGGTCAAGCCATCAATCCCAACGCAACGTTCGCACACAAAAACAGCAACTGGTGGTACAACTCCAAGAAAATGGATATGAAACTGCTCAAAGATGGTAGCGAAGACTACATTCAGTTCACAACCAAAGATATAGACCCCAAGAAGCGTTGGGAAGCCTCACTCTCTGAACGCATCTACACGGCCTTACCCAAGGACAGTAAGGTCAAACTCGTTGCTGTGATGCGCAGCCCAACTCAAGGAGCAAAGATCGACTTGTTCCTGCAAGGAAAAGGTGGACACAAAGAACGCCTGATCAATGCAGCAGGCATCAAACTCACCGACACTTGGGAAACCTATGAGTTCAACGCCACCATGGACAAAGATTATGAGCCGCGTGAATGTACGATTACATCACTGCTGGGCTACATGGACCAGATCATCGAGATCAAGTCGATCACACTGAGCTTCAGCGAATAAAAGTCAACAACATTCAACAAACCATAAAAATAAACTCGCAGCAACATGATCGTTGCTGCGAGTTTTTTTAAGTACCGGAGGTGGGACTCGAACCCACACTTGGGGTGAACCAAAATGGATTTTGAATCCATCGCGTCTGCCAATTCCGCCACTCCGGCGACAGTCGGATAATTGTCGCTGATTTTGTCATCAAGGTCAAATCCCCAGAACACGTTTTCCAAACAAAAAGGGTAACCAATCCTGCGCGGCCAGGTCGATGAAACGGTCACGATCATCGACAACCGTGTGATTGATCAGGCAGTCAGAATGACCATCATGATCACCGATCCCGATCCGAAAAGGGCTGGGCGTCACGCACGGCCAAACCACCAACCATGCCATACCCGCATCGACCAAACTCATGGTCCTTGCTTCCTGCAAAATCCATGGCCCAAATTCAGCATTCACTTTTAAGGCAAGGAACATCACAAGCAACGCCTGATCTCCATGAGCGGTATCAAACCCAACGAAGACTGTCAGCGGTTCGAAAAAACCACCACACTCAAGCAAGCGATTGGTTCGCGTGAAGGTCGCCTGACCATACATCGGATTAACTGAAGCAGGCTATCGACTTCGACCAGATCATTCTCAAGCGGATCGACGAATAAGCCTTCAAACAAGTGATATTATGAGACCTTATTTGCAGTGATGCTTGTTTGTGGGCTGACCAGGTGGAGTTTGCCGATGCTATGAGCAAGATGTGTGACACTTCGTGCGAACTTGTGATCTTTTCCGATGATTGGGGCCGACATCCCTCAAGTTGTCAGCATCTGGTCAGTCAACTGCTGCCCCAGATGCCTGCGTTGTGGGTGAACACCATTGGCATGCGCATGCCCAGCCTCAAACCAGCTGATATCAAGAAAGTGATCACGAAGCTTAAGCAGTGGACCGGTTCCAAGTCTGCCGAATCATCTCAGCAGAGCCCCCTGCCTCTAAACCTGCGCGTGATCAATCCGCTGATGTACCCCGGTTTCCGCAATACGCTTGAACGCAAACTCAACAGCCACCTCATCAGTCACCAGGTCAATCGTCATCTTGATCGCAAGTCGGATAAGCAGCGTATTGCCATCACCACGCTTCCTATCACCGCGGACCTGGTGGGCAAGTTGCATGTCGATCGCTGGGTCTACTACTGTGTCGATGACTTTAGTGTCTGGCCCGGCCTGGACAGTCGCGTGATGCAGCAAATGGAAGCTGAACTTGCCAGCAAGGTCGATCGTGTGATCGCGGTATCCAACAACCTGATTCAACGACTTGGCCAATGGACTTCCAACATTGATCTATTGACCCATGGCATTGAACTGAGCCATTGGCAAAGCGCCCAGAAAACAGCCTCTCAAACAGTCTCCCCCACCTGGGCGCATCGTCAAAACGCAGAGATGATTTTCCTGTTCTGGGGCCTGATTGATGAGCGTCTGGATGTGTCGTGGTGCTTGAAGTTGGCTGACTTTGGCAAGCTGGTTTTGGTCGGCCCGGTACAGGCTGTCGACGAACGCATCACACAGCATCCCAACATCATCCTGCCCGGACCTTGTGCGTATGCGAACCTGCCAAGCATCGCGCAGCATGCAGACGTGCTTGTCATGCCTTACGCCGACTTACCGGTGACCCGTGCGATGCAGCCGCTGAAGTTCAAGGAATACCTGGCCACAGGCAAATCCATCGTCGCACGAAATCTCCCGGGCATCCTCGATTGGCAGGACTGCGCGGATATGGTTAACCATGTTGATGCGTTTGTCACACAAGCCGTCGCCCGCGCGATCGGCGGTCTACCGACATCACAACACGATGCTCGCAAGCGTCTTGATCATGAAACATGGCAATGTAAAGCCCAGCAGTTGGCGACACATCTCATCGCTGCCTGATCCAGACTCTCAAAGCCATCCCCCTTCTTCACAAGCCATCATCGCGACAAGAGGCGGACCTGAGCGATCCACATGAGATTGGGGCGGGATTTCGGACCATCACCAGCGGACTGGAAGATACGGATACCGTTATAGGATGTCTCGGGCAAGGGATGCAGACTCACCGGTATGGACTGACGGGTTTGCTCGACGACATCAAACCATTGTCCATCTTTCTTGATCTGCACGCGGTATCGGTCGGAGATGTAGGCTTTGCCGCTATCCGTCGCCCAGGTGATCTGAACCTTGCCACCGGTTTGCGGCGTGTCGAATTCAAAGGCAAGCCAAACGTCTTCGCCTTCAATCTCAGCAGACGCCCATGCTGATTCGGACCAATGCAAGGTTGAGCGATCCGTGATGCCATCGACCAAAGGTTTAACCGAATATCCGCCATAACAACTCGAAGGCATGATCACGGTGTTCATGGGAAAACCATTTGCTGACTCGGGCAAAGTCAGTGACATGGATTTGGGCGTTGCCTGTTTTTCAAGCCACTTCGGATCAAGCTTACCAACAATGTCGTTGATGTACACATCATCCAGATAGATCGGTGCGGAGGCAAAGAGAAAACCAAACGTTGCTGCGCGGTCTGCCGCCTTTTGAATGGACTCCAAATCCGTTGGCAAAGCGTAGTCGAGCACCAACACCTTCAAAGGATAATCTTTGAGGACAGGCTGAACATATTGACGGACTTTATGGGAATGCCAATCCATGGAAACGGGCGTATTGAGCCGGTACTTTTTGGATTGGAAATCAAATGTCGCAGTGAAGGACTCGAGCATGAAAGCATCCGCCATGGGTGCCAACTGTGATAGCAGGCTGTACCCCTGATTGAGAATGATCGGTGCGTCGGGTAATGCGTCACGCAGATCACGAACCAGTTGAACCATACCCGGTTCAGTATCCGGGAAGCGGCCAACGGTGTCGATGGTGTCCAGGAAAATGCCGTCGTAGCCGTCTTCTTCGACAAGTCGTTTGGCTTCTGCGACGCGGTTGGCACGCCAAAGTGGATCCATGGGGTTGGCAAAGTAGCTTTTCCAGATCGAATTCTGATCGGGCATGCCGTCGTGATCGCGGTCGAAATACCAACTTGCTTTGCCGTTGGGTCCTTTGCCGTTACCTTCTCTGATTTTGTCATCTTCACCGACGGAGATATAGCCCGTGGTGACGACGCCGAGTTTTTTGAGTGTGGCGATGTCGGCTTTCTTGTACTGCGGGGAATGCAGAATGGCCAGGTCATAGCCGGAGAGCTGGGCAACTTTACCACTGCCGTAATAGCAGTAAAACGAGTTGGCTTGCTTGACGCGATCGCGTGCAGGCAGGTGACGATTGGCTTTAGCCGGCGCCAACGGTTGTGCAGGTTCCACCGCAACCTGAGCGGGTTGAGGCAGATCACTGAGATTGACTTTAATGGATTCGCTCTGAGCCAGTACCTGCGAATAGTCGGACTTAAGCAGGCGGATTTGCAGGCGAAGTTGCTCACTGGAAAATTGGTTGATGGGCAAGGTGTAGGTTGCGACATTGCCACTGAGTTGACGGGTGATGCCAGCAAGTTGTTGCCAGGTCCAACCGGTTGGGTCGTTGCCATCGAACTTGTATAACAGGTCAAACTCGACCAGGCGATCAAAGCCACCGGTATAGCCGGTCTGCGGATTTTGATCATCGTCGATGAGGCATTGAATAATCAGGGGTTCGACGACCGTGTCACATTTGATCTGCATTTGCCAGTCGGTTGTGGTGCGTGTCGAATCGACTTGAAGGATTTGTGCAGCATTGGCTGTCATGGTGATCAGAAAAATCAGACACAGTGATACTGCCAGAATTGCGGACAAACGTCGCATCATGGTTAACTCCAAAATGATGATTGAATCGGATCAATAAGGCCAGGTAAAGGAATGCGTCATGGCAAACTTGCTGCTGACACCACCGGTGAGATAGGTCTCGTTCCAGCCGATGAGATCTTTTTCGTATTGCAGCACGCCGACATGATTATCCGCATAGAGACCGTTATTCTGCGAAGGTGCACCACTGCCACCGTGTCGGGCCCAATCAACCATGCCCCAACCCGCCGCTGCCGCATTGACCGTATTGGGCAATTCATGCGTGAAGTAGTAATCATGTCGATTGTCGGTCACGAGAACGGTCTGGGTTGGACGCTGCATGAAATCAAAACGTTGTGCGGTGTAGAACTTGTTATCAAAGGCTGCGTTGCTGGTCATCCATTCGACTTGATCATGCACACCATTGCCCCCACTGTCGCGGAAGAACATGTACAGGTTCACACCATAGCTGGATTCAATTTCGCCATCTTCAAACTCCGCATTGGGGTCCGGGTCAATTTTCCAGACATCCGTACCAGATGAGTCAACGCCGTCTTCGGGACAGTAAAACGGGTTGGCCCCGCGGCCTGAGACTTTGCTTTGCAGATACTTGCTGACCTTGATCTGCCAGTACTTGGTGTACCAGGGTTCAGTCGAAGCATCGTCGTATGCGAAGGGCATGTAGTTTTTGTTGTCGTTGGAATACATGTGCATTGCCAGGCCGATCTGCTTCTGCTGGTTTTGGCAAACCGAATTGCGAGCGGTTCGCCGTGCAGCCCCTAAAGCTGGCAGAAGAATTGCAATGAGCAATGAAATAATGGAAATGACCACAAGTAGTTCAATCAATGTAAACGCGTTTGAGTTGGCTGACTTTGCCATATTTATTTTCTCCGGTGGCGTGACAAAACTTACCGTGGTGGAAGGTGCTGTCAAAAAGCATATCCCAAGCCTGACAACTTGTCAACCTATTTGTATTGACAATTATCGTTATGCGACAATTTTTATCTATTTTTACGGACTAATAAGTTTTAACTTGATAATACAAGTTGACTTTGTAATATATAGACATGTCAACCACAACCCTCCCCAAATACCAGCGCGTCAAACGCCAGCTCATCCAGGAAATCGAATCGGGCAAGTTCCCCGCCGGCAGCGCGTTTCCTTCGGAATATCAACTACTTGAACGCTTTGATGTAAGCCGCCCGACCCTGATCCGATCCTTACAGGAACTGGTCAACGAAGGCTATCTCAATCGCCAGCGTGGCAAGGGAACGTTTGTCTCCAGCCGTCAACCTGTCAATCAACAGGCTGGCCCCAATCCGATCACCGCACAGACAACCCCTTTTACGGTGTTCATCTCCGAGGACGTTGCCAGCCTTTCGGGTCCGGCCCGTGAGATTCAGTTGCGGATCATGCATGGGATTCAGGAAGCGTTGGGACCATCCTACAATGCATCGACCATCCGACAGACGCCACGCAATCACATTGACAAGCAAACCCGCGCGTTTCTTGAAGACACCGCACCGGGCGTCGCCCTGCTCATTGAGCCTTCGTGCTTCACCACACTCAAGCCGACACTCATCGAACGCGGTTGGGAAATCTGGTCGATCAACCAGAAGACCGACGACGGACACTGCGTCTACATTGACCAACAACATGCAGGATACCTTGCGACAAAATATCTGATTGATGCCGGCCGCAGTCATATTGCATTACTCAATGGTCCATGTGATGACTACTGGGGCTTTGCTGCCCGACGTGATGGGTATCTGCAGGCGATGGCTGAAGCACAACTCAAACCCCATCCCAAGAGCATCCTTGAAGCTGCACACAGCATCGACAGCGAAGCCGGCCGCGCGATGATGCGTCAGCTTTTGGACAGCGGCATCCAGATCGATGGCGTGGTGGGCGCCAGTGACTCCAAAGCCATTGGTGCGATGGCGTGTGCCCTTGAGCGTGAAATCAACATCCCAGAGGACATCCTGTTTGTGAGTATCGACAACACCCTGGCGCATCAGGCCGACCCGCCGCTTGCTGCCGTCGCCATGCCGTTTGAAGCGATGGGTTACCAAGCTGCTGCCCAGGCGCAACTCGCATGGACGCGTCAGAAAAACATTTCCTCCTGCATTGCCCATATTTGTCTGCGTCCATCCCTGGTGGAACGCTAAAACCCCTTAATACTGGTACTTTTTGTTTACTGGAAAGCATCATGACAACCCTGTCAAACACCCAAACATCCAATTCATCTGCCAACCCCGCGACGATTCGCCTTGCTGCCATCGGCATGGGAGAGCGTGCAACGCACATCATCAAACTTCTGTCCAAAGCCAAGGAGCAGGTCGAACTTGCCGTACTGGTCGACCCCAACACCCAGCGTGCCGAATGCTGCAAGGAAGACAAG